>JAOAEV010000024.1 GCA_026416585.1 Chlorobiota bacterium | reverse complement strand
ACCCAATGGGCTGGGACGCATTCGGTTTGCCGACTGAACGCTACTCAATGACTACCGGGATTCACCCACGTATCGCGACCGCCGAGAATATCGCGACGTTCAAGCGTCAGCTCAAAATGCTTGGGTTCAGCTACGATTGGTCACGCGAGATCAACACGACCGCGCCATGCTACTATCGCTGGACGCAATGGATGTTTCGCCTGATTTACAACTCGTGGTACGACCACCAGCAGCAACGCGCACGACCAATCGAAGAACTACCAATTCCACCCGATGTCGCTGACGTCGAGGCATATCGCGACCAGCATCGCTTGACATATATGGCACTGGTGCCCGTCAATTGGTGCGAAGAACTGGGCACCGTACTCGCCAACGAAGAAGTTGATGAATGGCGCGAGAAAGGCTACACCGTCGAGCGCCGTCCGATGCGGCAGTGGATGGTACGGATTACTGCCTATGCTGAACGCTTGCTGGCTGACTTGGACTTGGTCGATTGGCCCCCAAGCACCAAAGAAATGCAGCGAAACTGGATCGGAAAAAGCGAGGGAGCTGAAATCACGTTCCCAGTCATCGGTACGGAAGAATCAGTGACGGTCTTCACCACAAGACCTGACACACTGTTCGGCGCTACATACTTAGTACTGGCGCCTGAGCATCCACTCGTCGAGCAGATCAGCGAGCCGGAGTATCGAGACGACGTCATTAGCTACCGTGCGCAGTCCCAACGCAAAACCGATCTGGAACGTACAGAGCTTGCACGCGACAAAACGGGAGTCTTCACCGGCGCATATGCCTTCAATCCCGCAACGGGACGCGAAATACCTATTTGGACTGCCGATTACGTGTTGCCCCACTATGGCACCGGCGCAATCATGGCAGTACCAGCCCACGACCAGCGCGACTTCGAATTTGCCACTGCATATGGGCTGCCGATTGCTGTTGTCGTACAACCAAGCACCGGTGAACTCAATGAGCCGCTTACGGAGGCATTCACTGACGATGGCATCAGCTATAACTCACACAGCGACGAAGTATCGCTCGACGGACTGCCAACACAGCAAGCAAAAGAACGCATCATCGCATGGCTCGAACACCGCGGTATCGGGCGGCGCGCGGTTCGCTACAAACTCCGTGACTGGCTCTTTTCGCGGCAGCGCTACTGGGGTGAACCGATCCCAATCATCCATTTTGACGACGGCACACGACGTATTCTCGACGACGACGAGCTTCCACTAGAACTGCCCGATGTTCACGAGTTCAAGCCGACCGGAACAGGCGAAAGCGTCCTGGCAACCGTCCCTGAATGGATGAATGTTCTCGATCCAAAAACAGGTAAACGAGGACACTACGAAACCAACACCATGCCGCAGTGGGCGGGATCGTGCTGGTACTACCTGCGGTTTTGCGATCCACACAACGACGACCGCTTTGCCGATCCTAACGCGCTGCGCTATTGGCTCGGAACCGATCCCAATCGTGGTGGTGTGGATCTGTACATCGGTGGTGCAGAACATGCCGTTCTTCACCTGCTCTACGCGCGCTTTTGGCATAAGCTGCTCTACGACTACGGCTACGTCCCCACCAAGGAGCCATTCGCCAAGCTGTTCCACCAGGGGTTGATTCTGGGCGAGGATGGGCGCAAAATGTCCAAGTCGCTCGGCAACGTAGTCAATCCCGACGACATTGTGCACCAGTACGGTGCCGATGCGCTGCGCCTGTTCGAAATGTTTCTTGGTCCGCTGGAAGCAACCAAGCCATGGTCGAGCAAAGGCATTGAGGGCATCAAACGATTTCTCGACCGCATTTGGCGCATGTACACACACCCCGACGGCACACTCAGCAGCGCAATTGTTGACATCCCACTGACTCGCGAGCAGCAGCGAATACTCCACCGCACCATTAAGAAAGTGCGGGAGGATATCGAGTCGCTATCGTTCAACACTGCGATTGCGCAGCTCATGATTTTCGTCAACGAATTTTCACGCCAGGAACAGCGCCCACGCCAGGCGATGGAACTGTTCGTGCTGCTGCTGGCGCCGTTTGCCCCACACATCGCCGAAGAGCTTTGGAGCCTGCTCGGTCACACTGGCTCCCTGGCAACCCACCCATTCCCCGACTGGAACGAGCAGCTTATTGCCGACGATACGGTCGAGATTGTGGTGCAGGTCAACAGTAAAGTTCGCGCTAAGCTCACCGTGCCAGCAGAATTCGATAGCGAAGAGCTTCGCGCGCGTGCACTCTCGTGCCAGGACATTCAGCGCTATCTCGACGGCAAGACGGTCACAAAGGTCATTATCGTTCCAGGGAAACTTGTCAACATTTTGGTTCACTAAGCGTTTCCTCTACCATCTGTAACGATGCGTTGGACATCCGTTCTTCGCCTGCGTCCCGGCGCACAGCGCCGAATTCGTCGCGGTCACCTGTGGGTTTACCGCGATGAACTCGAACCGCCGCTGCCAGCAATCGAAGCAGGAGAACTTGTACGCTTGGAAACTGCCGATCAGCATGATCTCGGCTCAGGTTTTTACCACCCGACCAGCAAAATCGCTGTACGATTGCTTTCGTGGAACGGCGATGCCGACAGTGCATTCTTCCGACAGCGCATCGCACGTGCTCTTGCGTTGCGACGATCATTTTACGCCGACCGCACCACGTATCGCCTGGTGTTCGGTGAAGCGGACTTCTTGCCTGGACTCATCGTTGATCGCTATGGTGAGTACATCGCAGTCCAATATTTATCAGCAGGCATGGAGCGTCGCTC
>JAOAEV010000113.1 GCA_026416585.1 Chlorobiota bacterium | reverse complement strand
CGGCGTGGCGCTTGTGTTATCATGCTGTCGTCAGTGCGTGAAAGGAGCGCACCACGCAGTGCATTGGTAGAAGCACGGAGTTCTTCCGTGACAAGCTGGATGCTACCTCCTTGGCTGATAAGCTCGAATGCCCAATCCGGTAAAAACCGACAAAGAAACGAGCCTTCGAGAACCAGCGTAACGTGCTCGCCATAGTGGATTGTGCGGTCCAATGCCGTAATAATTCGTGAGCAATGCTGCCCGGCAAGCCACTCTTCCAGCACGAACTGGAACGACGGACCAAATGCAAAGTCCAGCTGTGCAACATTTCGAGAGCGTTGATGCGCAATGTGGCAGACGAAATCGGCAGGGAGATCAGTACCAGGAAATGTTGCGTTGCGAAGGATGATAGTGGTTGCGGAACTGCTCTGCTCGAAGGACAGACGAGGCTTTCCGCCAAAAAGGGAAGGACGAATTTCCCACGCATCGTTCCCTACCGCACAACGAATCCCGTCGGTGGTTTGTTCAATCGTCAAGCGGGCGGAGGAAGAGCGAGCAAGTATTTCCAGTCCAGCAGGAACAGAAACAATCGAGGCGGCAGCCAGCCCCAGGATATCTCGGCGAGTAGGATGCGACGAGAGGGTGGAATTCCTCTTTCCACCAACAACACGGCTAAATCGGAGGCGAGCCATGGGAGACTCCTGTTTATTGAAACACGTGTGCTATCCTATCTGCAGTGCTGTCATGCAATGCATCGCTTTGTATACGTGCACCGATGGCAGCACCACAGCTTTCTGCACCATTTGACCCTGCTGCGCTGTGAGTCTCCACCAACTCCTACCCACCTCTGACTCGCCGGTGCAGACAGGTTTCCACATGGTGCTGGGGCGAAAATAGCAAAGCGTCGAAAGTAGAGATTTTCACCGTGTCGTTGTGTGAGGAGCTGGGCTACACAGTAAGTGGAGGTGTTGTTCATCGGTATGACACAGCGACCCTTGTCGGCAAATCTGCTTTGCGACCAATCTGCAACAATCTCTACCGTAACCGACGGGAAGCAAGCCCAATAGCAGCGATTGCAGCAAACACAGCCCCTGCGCTGAATGTGGCTGCTGGTCCGAGCAGAGTCCACAGTCCACCTGCAATGGTACTGGCAAGCAAGAGTGCAACACCGCTCACTAAGTGGAAAAGACCGAATGCAGTGCCCCTCAACGATGTCGGTGCAGTCTCAGCGATAAGCGCCGCAATGAGTCCTTCCGTTGCACTCATGTGCAGACCCCATAACCCCGCACCAATGACTACTACCCAAGCATCAGAGGCAGTCGCCAGCACTATATCAGCAACTATCAGTGCACTAATACCCAGCAGCAGCAATCCACGACGGCTCCACGAATCAGACAACTTACCGAGTGGATATGCAAATACCGCGTACACAGCGTTCATCACGATCAACACTATCGGAGTCCAGGCAAGGGACACGCCAACATTCTCTGCCCGCAAAAGGAGAAACGCTTCCGAAAACCGCGCCAATGTCAGCATAAAAGCCAAGATTACCACCTGCCAATAACGGGCAGGCAGACGAGCAAGATCGGCTCGTGACAGTAGTACACGCCCCAGTGGCTGCGGACGCGTTAGGCGCGGTTCATCGACACCCACCATGATGAGAAACACGCACACCGCCGCTGGGATGACCGCTATCCAAAACACACGATGAAAGTCATTGTGGGTCATCACCATCACAACCATGGCAACAAGCGGTCCAGCAAAAGCACCAGCCGTATCCATTGCTTGGCGTAACCCATAGGCAGCACCGCGCAGTGGTCCCGGCGTGATGTCGGCTATAAGCGCATCACGGGGAGCGCCACGAATGCCTTTGCCAACGCGATCGAGAAAACGTGCCGCGAGCACCGTACCAATCCCCGTGGCTAATGGGAACAGCGGCTTGGTGAGTGCAGACAAACCGTAGCCGAACAGTACCAGGGGCTTGCGACGCCCGACCCAATCAGAAATCATACCAGAAAAAATCTTGGCAACTGAGACTGCCGCCTCTGCAACTCCCTCGATAACGCCAACCGACATCGCTGATGCTCCCAGTACTGTTACCAAAAAGACCGGCAGCAAACTGTGGATCATCTCCGACGATAGATCCATGGCAAGCGAAACAAAGCCCAACGCAATTACACCGCGAGGCAACCGGGCAGACACAGTACCATCAAGCGAAATAAAAACAGTGTTGCCGCTTCACCATATGGAACGGATAACGGCACTATTGGACCTGCTGAAAATCAGGCATTTCAACGAGAGCACTCTGCAAAACTATTCTGCGTCCACTCCGTAACTGCAGCGACAACCGACCCTGGCGATACATAGCTAATCCCATCCTCCACCGGACTCAATACACCGACAAATGGCACACCAAATGGATACCATTCTGCCAGTTTGATAGCTGCAGCATAGAGTCCCACGACGGGCTTGCCGAGTGCTGCAGCTATGTGAACAACCGCTGTATCCGGTGAAATCACAGATGCAGCACCGGCAATCAACGCAACAAGTTCGGCTATACTTCCACAGAATAGATGGCACCGCCAATGCCCGAGCCGCTCGACTACTCTGCGAGCATGGTCCCACTGGTGCGGTGCAGCAGTGACAATCAGCGCTATCTCTGGCTGACGACAGAGTAACTCTCTCAAAACACCTTCCGCATGTTCGGGCGCCCAGCACCGATCCGGTGAATATGCCGAAAGATTGATCACGCTGTAGAATGTGCCCGACAGCATCGGCAGCTCGAATCCCCCAGAGTCACGCGCCCAATGTAGCGGCACCGTCGGCAACCGTGTACCAAGTTCACGCTGTTTGAGCCACTGCCAGACCGTTTCGCATGCGCTCGGTTGTAGAGGTACATATTGCTGGGACATACCTGGAACAGCAACCGCAGGTGAGATTATCATCCGTGCGATCTCAAGCAGTGTCTGTGCCCAATGCTGTTTCCACCGAATGTACTGCGGCTGCCTGTGGAAGACCTGCCCATAGAGCGCTGATCGTTCTCGGTGCCACGGTGCGATGTATTCAGCTCTCGGTGCAATCGCGCGTGCAAGAATTGCTGCTTTGGTCATGTTGGTGTACACCAAGGCCAGCACCACGTCGTAGTCTCCTCGCAAACGGTGGATCGCTCGAAACCAAGAAGGATGGAATCCTCGACGTGGATCAATGGGCATGTGACGATCAACGAACGTATCCTGACCGATGAGCACATCGTTGCGGGTGGAGCTGAGGACTGTAAGGTGAATGTGTGGCAGCGCACTGCGAAGCCAGCGCAGAAGGGGTGTCGTTACGATGTAATCACCGATGGCATCGTACCGAAAGAGGAGTACCGAGCGTACAGCTTCTCCTGGGATCGGTTTATTTGGATCGAAACGCGGTGCACGGTGCAACATCCGGAAGAACAACCGCCGAGCGAGTGATTGGCGATGTAGTGATGATTCAATGTGCTCATCGGCTCCCGGCAGAAACGCCCGAACAAATGCACCATGCGCTGCGGACGGCACAATAAGCGCCTGCTTGTTTTTGAAAGCCCGCTCGATCTGTTCACGGGAATCGCACCGGTCCTCCAGCAATACCCAATCACTCATGTAGGAACACTATTACCTCTCGTCGAACAGGGCGCGAAACTACACCATAATCGAACTGCCGCAGCGTGATGTTCCCGTTTCTCCACTAACTACTTTACGATAGACTCCCACTGTCTGCTCAGCACACACATCCCACGTCATCAATGCTGCACGTTGGCGTCCGGCGTCAGCGTGCTGTTGGCGAAAGATGCTATCGCTGAGCACTTGGCAAAGTGCATCGGCGATGCGTTCCGGTGAGCTTGGATCGACATAAACCGCAGCAGTACCGCAGGTCTCTGGTAATGCACCGCAATTACTTGCGATAACCGGACAACCAAACTGCATCGCTTCGAGCGCCGGCAACCCAAATCCTTCGTACCACGAGGGGAAAAGCAGCGCACGCGCTCGAGAATAGAGCTGAGGTAAATGCTCGTCCGAGACAAAACCAAGGCAAATAATGTCGGATTTTACCGGCGAACGCTGCAGAGCAGCACGTATTTCCTCCGAGCCAAAACCCCACCCGCCGACAAGCACCAACTGTTCGGCGATCCCACGACGTTTGGCTATTTCAAATGCACTGATTGCTCCAACGATATTCTTACGCCGCTCGAGAGTCCCCACCATCAGGATGTAACGCTCTGGTAGTGCCAGTTCGGACGCTCGCGCCGTTCCCTGTGTTGCGGGGAAGCGATCGCTACCCAGATGCACCACGTGCACCCGTCCGTTCAGGTGGGGAAAATGGTGCAGCACTTCACGCGCAGTGAATTCGGAGACAGCGATAATGGCGGCGACGTCGCGCCGAGATACCATCGCTTGCAATTCAGCAATCCGTTTGGCGCGGAACTCTGCAGGCACAAAGCGGGCATCGAACGCGATCATGTCGTGAAAGGTGATCACCTTCGGTACAGATAATTGCCGGACGGGCAAACGAAAGTCGGGACCGTGGAATACCGCACCCCTGTGGGGCAAAGGCATCAGTGGACAAAGTACTCTCGAGCCAATACCCAACGCATGGCGGATCGCGCGTGCCGTTTGGTAGCGAGAAAATCGAACAACCGGCACAAGCTGCAAATCCTCTCGTCCGATAAGGTGCAGTAGCAGTTGCAGCGTGTACACACCGATGCCGGTTGGTTGAAGCGGGTTGAGTGTACTGACATCGAGATACACATGCAGCATACGGAACAGTCCGCTGATAATCTTGCCAACAAAACTAACTGGTACCGCTCATCAAAAAACGGCGGTGAGCACCTCTTCGCGATTCAGGCGGATGACCTCTTACGTGCGGTTCGAAAAGTTGCCTTCTCATTGCTGAGAGTGTAAAAAGCGGATATTGACCATTCTGGAACTACGCCGCACTGCTGTTGGGTGCAGCAGTACGGCCGCAAAGGACGCACAAAGCATTCCTGCCTCTGGGGCAAATACTCTCCACAATAGCCCGCAGCCCATATCCCACCTGCCCAACAAATGATACTTTGTGCACATCATCCCACGTCCCACTTTTTCAGGGAAAAGGTAAGCACTTTTGCGCAGGACAGCCACCCCATCCGGCGCCGTTACAGTCAATCCGTTGTGCGTCACTGTCTCCTCTGAAGGA
>JAOAEV010000077.1 GCA_026416585.1 Chlorobiota bacterium | reverse complement strand
CCACTTGGTCTGGCAAACATCATTATCACGGGTGCAATCGTCTTTTTTGTTCGGTAACCAACGAAACGTACATGTCATGAACATAACAACCAATACACGATCTGAGCGGATGTCGTTTTGGGAGAAGCTCTATCTTCCAGAAATCGCCAAAGGTTTGGCATTGACGTTCAAGACGATGTTCAAACCAAAACTTACGCGGCAATATCCCGAAGAACGTTGGACTCCGCTGGGCAGTTATCGTGGTCGCCCTGTGCTGGTGTTGGAGGAAGATGGTGAGCGATGCGTTGCGTGTGGTTTGTGTTCGCGGGTCTGCCCTGCTCTGGCGATCGAGGTGCAAGCAGGCGAAACAGAGCGTGAAAAAGAACGCTATCCCGTCAAGTTCGAGATCAACATGCTGCGGTGCATCTACTGCGGCTTGTGCGAAGAAGTCTGTCCGGAGGAGGCAATCGTCATGAGCAAGGATTACGATATCGTTTTTCATTCGCAAGAGGAAGCTATTCTTGGGAAGGACAAATTGCTCGTTCCGATTGCACGATTGCAGGAGCGTCTGGAATTTCTGCGGCAATACAAGTGACCGATGCCGGATGTGCGTCGCATTCTTCGTTGGTTTGCACTGGTGGTATTGAGCGGTGTGGTGCTCGTGCTGGGAATTTCGTTTGTGTGGCGTCTTTTGGTCCGTCCCCCGATCGAAGCAGTTACCGAATCAGAAACAGGCACCGTCATTCAACTGCGTGTCCTCAATGGTGCCGGTGTGCCCGAACTTGCACGGCGGGTGCAGCAGTACTTGCGTCGCCGCGGCTTCGACGTTGTCGAGGCGGGTAATGCACCAACGCCCGTCGAACGAAGCTATGTTGTGGACCATCTCGGCGATAGTGTGGCAACAGAGCGCGTCGTGTATGCGGTCGGTTTACCTGCCGATGCAGTTCGCCGGCAGATTGATTCCGATTTGGTGCTTCACTGTAGTCTCGTCATTGGTGCAGATTGGCAAATGCTGCGTCCGTTTCGGTGATATATGTTTCATAAACGACTCTATAACGGGTGACAGAAGCTTTCCAGCGCACACGTGATGCGTTCCGCATTCGAAGCTCGCGAGATATGGCACGGCTTTGTGCACGCTGTGCCGATGAGAAAAAAGGTAGCGACATCATCGCCATCGACATTAGTGAAATAGATGGCGCACCTGCTGAGTGGTTCATCATCGTTACATGCTCATCGGAGCAGCAAATCCGCGCGGTCGCGGAGTATATCGAACAGGAAACCGGTCGGGCTGGACTTCAGCAACCACGCAGCGAAGGCTGGGAATCGCTCCGGTGGGTGATTCTGGATTACTTCGACGTTGTTGTTCATTTGATGCGTCCGGAGGTGCGAAGTTTCTATAAGCTCGAGAGCCTGTGGGGCGATGGCAGGTTTTATCATTTGAGCGCCGACGGGCGGCTGATCCCTGTGCGCTCGCAATCATGAGCAATTGTTGGTGATTTGTATGCTTTTCGATTCTGTCCGAACAATAGTCAGCGATGCTCTCGATCGACTTGGACTTGGTGATGTCGAGCCGACAATCGAACTGCCTCGTCACGAAAGTCATGGTGATGCGGCGACAACAGTTGCATTGCAGCTTGCTCGCAGACTTGGTAAGTCGCCACGAGCGATTGCTGAAGAGATTGTTACTGCAATGCAGCCTGATCCTGACCGTATCGCTGCCGTTGATATTGCTGGTCCTGGCTTCATCAATTTCCGTTTTCGTCCGCGGTACTTTGCCGATGTGCTTGCCCGCATTCTCCAGCAAGGAAAGCAGTTCGGTTTTTCCGACCGCTACAATGGCAAACGTGCTAATGTTGAATATGTCAGTGCTAATCCAACGGGACCGCTTCATCCTGGTCATGGGCGCAACGTCGCTCTCGGCGATAGCATCGCGCGATTGCTTGAGGCAGTGGGGTATCGTGTCACGCGTGAGTACTACTTCAACAATGCTGGACGGCAGATGCAGAACTTAGCGCGTTCGATCTACGCGCGCTACCGGCAATTGCTGGGTGATACAGATTATCCGTTCGATGAAGAGAATGGCTATCGTGGTGAATACATCTTCGAGATTGCACGCCAAGTCATTGCTCAGTACGGCGAAAGGCTGCGAGAAGAAACAGACGATGCGCTTACTATTTGCCGCTCAGTCGGGGAGCAATGGTGCTTTGCCTCGATACGCCGAACACTCGAACGACTGGGTGTGCATCATGATGTGTACTTCAACGAACACTCCCTCTACATCGACGGGAACATTGAGCAAACAATTACGGCACTGCGTGAGCTTGGTTTAGTGTATGAAAAGGACGGGGCAACCTGGATTGCAACCACAAAGCTCGGTTTAGAGAACGATCGCGTCATCGTCAAATCCTCAGGTGAGCCAACCTATCGCTTGCCCGATATGGCATACCACTGCATCAAACTCTCACGTGGGGATGATCTTGTTGTTGATGTCTTTGGTGCTGATCACATCGCTACGATTCAGGAAGTCCTCGCAGCTGTTCGTGCACTCGGTTATGATACCTCGCGAGTGCGTGTTGTCCTTCACCAAATGGTCACCTTCATGAAAGAGGGTGTACCCTTCAAGCTCTCAAAACGCAGTGGGGAACAGTACACACTTGATGATTTGATTGATGAACTTGGTGCGGATGTAGTGCGCTACTTTTTTGTCATGCGTGCTGCCGAGACTCAACTTGTCTTTGATCTCGACCTTGCCCGCCAACAAAGTGAAACCAATCCAGTGTTTTATCTCCAGTATGCGCATGCGCGGATATGCTCGGTGTTTGCCAATGCGCGAGAGCTTGGTGTTGAATCGGGAACCATGGACCAGCACCATCTCGATGGGATTGAGCATCCTGCTGAGTGCGCACTTATCCGAACATTGGCACAATTCCCCGATACAATCGAACGCGCAGCCGAACAATTGGCGCCGTACGTCGTCGCGGACTACTTACACACGGTGGCAGAGGCATTCCACACGTTTTATCACGAGTGTCGTATTCTTGGTGCACCGACCGACGAAATTGTTCGGGTGCGGCTTGCACTTGCTGACGCTACACGTACTGTTTTGCACAACGGCTTGCACGTACTCGGTGTCGGTGCGCCAGAGCGGATGTAGGGGCTACAGCTATCGCCACTTGATACTACAGCCGATTGAGGGGCGCTGATCAGTGAAAACGGGTTCTCCCGCCAGCAGAGCATCAAGTGCTCGGCGGAGGTCAGCGCCAGTTGGTGAAATGTTGTTACTTGGTCGCGACGAATCGAATTGTCCTCGATAGATCAAGCGTCGCTGACCGTCGAACACGAAAAAGTCTGGTGTACAGGTAGCACTATAGTCGCGCGCTACCTGTTGCGTTTCGTCGAACAAGTAGGGGAATGGGAAGTCCATCGCATCGGCAAGTCGAGCCATTTCCTCGGGACTATCCTCTGGATATGCAATTGGATCGTTAGGGTTGATCCCGATAAATGTAACCCCTTTTACAGTATACTCACGCGCGCAGTCGAGCAAAGCCGGTAGAATATGTTTGACATATGGGCAATGATTGCACATAAACACAATCACTGTCCCTTTGGGAGATGCAAGCTCGTCAAGCGAGCGCCAAACATTATTGCGTGGATCATAGAGCCGAAAGTCTGGCGCGGGGTTCCCGAGCGGAATCATTGCTGATTCGACTGCTGGCATCTGTTCTGTGATCGTCGTGTTCGACCAGTGGTCAGGGAGGGAATTGAACCCCCGACACACGGATTTTCAGTCCGTTGCTCTACCAACTGAGCTACCTGACCGCAATTTCGAGGCGCAAAAATACGTAACGCTACTTCTGTGTGCGAACAATCCCAGCTTTACGTAAGAACCATTGATGTTCCTCTGAAGCTGGCGTATAGCGTAATAGAGGTCCACTGCTAACATTCGGTGGTATTTCCGGCGTCTGGCTACCATCTCGGACAAAGCAGTGCCAATAATCACTACGTCTCAGATCCTGCGTTGTGCGTTCGACAAGAGTCGAGATGATTCTAACGGGAGACGTTTGATGAGGATCATACTCGATGCGAAGAGCTTCGAATAAGTGTGCTCCGTCGCCGGCAAAACCACATTCAACGCTGAGCACACCTTCGATCCGTGATGCAAACTCCTGGCAATGATGAAAGTCAGGTACCCCTATCACCAGTTCTTGTTTGTCAGTAGGATGGAAGACAATCGAGCTGCTGTTGACACAGTGCCGTGTATTTGTGGGTGTGAAGCCTTCGCCTTCGAAGACGTGTCCCAAGTGACCACCACAGTGCATGCAGAGAATTTCAGTGCGCACCATCCCGTACGAAAAATCTGGCTTGCGCATAATTGCACCCGGTATTTCTCGGTCGAATGCTGGCCAACCACATCCAGAATGAAACTTTGCACTGCTTTCGAACAGTGGCGCTCCGCACGCTCGGCAGTGGTACGTTCCAGGTTCAAAATGATTTGTATAGCCGCCCTCGCCAGGTGGATCAGTCGCCTTTTCAGCGATCACTTTGTATTCCCACGGTGTCAAGTGCGCAGTGTATTCAGGCTTCATCATGTTGCGATGTGTTGGTGAGACTTCCTGACAGAGTGCATTGCCAGATATAATGAATACTACAGCGCTTATCAATTTTGAGCATTGCTCCTTGCTCATTAACTATGCACCAACCATGCGATCGTATTTCTATACACTTACTGAGCGTGGAGAGCTTTTCCACGGCGATGTCGCAATCGAAGACGAACGGTTTCGCGACATGTTTTTCGCTAATCTGCAGCCGAACAATACCGGACAGTATCCTGACTATCCGTTCTGTTCGCCGTGTGGTGTCGAGATGAATTACGTCCGTCCAGTTGACACGCCGTATGTGTTCGAGCGACTCGATGGTGAGCGATTGTTCTATTCACCAAGCATGAGCGTCCCATTCGATATTGAAGCCCTTGCATTCGACGACGGTGTATTGTACCATCGTGCACCCCACCAGCAATGGGGACGGGTGAGTGCATCCGTCGTGGTTGGTCTTGTGACAACAATTGAACCGTGGGGTGAGTGGTACGAAATCACTTGGCATGGGAACCGCAGTGTGATTCCACCACGCATAATACCAGAACATCTTCGTTTGCTTCGTCCCCGCCGCGGGAATTGGTGTGCTGGGTGTGGGCGCGACAATCCGGTAAGTTTACAGTTAAGTGCCCTGTACAATTGCCGGGGGCGTACTGCAGAAAGTTGGCTCACAATCCCTCAGCACACAAGCGGCTCGCTTGGGATTATGCATGGTGGCTTTGTGGCGTTTCTCCTCGACGAGATCATGGGAAAAGTGTTGAGTGGTATGGACATCAAGGCACCGACACGACGCTTAGAGGTTGAATACATCCGTCCTGTCTTGATCGACTCACGGGTGTACCTATCGGCACACCACTGCAGCAGTAAAG
>JAOAEV010000038.1 GCA_026416585.1 Chlorobiota bacterium | reverse complement strand
GCACACCGCTGGACTTCGCGGTACAAGTCGTAGTAGGTCAGTACCCGGGTATCTCCTGGTTCGCCTTCCCAAATAATCGCTGCCTTGTTTCGGCGCCAGGTGCGCACATGCCGATCAATACAATTTTGCGCGACGTTCAGCACCCCGTCTGCAAACCACTCGAACCATGGTGGAACAGTGCCTGGTTGTGGCGCGCGCCATCGCAATGACTCGGTCGGTGGCTTGATCCACAAAATCTTCTCGCTGGCAACATTGAGCCAAAATTCAGCCGTATCACGAACTGCACGGTCGAATATATCGTCAGAAAACTCATTTCGACGTTGCCAGTGGTCAAGATGGATCACAACATCACTGGAAAAATCGAGAGCCTTACTGGTAATTTCGTCCATAGTCAGGTGTGTAACAGTGATACTCCCCAAATCTAGCGATACAATTGGAAAAAAATATTCAGTTGCATAAACAGAATCGCTGCAATCACACTCATCACACGGTCAATACGTTTTCCAAGACGGTGCTTATTTTGGCATATTACAATTTGTTACTCTGCTCCATAAAGCTCGCATGAATCGAGTACTCGTGCTCCTGATGACGACTATTGCGATCGCAAGTGCTGCTGAACAAGAACGTGTGTCGGCACAACTATTTCTCCACCGGCTATCTCATACACTCGATGCAGGGACTGACGCACTTGGTGTGGATCGAACAGTACTCCGTGCTGTCGCAGCATTACCAGCACGTACAATCGAGATCGCCGACTTTCCAATTGGAATCGGGCAGACCGGTACTCTCCGATTGGATCGCAAGCGTTCTATCGCAGATGGGCAAACGCAGTGGTGGGTTGCGATCCGTGCTCCACGTGAAGGGGAGCCAGCGCAACTGCGTCCACTGTCAGGACCAACACAATACTCGCTTGCAGGTGAGATTACCCAAGAACCAGGATCACATGTCTGGCTTAGTATCGTTGATGGACAGCTCTATGCTATCGTGCAGCGGAGCAACGGGACCGTATTCAGCATTGAACCAATAGGTACCACCGACGGCAATGCCGATGTACACGTGATGACCTCGTCAACCCGTACTGACAATTTATGGCGATGGGTCTGTTCGGCAGCAGAATTACCAGAATACACCAATCAACAGCTGCCGCCACCAAGCGGTAACGAAATTTTGCAGTATTCGCCATTGCTTCAAGCTCGCGTTGCGGTTGAAACCACAACATCGCTTTACCAGCGTCTGGGGCGTAGTACTGACCGCGTTGCATCGTACGTCGCGGCAGTTTTTTCGATGGTAAGCCGATTGTATGAAGATGAGGTCAACATTACGTTTACGCTGTCATGGGTGATGATTTGGACCGAGCCACCCAACGGTGAAGAAGATCCTTATCAAAACGACACGGACATCTCGGCACTGCTAACAGAAGTTTCACAATTCTGGAATCGAAACTGGACAAGTGTACCACGTGACGTTGTGCATGTGATGACTGCACCGAGTTCAACAGATGTCGGTGGTATCGCGCGCTTGGCATCGCTGTGTAATCGTAACAGTGCATACAGCGTCAGCGGTGTGCGAGCAACCTATACTTATCCGACTCTCGAGTACACATGGGATGTAATGGTCGTTGCACACGAAATTGGCCACGTGTTTGGTGCCCGTCATACACACGATTGCTACTGGGCACCACCGCTCGACACCTGTGTTACCCAGGATGGCAACCCTCCAATTGGTGATGCATGCTACCGCTCACCAGTTCGTCCGCGTCCATCGTGGAACGGGGGAAGTATCATGAGTTACTGCCATTTGGTTCAGCAGGCGGTGACAATGACATTTCGACCGCAAGTTGCCAACATTGTGCGCAACAGTATTGCCCAAAGCTGCCTGCGTCAGCCCTCTTCGCCTCTGCTGCTCCTCCAGTATCCTATTGGCAATCAGCAGCTCGTCGGGGGTACTCCCGTGGAAATTCGCTGGACATCAGCGCAGGTGCAAACAGTGTCTATTGAATACTCTAACGACAGCCTTCGCACGTGGACACGCATTGCTACTTCAATTCCCGCATCGAATCGGACGTACACTTGGACACTACCCAACCAAAATCTCCCAACGGTATGGGTGAGAATTTTCGATCAATCTAACCCAACGATCGGTGATACGACTGCTGCGAAAATTGCTATCGTTATACCGGCACTCGAATTGACAGCACCAGTCGGTGGTGAACGATACGGCTTTGGCGAACGAGTGACGATTTCCTGGACCCGCACACTTGTCACTAATGTTCGCTTGCTCTCCTCGCTTGACGGTGGAACACGGTGGGATACCCTCGTTGCAAATACTTCGTCGCAGCAATATCAGTGGACAATTCCAGCACAGGCGACCGATCGTGCGGTCGTGCGTATCGAAAGCACCGACGATCCGAGCGTATACAGCCAAAGCCGCCCGTTTGCTATCGGGCAGCCGCAGATGCAACTTCTTTCACCCAATGGCGGTGAACGCTGGGCAGCGGGCTCGGTACAAAAAATTCGTTGGCAGTCGGATTTTGTCAACCGCATTCGCATGGATTATTCGACCGATGCTGGTCGCTCCTGGCGTACGATTCAATTCAGCTATGATGCGACGCAGCAGCAGATGGATTGGCAGGTTCCCAACACACCGACCGATAGTGCCATCGTACGACTGCGATATGCGGCTGATCCAACCATTGCAACACAGAGCCATAGCATGTTCAGTATCACGGTATCGAGTGGGACACAGTCCGTTACCGAATCTCCTGCACCTGTCGTAATGCTGCTAACGAACCTAATCGACGGTGAACACCTTTGGCTCAAGGTCATAGCACCTGTTCCGATTCCATCCCTGACAGTGACCTTGATAAACATGCTTGGTCAGCCGATTGTGACGATGTCGGATCAGTGGGTTCCCAGCGGTGAAACAGTTCTCACTGTGCCTGTGCCGAGCGAGATGATTACAGGTGCATACATTCTTACGGTGCACAACGGGACGACACGCTGGGCATTTCCGTTGGTGCGAATGCAGCGCTAACAAGATATGCGTGCTGAGCCGGGTCATTGGTCACTGAAGCATCCACTCCAATCGTAGTCCGACTGTGCGCGGCTGGGGTGGACCCCATATGTAGTTACTGTCGCGGTAGGGACCTCGATCGAAATCCCGCTGGTATGCATCGAAAATGTTGCGGAGTTCGAGACCGGCAGTCAGCTTGCCCAGACCAGCATTTTGATCAAGAACACGCCATCGAAGAGCTACACTGCAATCGAGCACTGTCGGCGTGCTTACTAGACGATCGCCACGAACGCCCATGTATGGCACACGCATCGGGCCAGTCAATACCCCACTGATGACTGCCTCGATGCGGCCACCTACCGGTAGTCGAAGGATTGCTGAGCCGTAGATATCTGGGGTACGCAAGAAGTGGCGCTCTGGTGGTCGGTATTCAGACCATAGAACCGGCGTTGCATACACCGATCGTTGCAGTGTCAGGGTCGCAGTTAGCTCTATATCATGCCACAACATCTGAATCTCACTACTCACACCAATAACATGTGCTCGAATGCCATTCGTACGAAGTAAAATACGATTGCCCATCAAATCGACTCCATCATCAGCCAATACAAAAGGATTGTCGAGAACTGTTGCAAATCCGTCGAGACTTAGCTCTCCAAAGAAGTCATGTTGCTGGAATTGGTGTGTTACCGACAGTGACCAGCTTTGGGCACGTTCCATTTGTAAATTCGGTGTAATCCGTACAAACGACACACCGCCACCGGCAAACGCAATATGCATGTCCACTTCGAATGCTTGTGGTGCACGAAAACCTTCGCCCCAATTGAGCCGTACCTGCCAGGCTGCATTCGGTCGCCACAGCAGCGCAGCACGTCCGATTAGAGTAGTGCCTCTGAGTGCTGAATGCCACGCCGCCCGAAGACCGGCAACGAATGACACCTCCTCCGATACACTTCCGCTACTTTCCAGGAAAATGCCACCCTGTCCAATGCACTGATCTATCAGGTAGCCATATGCCGGAACAGCATCTTGTGTATTCTCATGCTGGAATTCAATCCCAAGCCGAAGTGAATTAAGAAGCCGACATTCTCTGAAGGTATGCAACACATGGGCACCGGCGATACCGCTCACCGAACGCGTACGTCCCCATCCATCGGCTTGCTCAATGCCTGTGTAATGTACTCGCCGTGTCGCTGTGAGCGCACCGAAAATCTCGTACTGCAAGCACTCGGTTTGAAGCAGATAACTGGCTGTCGAAAAAACGATGTCATGGTTGCGATACTCCGCTTGATCAGCACGATCGGGGGGCTCGTCCAGCCGGTTACCACCTCGACGTTCTTCGCTAATCACCGCCAAACTTGCATGGAACACTCCTGTGCTATCACCGATGTTGGCATCAAGACTGAGCGCTGTATTGCGCAGGCGAGCGAGCTCGGTGAATCCATCGCTATTGGCATCGAAGCCATCGCGCACGCGCTGGTGAGCAGTTAGTGCCAGCGATGTTGATGCATTCTCATTCCCGCCGACGAGAACCGACGCATTCGCAGTGGTTTCCAGTGCGGCACCATCAATTGTCGCCACTGAAAGCGCGACCACGCTACTTTGCTCCCAGTGTTTGCGCGTAACAAGATTGACTACACCCGCAATTGCCGATGAACCATAGAGCACCGACGCAGCACCACGGAGCACCTCAATACGCTCGAGCATTACTGTTGGAAACTGATCCAATCCATAGAGGGACACGAGCGGCGGAACAATTGGGCGCCCATTGACCAATATCTGCGTATAGCTGCCTGCTAAGCCGCTAATCCGAACTTGTGAATAGTTACATGTCTGACAATTCACCTCGGTGCGTACCGATGGTATCATACAGACGGCGTTACCGAGTGATGGTAGTCCTATCGCGCGAAGAAATTGCGACGAGATACTACTGACAAGCATCGGCGAATTACTTCGTTCAACCGACGAGTGTGATGCCGTTACAACAATCTCTCTGGCTTGATAATCATTGCGTGTAGTTGTTGTATCATCTGTATCAAAAGCCAAAAGAGGAGTAATACACACAAGAAGTCCAGCAATAAACATTTGCCAAGTAAAAAATTATTTTTTAGTCGTGACTAAAATATGAAACAACAATATTGAAACTAATTTTGTTTAACATTTTGTACTGTTGTCAAAAACAGATGCCGACACTTTCACAAGAAAACTACTTGAAGGCACTATGGCACTTGGCAGCTGACGGGAAAGTGACTCTCCAGCGTCTGGCATCACACTTAGGGGTTAGCCCCGCCTCGGCGTTAGCAATGGTTCGCAAACTATCAGCGAACAAACTTGTTACCTACCGTCGGACCACTGGTATACGTCTGACAGCTAAAGGGCGCTTGACCGCCCTTCAAATCGTTCGCCGGCACCGATTGTGGGAAGTATTTCTTCATGACAAACTTGGCTATCAATGGGACGAAGTTCACAGCATCGCTGAGCAACTCGAGCACGTCGCTCCTGCCGATCTCACAGAACGTCTTGATGCATTTCTGGGCTACCCGAGATTTGATCCGCACGGTGATCCCATACCCCAACATGACGGTACACTTCCTGGACGTTCTGACCTTGTATTATCGGAACAACCTCCTGCTATGTACCGCATCGTCGGATTAGTACAGACACACGATGCTCTGTTACGACAATTACACTCCCTGAACTTGACGATTGGACAGGTCGTTGAACTTCGTCACCACCGCAGCTTTGATGATGTCTTTGTGCTCCGAGTCGGTCAGAACACGGAGCATATTGGTCGTGCAGTTGCCGAGCGCATTATCGTCGAACCAGCGTAGCGAAAAATTCTTGCATCGCACGCTGGTCGTCGCCTATCTTTGCGGCAGTCCGACCGGCGTATTCTATGCAGCAGGAATGCGCCATCAGACGAACCAATCGTCTTCGTGTGTGAGTATGCCCGCAGTTTCTTCCGACCGTGACCTTGTCGGTGACGAGGCGATCGAGTCATTGCTCGAGCAAGCGCCCGACAATTACACACGTGTCGAGCTGCTCGTATCCACTGCCCGGCAGTTGCAGCGGCAACAGCCGCAGCGTGCAATTGCGTACGCCCAACGCGCCCTGGAACTATCGCAGCAGCAGGCATACTCGAAGGGGATCGCTGATGCTCGACTCGTTCTTGGCTACGCTGAATATCTGGCGGAAAACTACGAGCGCGCCATTGAACAAATCGAAGAAGCGCTGACGGTATATGATCAACTTGGGCAGTGGCATGAGGTTGCTACTGCCGCTAGCTCGCTAGCAGGTTCCTACTTCCAACTGGCACGCTACGACAAGTCTCTACTCCATCTGGCTCGTGCGCTTGAAGTGTACCGGCAGCACAACGATACTAAAGGAGCATCAGCTATCCACTCAAACATCGCCTCAATTTACCAAGCGATCGGCCAGCTCGATTTAGCCCTCGAACACTACCTCGAGTCACTGCATTTGAAGGAGGAACGCGGTGACCAACTCGGCATCGCGCTGAATGCTAACAACATCGCCAGTGTGTATCACCAACTCGGTCACTACGAGACCGCTCTCAGCTACATCGAGCAAGCACTGGCATGGCTCGAACATCAGGGACACATTGACGAATACGTCTCGACTCTTGGGAATCTTGGCAGAATCTTGCTCGACCTCCACCGCATCGACGAAGCACTCGATCGACTCACTGAAGCGCTGCACCGAGCATACCAAGCCGGTTCCGATCGCCATGTCGCAATTGCAATCTTCTTGATCGGCCGCACTCATATGCAACGCGGCGACACACCCACAGCACTTTCCCATTACGCAATGGCACTGGCAATTTTCCGCCGTCTTGAGGCGGATAGTAATGTGCTCGACGTTCTTAGTGCCATTGCACGATGTTATCGCGATAACGGCTCGTCCAAACGCTCCCTCCGCTACTACAAGCAAGCAATCGAAATTGCCCGTCGGACCAATGCACGCTTGTCGGAAGCTGAGCTTTGCGATGAAGTCTCACGGATTCTCGAGCAATTGGGACACTATCAAACTGCGCTGGCATTTTTCCGCCGTAGCACTGAACTTCGGCGGCAAGTTCTCGCCGAGGATACTGAAAAGCTCATTGCGGTGATGGAAATCCGCCACAAAATCGAGCGCGATGCCCGCGAAAAGGAAATCTTCCGCCTGCGAAATGTTGAATTGGCAAACGCACTCAGCCAGCTACAGGAAAAAACATCTGCACTCCAAGAAGCATATACCGAGCTCGAACAGCAACAGCACCTCACTGCACAGATTAACTCCCAACTCCAACAAGCCAACGAACGCCTCCGCACACTCGACCGCGAACGGACGGAATTGCTCAGCATCGTCACACACGACCTGAAGAATTTGGTTGCCAGTATTAAGCTGTCGGCAGAAGTGTTGCGCCACCCGAAAACAGCCGCGAAGCCGGAACAAATGCACAGGACTATCGAGCGGATTTTGGAAGTAACCGACCGTATGCAGCATTTGATTGCTTCCTTACTCGATGTTAGCGCACTCGAGTCAGGACGGCTCACCGTCAACCTACGCCCGATTGCTGCCGATGCGATTGTCCGCTCACTGGTAGAACGCTATCAGCAACACGCCGACAACAAACGAATTGCACTCCTGTCCAGCATCGAACCAGCATGGGTTCATGCAGACCCTATTCGTGTAGAGGAGGTGTACGACAACCTTATCTCCAACGCCATCAAGTACACGCCGAAAGGAGGCGAAGTACGGATTTTATTAGCTCAGCGTGACCACGTCATTCGCTTCGTCGTGTCGGATACCGGACCGGGGTTTACCGACGAGGATAAACAAAAGCTCTTCACAAAATTCCAGCGACTATCAGCGAGACCTACCGGTGGTGAGAGTTCAACCGGACTTGGATTGGCAATCGCCAAAAAACTTGTTGAGCTGATGCACGGACGCATTTGGCTCGACAGTATGCCCGGGGAAGGTGCAATGTTCTACGTCGAATTACCTGCCGTTCAGCCACCAGAAGACCGACAAGGCTCTTCCTGACCCATTGACAGTGGCGTAACAGACTCAACGTAAATTGCGACTATACTACATTACACAGACGATTCTCGATGCGAGCTGTCATTCCCGTTGCTGGATTCGGTACTCGCCTGCGTCCACACACATACACCATTCCCAAAGTTCTCCTCAACGTCGCGGGTAAACCGATTCTCGCTCATATTCTCGATCGCCTCGTCGCCGAAGGTATCTCTGCTGTCACCATCGTTGTCGGTCATATGGGCGATCAAGTCGAGCAGTTTGTTCGTACTCGGTATTCAACACTTGATGCCGCATTCATCGAGCAAACCGAGCCACTCGGCCTAGGGCATGCTATCTGGTGCGCTCGCCATACCTTCGGCGACGAACCGATTTTTATCATCCTTGGGGATACGATCTTTGATCTCGACATAGCAGCACTTCTGAATGCGCCATCGAACGCAATCGGCGTAAAGCGAGTCGAGGACCCGCGCCGCTTCGGTGTTGTCGAGGTAAGCGATGGATTGATTACCCGACTTATCGAAAAGCCCCAGCACCCGCCATCAAACTTGGCGATCGTTGGGATTTACCTCATCCGGCATACACAGTGTTTAGTGGACTGTCTCGACCGCCTCATTGCCAATCGTGTGCAGACACGAGGCGAGTTTCAATTGACCGATGCGCTTCAATGTATGGTCGAACGTGGCGAGCAGTTGATTGCATTCCCCATCGAAGGATGGTACGATTGTGGCAAACCCGAAACGCTACTGGAGACCAATCGCTACTTGCTCGACCGCGAAATGCAAACCGTTGCACCTCCCAGCGATTCGATTGTCTTACCACCGTCGTATGTAGCACCGACTGCCATTTTGGAGCGTTCCATTGTCGGTCCCTATGCGACAATCGGCGATGGTGCTATTGTGCGGGACTCCCGCATTCAAAACTCGATCATCGGAACAAGTGCGATCGTAACCGCAGCACTCTTGAACGATTCACTTGTGGGGAACAACGCCATTGTCTCCGGTTCGTTCCACCAACTCAATGTGGGCGACTCCAGCCAGATCAACTACGCGTAACGCCGACATAGATAAAGGATACCCCTCCTAACAGCGGAATGTAACGTATCTCTTCGAGCGATCCTGTCTCCTTCATCATCGTAACGAACTGCTCACCATACGGAAATTGTGCGGCCGTTCGAGGCAAATACTGATAGGCTGCTCGATCACCAGCAATAACCGATCCAATGAGCGGGACCACTATCCGTGTATGCATGGTGTAAAGCATCCGCAATAAGACCGACGAAGGAATGCCGGTTTCGACGATGACAACACGACCGCCGGGTTTAGTCACGCGTGCCATCTCGGCTAATGCTGCCTGCGGATTGTCAGCATTTCGAACGCCATAGCCACAGCTCGTGACGTCGAATGTTGCATCTGCATACGGTAAGGACTGCATGTCAGCATATTCAATGCGAAGATTAGGGTAATGATTACCGACTTTGTGACGGAGTACCTCGAGCATTGGCTGACACACATCCGTAGCAACAACGTATCCCGACGAACCAACGACACGGAGAAATTCGATGGCGAAATCACCAGTGCCGGATGCACAGTCAAGGATATACATCCCCGTTGTTGCACCGCTTTCCTGGACAGCACGACGACGCCAGCGATGATGCATCCCCGCTGTCATGAGTGTATTTGCTACATCGTATCGCGGCGCAATCCGCGCGAACATATTCACAACACGGTCACTCATCGCCGCGATCTTAGGTGTAGTGCTCGAACACCTATGACACTAAGGAGCAGCATTTTCGTAGCCTCGAGTGCTGTCGCCCATCCATGCACAGACGAGGGCGGTAATGTTGCGCCATCCACAAGCAACTGCGCACGCGTTGCCAACAACGGAACGACAATCGCATGCTCAGCAGCGATAATGACCGCGACAAGTGCAACCAAAGCAACGAGCAGTCGGTAGCGAACAATTACTGCTGCCAACATTGAGATAACGACAAGCACTAATTCAACAGATGCCAGCGCGTGGAAAATTGCTACACCTAACATCGCAGCACCAGCACGCGTGATAGGCGGTGTGCGGAAGCGAATTGGGGTCTCGATCAGTGAAATGCCAATGGCAATGCCCAGCCACATCCACGGCACCGCCACGAGCACTGCTTCTGCGAGCTGATAGAACCGCCGATACTCGAAGACGTGTCGCATCAGTCGTGCTTCACAATTGGTTCTCCGTACCAAATGCGCGATCACCAGCATCGCCTAAGCCCGGTAGAATGAACCCGCGCTCATTGAGACAGCGATCGAGCCCTCCAGCCACAATCCGAACATTCGGCAGGACTGCTTCCACTCGTTCGACACCTTCCGGTGCCGCAATTGCACACGCAACCGTGATGTCCTGCACGCCAGCGGCACGCAAACGTTCAAGCGCAGCCACTGAGCTACCACCGGTAGCAAGCATTGGATCGAGGACAATAATGCTCGTGGTCACATCGAGCGGTGGCAATTTCCTGTAGTACTCGTGTGGCTGCAATGTCTCTTCGTCGCGCCGTAGCCCGATAAATCCTACTTCTACCCTCGGCAATATCTGCATCATCGGTTCGAGGAACATCAAGCCTGCACGGAGAATGGGAACTGCAACAACTCGATGTTCGAGCACATATCCACTTGTCTCCTCCAATGGGGTGACCACCGGAACAGCACGTACCCGCAAGTGACGCGTTGCTTCCAGACAGACATGCAACCCAACCCGATGCATTGCTGCGCGGAACGTGGGGCCATCAGTGCGGCAATCCCGAACAACGGTTAGCTCACACGCGCACAGAGGATGCTCGACAATGATAAGCATTGCTCACCACTTCGGAAAATAGAGGAGGGTAAATCGCGGAATCGAAAAGAACGTCGAGATATTCGCCTTGTAGCGCTCGCCATTGCCCATGACAATGAAACGTTCCTCTTCCGGCAACAGGAAATTCAATCGCCACTCCCCACCAGGTACGAACATGCCGAACGATGTGGGGATATTGATAAACAGTCCAATCCCTGGCGTAACACATCCGCGCGGAGCACCGAGCGGCCCTCCATCTCTGCTGACCCAACTGGCAGCGCCACCGAAAAAACCATAGAAAACCACTCTGCTATACGGATTGAATAAGTACCGCACGCCAGCTTCGAGAAAATGGTATCGATCAGGATTTTGTTGCCCGAACGGGTTGGCGACCGGGTCATAGACTACTTTGCGATTTTCCGAGAAAACATAGGCTATCTCAAGCATCCAGCGATCAGCAAATTCCCACACGGCTGCAGCTCCGAACGCTGGTATGCCCTCGTACGAAAGCGGTTGAGTTTGTCCTTTTGCGATCAAGGTCTGTGTTTCGACAATGGTATTCGGTCCGACAATGCCGCCGAAACCAATACGGCGAGGATACGGATGCACGTATTCGACTGTATCCTCATCGCTCTCGGCTGCTTGTGCTGACGGACTAAGTGTGAGCACTGAGACAAGAACAACGGCAACAATCGCCATTAGCCGAAAAAGTTGCTTCGCTGCTGCTGTTGTAGTCATGACGATATCGTCAAAAGTGGTCGAACGTACAGATGCAAGGTGTTCGGCAACATGACGGACCAATGCTGGCTCGTTGCGCCGACCACGATGCGGATGCGGTGTCATGTACGGCGAATCCGTTTCAAGCATAAAACGCCCAACAGGAACCTCCGTAAGCACATCGTTGCGCTGCCAACTGCGGAATGTAATGTTACCGGTAAACGAGATAAAAAATCCTAACTCGAGTGCTCGCCGCAGCATATCGAGTCCTGAAGAAAAACAGTGGAGCACACCATTGAGTGTGCCATCTTGTTCTTCCTCGATAATGCGGAGCACATCGTCATCGGCGTCCCGATTGTGCACGATGATCGGCAGACCGACACGTTTGGCAATCCGAATCTGTTCACGAAATGCCTGATGTTGCTCGGCAGGGGTTGCAAAATCGTAGTAGTAGTCCAATCCGATTTCACCAATTGCAACAACACGCTCAGCCTCCGCGCTGCGTTCGACTCGGTCAAGAAGTGCAGTAGTTGCCTCTCGTGCATGGTGCGGATGGATTCCGACCGCACGATACAGCCATGGGTGCTCATCAACCAGTCGCTCGGCAATATCTGTTCGTGTAATCGTGATCGCCGGTATCACGATTGCTTCAACCCCAGATTGCCATGCACGGTTCAGCACTTCCTCGCGATCGGCGTCAAACTGCTCAGTGTCGATGTGGGCATGTGTATCAATCATTGTGCTGCTGACAACGGAGAATAGTGGGATTCATTGTAGCACACCCAGTGAAAGCAGTACGCCGATGACCACAGCCAGACCTAACCGGTAGTACGCAAAAAGGTCAAGCCGGTGGCTCCGCAGGTATGTCATCAAAAATGCAATCGAAATATACCCACTCAGTGCAGCAGCTAATGTAGCAATTGCCATATGCCAGAGCTGTTGAGCACTGAGAATCTTCACCGCGCTCAACAATTCGAGTATGCCGCTTGCAAGTAGTGCCGGTATGCTGAGCAAAAACGAAAACCGTGCAGCGGCTGCACGCTCGATACCCAGTAATAATCCAGCACTGATTGTTGTTCCTGACCGCGAGGCACCCGGCAGCAGTGCCAGCGCTTGCGCAACACCAATGATGAGCGCATCAGAGATTCGCAAGTGATCGACCGAGCGTTCTCCACCGCGGCGGCGTTCAGCAACAAGCATCACCACCGCGACAGCAGCAAGCATTCCTGCAATCAGCAATGGATTTTTTGTCAGGCTTCCCTCAATAAGCCTCCGCAGCAAGAGTCCGAGAACACCGATAGGAACACTTCCGATAATGACTAGCCATCCTAATCGAGCAGTAGCGGACTGACGACGCAATGGAACGCGGTACCACAGCGTTTCCCGCACCAGTGCCGAACTAATGACCCCAATGTCGCTGGCAAAATATGCCAATACTGCCAGCAGCGTCCCCAATTGTACGACAGCAATTGTTGCAGTCCACTGGTGGGGATGATGTGGGTCGAGCATGCCTGTCAGTTGACCGAACAACGTCATGTGAGCAGTGCTACTGATCGGAATGAACTCGGTCAATCCTTGAACAATACCGAGCAGGATAGCCAGTAAAAGCGGCATGAGGCAGTTGATGCACCAAGTATGGAATGCAAAGTTACGCCGATTGCATCGAGCTTACTTTGCGCTATTAGCCGGTGGGTGCTCGATGCGTATTGTAAATCGCTGGCTTGATAGCGCAGCCACAGTAATACCGAGGACAGCACCACCAATGCCTATCGGCAGTGGCATAGCCGGAGCTGCCAGCGACCCAGCTATGGTTCCTGCCAGAAATCCACTAAGTCCTCCGATGGCTAATCTGCTGGGGCTCCGCTTGTGGAATCCATTCAGTTGAGCAACGTACTCCAGTGGCACTGCGACTGTATCGTGTCGCCCAATTCCAACGAGCATCTCACGGGTCAGACGATACCGGCGCTGCACCTGCAATGCTGCAGGCGTTGCTCCGCCTCGGAGCAACACCTCTACGTCAGATTCTGCCAACAACGCATTGAAACGAGCAACCGCGCTACTGTCGAGTGCAGCACCTGGCGAGAGCACATACACGGAAGCACACCCGCCCCCGCTAAGCAGAACCAGCACTGTCGCCGCTATAGCAATCGAGAAAACTTGTTTTCGACGTCGGCACATAAACAAAGTTAGCCATCATTTAAGAATACAGCTTGAACAGACGATATATTTTTAGTAGTATATAGATAGAGTATATCTTCGCCGAAGACTAATGGGCATGATGGCGTCATCGGCTGACATCGAGCATATAGAGCCCCAACTGTGGAGCACCATCACGGTCGCACGTGCGGAATTCCGTGTTTTATCTCTCGGTGCCGACGTGGGAAATGCCAATGGTGCGCTCATTGCTCTGCCGAACCGCTGGAGCGACATCGCACGCTTCCTGCGTTTGGTCACCTATGTTGCACCGCCATCGAAGGAACCAGCGTTAGCTGTTCTCGGCATTGAGCCCCCATCGTGGCAACACTTTTGGTATCCCCACGGTGCATATGATACACCCTTAGAGGAACAAAATCCGTACTTGGACATCACGCTCGCAACAATCGAGCAAATTATCCAGAGATTGACATCACACATCCCATTGAAGAATATCTCACTCTTCGGAATCGCCGAAGGTGCATCAATGATTCTAGAGTATGTAGCACGCAATACCTACCCTCTCAATGCTGCCGTTGCTCTCTCAGGGGTACTGCTGGGGAATAGTCTCGACACCAGCGACCGATTCAATCTCGTCTCATCTCGCACAAAAGTGCTATTGACCGCCTCTCTAGTGCAACCAGCAGGACTGCGTGTCCGTTTCAACCAAACAGCACAGATTCTCAAACAAAACGGCTACAAAGTCATTGCACTGACCTACGACCGGCGTCCTACAACGATCGTTCCAGAAGAGCTGGAGATGAGCTCAAGCGTCATTTACGGTACGTTCAGCGAATCCTGAGACAGACCCGAGCGTCGCACGGCTCGCTCGAAGTGATACGACA
>JAOAEV010000117.1 GCA_026416585.1 Chlorobiota bacterium | reverse complement strand
GAAGCAAGAGGCAACGATGATTACCATTGAGCGCTGGGGCTTAATTGAGTATCGTGAAGCATGGGAGCGCCAGCGTCGCTATGTGCAAGAAATTCAGAACGGCGAACGACGCAGTACTCTGGTGCTCTGCGAGCATCCAGCGGTGATCACGATTGGGCGCGCAGGTAGTACAAACAACGTAATCTGTACTGATCAGGAACTTGTGCGTCGTGGTATTGACCTGGTAGAAACCGATCGTGGTGGCGATGTAACTCTTCACAATCCAGGGCAATTAGTAGGATACCCAATTTTTGATTTGACGGCGTTCCGAACCGATTTGCACTGGTTCGTGCGACACATCGAACAATGTATCATTAGGGCTCTTTCTCGGTGGGGTATTCATGGTCAGCAAATTGCAGGACTTACGGGTGTATGGATTGAGGAACAACGAAAAATTTGTGCTATCGGAATTCGGTGCTCGCGATGGGTCACCTCGCATGGCTTTGCTCTCAATGTTATCAATGACTTGAGTCAGTTTGAGTGTATCGTACCATGCGGCATTCGAGACCGCGCAGTGACATCAATGGAATATGAGATTGGCATGCCGGTTGCTATAGACGACGTCGCACAGGCTATAGAAGAAGAATTCGTTGCAACATTTGTCTAAGCGGGCTTGTGCAATTGAAATTTGCACTGTATTTTTGCAACGAGTTTTTTGCGGTGCGGGAATAGCTCAGTTGGTAGAGCACAACCTTGCCAAGGTTGGGGTCGCGGGTTCGAGTCCCGTTTCCCGCTCGAGGTCCTAATGTGGGCCTCAGTTTTGCCTCCCTTATGCTGCATGTCCGGCAGTCGCTGCTCCCCCCAGGCTGTCGGGCATTTTTTTTGATGCCATCGTATTTTGGAGTTGTATGTAGGATTAATCGAATGCGTGGCCATGATTCGATTTGACTCAATTCTTATTCCCACCGACTTTTCGGAATGCGCGCGTTATGCGGAGCAGTATGGTCTGGAACTTGGGCGTATGTTTGGTTCGGCGCTGTACTACCTCTATGCGGTCGAACCAATTGACACGTTTGCGACGATCAATGGCGTTGAGCAGAGTATTTACTTCGATGTACTCAAAGATCTGCGTGCTTCGGCAGAAGAGCGATTGGGACAAATTGCTGCAGAACTCAGTGCGCAAGGGCTAACTGTCCATACTGCAGTTCGCGAGGGGAGAGCATCGGAAGCTATTGTCGAGTATGCGCAGCAGAATGCTATCTCGCTTATTTGCATTGCTACCCATGGTCGGCGTGGATTTAGCCATTTGATCCTGGGGAGCACAACTGAACGTGTCGTTCGGCGTGCACCGTGTCCAGTGTTTGTTGTACGAGCAGCAACACCCTGAGCACTAAAGCTGCACTAACCGCCCGATCCCGAAGCGAACGCCAACGTACACAAGTGTAATGAATAGGATAAGTGCCACTGTGATGCTGATTTCCTGGCCGATGACCACTAATGCAATCGTGCCCAGAAATACCGCAATAGCCAGTACTACGAGAGTCAAAAGTGTTTTCATTGCTGAGAAAACGACGGTTCGACTGGTTGAAGCAAGTGACGGAGCGTGGCACGGATAGCGGGTTCGTGAGCTCGCGGGATACGAACAATAATCGCAATGCCATCCGGTGTGTCTTGTCGGGACTCAACAATCGCATTTGTGTAGAGAAAGGAAAGTTCTCTCATGGCGCTGTACGGTAGTAGTGCCGCAAGGCGTGTTGAATCGTCGAGGATGAACTGATCCATGCGTCGCAGAAGGGAGTGCACATTGTAACCCGTCATTGCTGAAAGAAGAAGTGCTGATGGATACTGCTCCCGCAGAGCCGTTAGCTGGTCACGGTCAGCGATACGATCGATCTTGTTGAGCACGAGGAGTCGCGGTTTCCACTCGATGCCTAGAGTAGCCAGGGTTTTCTCGACAGTTTGGATATGATGATCGAGCGCTGGATGCGATGCGTCAGCTACGTGCACCAGCATATCTGATTCAACTGCCTCGGCAAGTGTACTGTGGAAGGAAGCAACCAGGTTCGCCGGAAGTTTGCGAATGAACCCAACAGTATCTGATAGCAGTGCCTCGATTCCGCTGGGCAATGTGAATCGTCGCACGGTTGTATCCAGTGTGGCAAACAGCTGATCCTCGGCGCGGACGTTGGCGTCGGTAATCAGGTTGAACAGCGATGATTTCCCTGCGTTGGTATATCCGACCAGCGCAAAGCGGAAAGTACTGGCACGTTCTTGCCGCTGCAGACGACGCTGCTGTTCGATGTCGCGAAGGCGACGCTGCAAATGTGCAATGCGTTCTTTGATCAAGCGGCGGTCGGTTTCGATCTGTGTTTCACCAGGTCCTTTGGTGCCAATACCACCATATTGCCGGGATAGGTGTGTCCACAACCGTGTCAGGCGAGGATAGAGGTACTGCAACTGGGCAAGCTCAACTTGTGTTTTTGCTTCGATGGTTCGTGCATGTTTAGCGAAAATGTCCAAAATGAGCATGGAACGATCGAGTATTTTGATGCCAAGTGCCTGCTGGAGATTACGGACCTGCACCGGCGAAAGATTTTCATCGAAAATGACAAACTGCGCTCCATATTCGGCAACGAGCGTTTGTAATTCAATAACTTTTCCCTTACCGACGAATGTTGCGGGATCGAGTCGCTCACGCTCCTGAACAATTCGCAGAACGATATCTGCCCCGGCGGTGTGACAAAGCTGCTCAATTTCGTCAAGGTATTCGTCGACGACGTGGCGATCACTACCTTTGCGGCTAATCGCAACAGCAATACCACGCTCGCGGTCTGAATACTCGTGTCGTTCGGCGTCGCTCAGTGGAAGCAATGTACGCATGTATTCGGTTGCGTCCCGATGCTCATGGTTTTACATATGTTTTGGATATTGACGCTCACGGGTCTGGTTATCGTGGATAGCGTCACTAAAGCACAAAATACGGATAGTACGCCGCTCATCATTCGGCATGCCGATCGAATGATCGGCTCCGAGACAGAAAGCGGTGCAACGCGTCAGCTCGACGGCAATGTACAGATGCTCCACGGTGATGTTGAGATTCGCTGTGATCGTGCTCAACAGGAGCTCACAACTGGACGGGCTGAGCTTATCGGTAATGTGATTATCGTTCAGGGTACATTGAAAATGACGATGCAGCGAGGTGTATATCTTTCTGCAGAACGGCGTGCCTACGGTGTCGGCAACGTTGTCATCCGGGATGGTGCAGCAACACTCGCTGCACCGCAGGGGGAGTACTTCCTTGATCGCCGGCTGGCAGTGTTCCATCGAGGTGTTCACTTCCTCGATTCGAACACGACGATCCTTGCAGACAGCATGATCTACGAGCGCACAAGTGGTCGGCGCTGGGCGTGGAGAAACGTCGAACTGTTTTTTTTACGCCAAGCAACCACAGTTCGGGGTGATTCAGCATTCGACGATCCGGTAACGAACACCGCAATTGTCATGGGGCGGACCTTGTTAATGCAATCAGATTCTGCTGCAACCGATACGCTCTACATGCGTGCCGATAGCCTTCGTCTCCGAAGTGATTCGGCAAGGGTGCGTTATCTGATCGCCCATGGCTCGGTACGCCTTGTACGCGGAGCGATACGTGTGTGTGCTAATCATGCTGAGCTACACGGCAATGACATTCTGGTTTTCTCCGGCAATCCAATCGTGTGGGCAGACTCTGCACAACTGTCGGGCGAAACGATTCGAGCAGAGCTGGTAGATGGGCGCTTACGCACTGTCCACGCTGTTGGGAATGCAATGCTTGGTATCATCGAAGATTCGACTTGTGTTGTGCCACATCAGCTCATGGCAGATCGCATCAAGCTCGAGTTCAATAGCGATTCGCTCCGGACAGTCCGCGGCGGAGGTTCGGTATATACGCTGTATCAACATCGTACCGATGATAATAGACCAGATGGCATCACCCGTGTAGCTAGCGACAGTATCGTCATTGCATTTACGGGTGGGCAGATCTCCCGGTGCACGTGGTTGGGTAAAGTTCACAGCGAATACGTCCCAGAGCACAGGCTCGATAATGCGGAACGATATTTGCGCGGCTTCCGTTGGAGCAGCGAAACAAAACCGACACGAGATGAATTACTTCACGCGAGCGCTGAACAGAAAACCCATTGATTGTCAGTGGATGGCATTTGTGATGCTTCCTATCCTCGTGCTTATGATGAGCACAGTGCTGTACCCATTGCAGTCGGTAGCGCAGGTGCTCGATACTCTCCCAGTTCAACGACCGAACCAGATTGAGGGGACGCGCTTTTTGGTGTCCTTTATGGAAAACGAGATCACGATTCAACCCTCGGGATTACGTTTACGTGTTCTGGTTGCCACGGCATATCCGAACACCGTGGACGTTGTTTTCCCTGATGGACGCCAGCAGCGCTATCGCTTAGGGGCATATGAAACGTTACCGCTTGTGCTATCTGATACATTCGAAGTGCGACAAACAGAAATGCCGCAACACCGCGCTATCGAAATCCGGGCGGAACTACCGATATCGGTATTTGCCATGAGTAGCCAATACACGACAAGCGATAGTTACGCTGCTCTTCCTGTCGAGCTCTGGAGCACTGAGTACACGGTGGTGTCAATACCAAACGACACATACGGCGATGGGCTTGGTTCTCCGGTGCACCCTGCTGACATTCGACAGTCGGAATTCTTGATTATTGCCGCTGAAGACCATACGCAAATCGAGATTTTTCCTACGGCGTCAACGGAAGGAGGCAAGACAGCAAGGCAATGGCATACTATTACCCTCGATGCTGGTCACTGCTACTTAGTCAAAGCGGCGCCGACCCAGCAAGGAACCGGTGATCTATCAGGCACCCTAATACGAGCGACAAAACCGATTGGGGTGCTGTCTGGACACGTGCGAGCATCAGTGCCGATTGGTTTACCGCCAACACTCGACAGTAAGGATCATTTAGTCGAAATGCTCCTGCCAAACTCGATGTTAGGTTGGAGCTACATGACAGTACCATTTGCGACGGGGGGGCGCATTCCTTCTGGAGATTATCTCCGTGCCGTAGCGATTGCACCTGATACACGTCTGACAGTCTATACTGAGCGGGAGGATTTGACATTCGTACTTGCCAATGTTGGTGATACCCTTACGCTACCCCGTGTCAACTCGCCATCGTGGTGGCAGGCGACCAAACCCTTCGCATTGGTGCAACTGATGACCACAGGCAGTATCGCCAATTCCATTATGTTCGATCCAGCGATGGTTATCGGGATGCCAATCGGCCGGTATGTATCGCGCGCCGTATTTCAGGCACCAGCGAATCTCAATGATGCGACGTTCTCACGGCAATTCGATCGGCATTGGATCAATGTCATTTGCGATGAACGCGCGAGTCGTTTACTCAAGCTTGATGGCAAGTACGTTGCTTCAACCGTTGCACCTGAACTTGCCACACAAAAGTTTCGCAGCAGTGGGATGTTCTGGGCACAAATACCAATCACTCCGGGTGTTCACGTCCTCCAAGCTGATAGTGGTGTATTTACGGGGGTGCTCTATGGTATGGGCTACACTGACTCGTATGCACACCCGATAGGGGTAACATCATTTATCGGTCGCGATACGGTCGTACCATCACTTGTTGTGAAAGACAGTTGTGGGTGGTTAATCGGTGTGGCAAGCGATAATGGCGGATCAGGGGTAGCATACGTTGTCGTTGATCCTGATAGCACGTACAACTATGAGCTGCGCGTGGAAAACGATCCTGGCGGCATTCAGTTTCGGGCTGTTCTCAGGGACCCATTTCGTGATGCGAATATTGCGGTGATCGTACGGGATCGCGCTGGCAATGGGGTGCGCTACCGATACCGCTATACTGCACCGGTAATAGATCTCGTGCCACGTCCGATACGTTTTGTTGCAGCTACTATTGGGCAGCAGGTCTGCCACGATGCTTTTTTCCGCAATTTTAGCTTTCGTGATACGCTAATTGTGTCACGAGTGCATTTAGTATCTGGTGGTGCTTTCGAGATACTGCCAAGCAACGTTCCACTGCTCTGTTTGCCGCGCCGCGAGGTGAAAGTGACGGTGTGCTATAGTGCCTCCGTCGAGGGTGAGCAACGCGATACGCTTGTGTGGGATATCGGCTGTGGTCGGACGTTTCGGCAACCCATCGTTGGACGAACGCCACTACCAGAGCTGACTATAAACGATATCGATTTTGGCGATGTACGTATCGGTGATTCGCTTTGTCGCACTATTCCGGTAATCAATAGCGGCACCGAACCGATTACCATTGTTGCTGTGATGTTGGATAGCGGAAGCTACCGCATCTTGCCAACGAATCTGCCACGCCTTCTTGCCCCCGGGGATTCGCTTGTGCTCACTGTGTGCTTTGTTCCACGTGATACCGGTATCTCCAGTGCAGTACTGGTCATAGTCAATGATCGCAATCTCCAGGTCCGGGCTCGCGTTACCGGGGTCGGCGTCCGCCCATTGATTGTTACACAGCTTCTCGACTGTGGTCCACGACGAGTCGGGGTGCGATTCGACACAGCGGCACATATCTATAATCGCGGTACGGCAAATGCGACCCTTGTTTTCCGGGGGCAGGCTGGCGATCGAACAGTGTTTCTCCACTCATTACAACCAGACGATAGTGTACTGGTGCCACGTTCAGGTAGTGCAGCTATCCCTGTGCGTTTTTCGCCGCAAATCGTTGGTACGTTCTCGGGAACGCTTGATTTTACTGATGATAATGGTGCACCTGTCACAATCGTGCTCAGTGGAAGAGGAACACTTCCAGCACTTAGCATGCGTGATACCACGCTGGGACCTGTTGCAGTTGGTAATCAAG
>JAOAEV010000110.1 GCA_026416585.1 Chlorobiota bacterium | reverse complement strand
TCCTCATGGGTGCACCAGAGTACGAATGGAGCCTTTCGATGCCGAATGTCGAACTTCGGCTGCGTTCGCTGTTGAAAGCCATTTTCACGCTACCTGAATACCAACTACTCTAACGGAGGAACAATGAAGCGCCGTGATTTCTTGCATCGTTCTACGACTGGAATAGCTCTTGCAACGCTCGGCACTGCATTTGGTGGAATCAGACTTCGCGCACTGGCTGCCTCCCCAACACTTGGCATCTGGCGACAACTAACAGAGAACAGCGATCGTGTCTTTGTTTTGATTCAACTGACCGGTGGCAATGATGGACTCAATACGATAGTGCCGGTTGAGAACCAACTGTACTACCAAGCTCGACCGACACTGGCAATACCTAAAAGTCAAACACTTCCGCTTACACACACTCTTGGCTGGCACCCTGCACTAAGTGGCTTTCGTGCACTCTACAACGATGGGCGACTGTCGATTGTGCAAAATGTGACATATCCTAACCCTGATCGCTCCCACTTCCGTGGGACCGATATTTGGCTAACGGCGACCGATAGCGATGTGTTCAAAAGTAGTGGATGGGTCGGACGCTTCCTCGAAACACTCGCCCCTGATTTTCCCGAACGACTTCCCGATGAACCGCTCGCAGTGCAAATCGGTACAACGCAGTCGCTCGGTTTCCAAGGTGAACGCGGCACGATCGGCATTACATTCCGTGATCCAGAAACATTTTACTCACTCGTTGACCAACAAAGCACAAGCACGCTTTACGATCCCGCGCCGGACACGATCGGAGGCACCGAGCTGGAATTTGTCCGTACTGTAGAGTTATCGTCACAACTTTACTCGCAGGCAGTCAAGCGCGCGGCCGATCGTCAAAAGACCAACACCGTCACCTACCCACTAGACAACCCCTTAGCACAGAGCTTGCGCATTGTAGCGCGGCTGATTGCTGGTGGGCTTTCGACAAAGTTTTACTTGGTCAGCATCGGTGGCAATACATTCGATACACACATCAATCAAGGTTCGCTCACCGGCATCCACCCACAATTGCTTCAGCAGCTCGGCGATGCCGTCAAGCTCTTTCTCGACGACTGTCGTGGTTTGGGAATAGCCCATCGGGTGGCAGGTATGACTTTCTCCGAGTTCGGACGTCGTGTGATGGAAAACGGCAGCCGTGGCACTGATCACGGTACAGCAGCACCACTATTTGTGTTCGGTGAGCAAATCATCGGTAGGCAAATACTCGGACACGATCCTGACTTGATGAATCTCGACAGTCGCGGCGATTTGCTTATGGAATTCGACTACCGTCAGGTGTATGCCGCAGCATTGCTCCAATGGTTTGGCGCACCAATGAATACGATGCAATCGGCCCTCTTTCGCGAGTTTACTGCATTACCACTGTTTCAGCAAGCCAGCTCGGTTGAACCATGGGAAGATGCAGCACTTGTGCAGTCACTTTCGATAGCACCCAATCCATGCACAAGCAGTACAACAGTCTCCTTTGTTCTCCCGGCACCAGCATATGTGAGACTTACTGTGCACGACATCCGCGGTCGCCGGATGCTCGCGCATGATGCAGGCGAATATCCTGCTGGTCCTGCATCACTGCTGCTTTCGACCGATCGACTCCCCAGCGGCACGTACTTTGTTCGTCTGCACGTCGGTCGGCTGCAAGCGATGAAAGCATTGTTTGTGGAACGGTAATATTCACATTTCAAAAAATAGCCCTATAACAGAGCTAACAATCCGGTATTTTCGCGCCAGCCGCCACACGGCGGCATGTTGGAATGTTTCACCATTGTTGAGGGACGTTTATGAAAACGTTCATGACTTCTTTGGCAGCGTGCATGATGCTTGCTGCAGTTGGGACATTTGCCCAAAACCCCAATGGGCAGTTTGGAATTGGGTTGACGTTGGGAAGTGGTGCGGGAGCCCAGCTAACCTACGCTATCAACTCGAACTTTCACATCGGGGCCAGGTTGGGTTTCCAGAGCACCAGTGTAAGTGGCGAGTCACAATCGCAACTACTGTTTGGGCCCTTCTTCCGCTATTTGCTCTCTACCGGTGGTGTTACTCCTTACCTTTATGGAGAGTTTGAGTACTCAAGTGTTAGCAGTGGTGGGGCAAGCGAGTCAACCACTGGGTTGCTTCTCGGTGGTGGTGTTGCATACTACTGGAATGCCTCGTTCGGGATACGTGGGGAGATCCACCTATTGTCTCTCGGTCTTGATCCCTCCTCAACGACGTTTGCTATCACCCCTGCGCGCATTGGTGTTGACTGGTTCTTTGGCCGCTAAGAAGAAGACACTGTCAGAAGCACACAGCGGCGCTGCTGAGAGGAGCAGCGCCGCATGTATTTATGGTTCTTGCACAATGAAAAAGTCGTACCCCGATGACTTTGTTCCGTAAAAGACGATTGTATATGCTCGACCGAGCGAGAAACTAACCGAACCATCAGGACGCAAGAGCTCTACCGGCGGTGAATCAGCGGTACCGAAGACGAGATTGATTCGTTGAAGGCGATCCATTTCAATAGGTGTAGAGGCAAATCCAAACCAGAGACGATTGGCAAAGATGTTGGAATCCCATTGGTCAAGCGATACTAATTGATCGCGCGCCACACGAAGCCCAGCAACATCCGGTGCAGCATTGATGCACCGGACACGCGCGACAGATATTCTTGGCTGGAGTGAGGCACTGTCGAGCACAATCAAGTTCGGTGATTGCCCGCTACCAGCGGCAATGACGGTCACAACACGGTCAGGATCAAATACCAACTGGCGGCGGATATTCCCAACCGAGAGCGTATGCATTCCTGGGGGAAGGATCGTTGCCACCAAATTCGTTGGCGACAGACCCGTTCGCCTCACAACCCCTTCAATGCTACACGTAAGGAGCGCACGATCAGCAACAGCATTGACGATCTGAACGTATGCTCCTCCAGCCAGCGGTGTTATCGTACCCTCTGCATCGTCATCAGCAATCGAATACAGCACATTGTTTCCATTACCTGAGCTTGCAACAATGAGCGTGTACTGGCGAGATGAGAACGCCGTGTCAACTGTAACTGCAGCAATTCGCTCTGGCACTCCAGTTCGCACTATGATCGGCATTGTACCAACAGGCAAGCGTACAGCCTGGCTGAGAGCTCCATCGTCGAGTGCACTTGCAAGGTTTTCGCCATTGTGGTAAACGCCACGCCCATCCAGTCGGGCACCTAAAAATGCCGTTACAACACTGCCAGTACTACTTGCATTGAGGACACGCCACTCACTCGAATCACTTGTGATCGTTGTTCTGTTTTTGACCACAACAGCCACGCGTGATGCTGGCACCCCAAAATTCGGTGCATCAAAGACAATGAGAGTGTATCGGCAGCCAACCTCCAGAGAAATTGGCACAGCATCCTGTGCAATACCGTTCGAGTAGAGTACAACCGTGTCACTGAGCATATCAGTACATGCTGGAATTTGCTGGTAGGCACTCAGATACTGGCTTATCCCCTGCCGTGCGACGATACCGACCGACGCAATACGGATGCTATCGAAACCGTAATGAGACACATTCAACCACCGGACTTGAGCAGTTCGTTCAGCAAGGGGCACAGGTAGTAGTTCCTTGAGTGCACCTGGGGTTGGATCGAGTTCGTCGAGCAGAAAAACTCGGACGTTTACTGGAGTTCCGGTTACAATGATCGTTGTAAAACCTCGATCACGGATGGTACCTCGCACAATAGCAAGTGGTTCGCTGCCACGGAGACATGAGACGACTACCTCGCCGGCAGGTATCTCACGCGGAGTGCTACTCCCACGGTATGATTGCCGATCGAATACCTCACCGCTTGGACAACCGAGGCGCAATTCGAACGTAACCGTTGTGTCCGGAACTGCACAAAAAAATCGAAACATCGCCCGACCAGGTTGCGGCAACGGCATTGGATTCGTTACAAGCCGCACAAGAGTATCAACGCTTTGTTGGCGAGGACTACCACTCGGTGAAGATAGTAGGACAAACGTTTCTGTGGTCCGCTTGATAAAACGTGTCCGCGCAAATGCATCTCGAATAGTCCGTCCACTCTGGTCAAGCACGCGTATAAATGCTGAATCCGATGGTGAGGCAACCAGTGGACTACATTCCATCGGAGGCGTCAGCTGCGTGCGTGCAGTGGAGACGACAGCATCCAGTTGCAGCGCATACGGCTGTCCATCAGATGCCAAATTCACGAGGCGCACCATGATGCTATCGGCATTCGGCGGCGGAGAGACCAAATCCCACGATTCTTTTTCGCAACCGGCAAGCGCCGCTGCGAGCAGAAGGACAAGTGCGCTGCAGTATATCGTCGTGTAGCTCATACGTGCGCTATTGACGAACGAGCAGCACCAGCGCGTGCAGAGGAAACTAATTTTGCGACAGATATTGGTTTCCAATCCCTGCATGGAAGAGAAAATTCGTGGTATCATCGAACGATTTCGTACGGTCGAAGCACAACTAAGCGATCCAGTAGTCATCGCCGATCAGCAACGTTACCGCATTGTCGGCCGTGAATACAAGACGCTCCAACCCATCGTTGAAGAAGCTCAACACTACTTGCGTCTTCTCGATCAACTTCATCAAGCACGGGCGATTGCGACCGATCCAACCGCTGAGCCTGAGCTGCGGCAGCTTGCATACGACGATATTCGGACCGTAGAGGTTGAACTCGAGCAGTCCGAAGCATGCCTAAAAATATTACTGCTGCCCAAAGACCCTACAGATGCTAAGGGCTGCATCGTCGAGATTCGAGCCGGTACAGGGGGCGAGGAAGCCGCGCTCTTTGCTGGAGATTTACTACGTATGTACAGCCGCTTTGCTGAACGCAAAGGATGGCATGTATCACTGCTTGACCATACCGAAAGCGACTTGGGTGGCTTCAAAGAAGTTACGTTCGCTATCGAGGGGGAGGGTGCATACGGTATGCTCAAGTATGAAAGTGGTGTTCACCGAGTCCAGCGCGTCCCCGCAACGGAAGCGAGTGGACGTATTCACACCTCAGCAGCAACGGTTGCTGTGTTTCCCGAACTCGATGATGACATCGAGATTGAAATCCGTCCGGAAGACATCGAACTGGAGACGTTTCGATCCGGTGGCAAAGGTGGGCAGAACGTCAATAAGGTTGAAACTGCTGTTCGTCTCCGACACATTCCCACGGGCGTCGTCGTCGCATGCCAGCAAGAGCGCTCCCAACATGCCAATCGCGAGCGCGCCATGAAGATGCTCAAAGCTAAGCTTTATCAAATGGAGCTTCAGCGTCAACAACAATCGCTGTCGGAAGCACGTCGCCAAATGGTCAAAAGTGGTGACCGCTCGGATAAAATTCGCACGTATAATTTCCCGCAGAACCGCGTGACCGACCACCGGCTGGAAGGCGAAGAAAAAAACTACGCTCTACAGCAAATTATTGATGGTGAACTCGATGAATTGATCGAGCGGCTGCGTCTTCAGGAGCAAGCCGCACTACTCCAACGCATGAACGAACCAACCGGAAGTACCACATCATGAGCGATAGTGCCAAACGTCCTATCATCTTCAGCGGTATTCAGCCCTCGGGCGAGCTTACGCTCGGACACATTGCTGGAGCACTTCGCAACTGGGTAGCACTGCAAAGAGACTACGAGTGTTATTTCTGCATTGTGGACATGCACGCGATCACTGTACGGCAGGTGCCAGCAAACCTACGCCGTTGGACTCTTGACTGCGCTGCAATGTACTTGGCAACAGGCATCCAGCCAGAGCAGGCAACAATCTTTGTCCAATCCCATGTACCCGCTCACGCAGAATTAGCATGGGTGCTGAGCACACTCACCGGATTCGGTGAAGCCAGCCGCATGACTCAATTCAAGGAAAAATCCGAACAACATGCACACAACATCAACGTTGGGCTGTTCACATACCCAATTCTAATGGCAGCCGACATTCTGCTCTACCAAGCAGACCTCGTACCAGTTGGTGAGGATCAAAAACAACACGTAGAATTGACACGCGACCTTGCACAACGGTTCAACAACATCTATTCGCCCACCTTCGCCGTACCGGAGCCATATATTCCTCGCTATGGCGCACGCCTGATGAGCCTTCAGGATCCTCACAAGAAAATGTCGAAATCCGACCCCAATCGAAATGCAACGATTTTTCTGGTTGATGATAACGACGCTATCCAGCGGAAAATTCAGCGAGCTGTTACTGACTCCGGAACGACCATCGAGTATGATCCGGAAAACCGTCCGGGCATTTCGAATTTGATTGAAATCTATCATTTAGCTACCGACGAACCAATTGAGGCAATTGTCGAGCGATGCCGCGAGTGGACATATTCCCAGTTCAAAGCTGCTGTTGCTGAGGCACTCGTCGCATATGTTGAACCAGTTCGTACACGCTTTCAGCAGATTCGCTCTGACGAAGCATCACTGGCGTCGTTACTTCTAAGCGGTGCCGAGCGCGCCGCTCGTGTTGCCCAGAGAACCTTACGGAAGGTGTACCGCAAGATCGGTTTCTGGTCACCAAAAGACTGACGATGCCACTATCCAGCCCAGCACCCACACAACAGCAAATTGCCGAATGGATCGTGGCAGCAGCCGTGATGATACTGTCGGCAGCCGTGCTCATTGCACTGCCGATGTATCACGACCACGCTATTTATTGGCGTGGAGGCGAACTGCTGCTGCACGGCAGTAAGCTCTCCGATGACTACTTAGTCAAGCAACCACTGATTTACGTGCTCTATGCAATAGCCAACCTACTTTTCGGCTATCACGAGTGGAGTTATCGTTTGCTCGATGCACTCATACAGACAACAACTGCAGCGATGCTTGTTCTCTTCGGAACACGCATCGGTGGGAGTACACTCGGTATGACCTCCGGGTGCATCTATGCCGTTACGTACAGTGCAAACGGATATGTGCTTGCTGCTCATCCAGAGTCGTACGTTGGCATCATTGTTCTGCTCGTGACGTTCTTGCATGCCCGCCAACGCCCACAGTGGTGGCACAGTGTTCTTGAAGGAGCGCTTCTGGCAATGCTCATCTGGCTGAAAGTGACATTCGCACTCGTAGCGTTCGGACTGCTTGCTTTCGACATTGTCGAACGACAACGCAGCAGCACCTTGTATCACCGATGGCTCTTCATCATTTTTGGCATGACTATCTCAACGGGGATCGGACTTGCTCTGTTGTACGATCGCATCGAGTGGTCCAGCCTCCCTGCAGCAATTGAGTACATGCGCTTTTACAGTAGTCTGCCGCCCATTGGCACTGCCGCGGTAGCCAGCGCATGGCATAATGTGATTCGTTCTGCTGCAGAACATTACACGATGACACTTGTGATGTGTGGTTTTCTGGGTTGGCTTATTCTGGCGCGGCGCAACGAACCTGTGATATGGCTATGGGCTGCGGTGACATGCGCACTTGTATTGAGCATTCTTGTCGAGCGTAAATTCGGCGTGGTCCATTTGTGGCGCCTGCTTCCTGTGCTTTCCGTGCCGATTGCTGCTGGTGTACTCGACATCTGGCAGCACATTCTTGCCCTGTGGAAACGCTCACCTGCATTTGCACGATGGACAATTGCCGCTCCTCTTCTTGCAATGGGAGTAGCATTCTCTCCTGTGCCGCGTTTTATTGAATCGCTTGGGATCATTGTTGCGGCAATAACTGACACCGAGCGCTACAACGCCGCATTTCAACGACCCGCACATAACGTGCTCCACCGCGCGACTCTCTGGAAGATTGCTGGCGTCATCTCGACACAGCGCAAAGCTGGTGAACGTGTGCTCGTTCTCTCGGCATGCACCAGCCAGTTGTACGTGTTTCTCCGTGAGCCGATCTGGAATCACTTCATGACAACGCTACCAATGTTTGCCACATCCGTACCCGAACGCTGGCGTCAGTTGCGTGATGCAGATATTCGCGCAGCGGATTGGCTCGTTGTTGCTAAACTCGATCGTGCAGAATGGTTGTTCGGTCACCAGCGCAGTTCGTGGGAATCCCTCCGCGCTGATTCGACGCTCGCACGATATGTTGATGAGCACTTTGTCCCAACGATGGAAACCGATATTGTAACTGTTCTTCGCCGAACAGTCTTCGTTGTCTCACCCTCTCAACATGTGAAATGAAGTTTGCCTGTTATCGCTCGTGTAAGGAGGATCGTTTCGCCATTGTAAGTGGCAACCAGATAATTGATCTCGCAGATGCTCACGCGCAGGCACGCCGACAGGGCATTCGTTTGGCGCTCGGGACAATGCCCAGCAATCCGATCGAATTTCTGCGCTTGGGCGAAGCCGCAATGGATGATGCGCGTATTGTGGTGGATCGGATCGAAACAATCGACATATCTGCCGCTGCAATCGAGCTATCGAATGCCCAGATAGTTTCCCCTATACCGCGTCCGGTTTCACTCCGCGATGGCTACGCTTTTCGACAGCATGTTGAGGCAGCACGCCGCAACCGTGGTTTGCCGATGATTCCGGAGTTTGACGAAATACCAATTTTCTATTTCTCTAACCATCTTGCAGTCACCGGTCCGGGTAATGTGCATGTGCTTCCACGTCATTGCGAGCAACTCGATTTCGAGCTTGAATGCGCCATCGTCATTGGTAAAGAAGGACGCAACATTCCTGCCGAGCATGCCGATGAATACATTGCCGGCTATACAGTTATGAACGATTGGAGCGCGCGAGCACTGCAGATGCAGGAAATGAAATTGAACTTGGGTCCGGCAAAAGGCAAAGACTTCGCCACGTCCCTTGGACCCGTTCTTGTTACGCGCGATGAGCTGGCATCGCGGCGCATCGACTCGCCGGCCGGCGAACGCTACGATCTTACGATGATCGCGCGTATCAACGGCGAAGAAGTTTCGCGTGGCAATCTTCGAGACATGCACTGGACCTTTGCGCAGATCATCGAGCGTGCGAGTTATGGCGTAACGCTCTATCCCGGCGATGTGATTGGCTCTGGAACGTGCGGGACAGGATGTCTTCTCGAACTCAACGGTAGCAAGGCATTCACTCCCCCGCGCTGGATTCAACCCGGCGACATTGTCGAGTGTGAGATTGAGCTCATCGGAACGCTCACCAATCGTGTCGTGCTCGATTCCGACTAATGTGGAACGAGCACTATCGCTGTTGCGATCGGATCACCGATAGTCAGCCGCACATAGTACATGCCGGCAGCAACGTGGTGCATATCGATTTCGCCATAAAACGAGCGCTGGCCGTAGCGCTGCAGCGTTGTATGTGCGACTAATTGCCCCACTACGGAATAGACATCAACAACTGCCGGGACACTTGGTGGTGCTGCCTGGTAATCTGCAATCAAACGGAGCATACCAGGCGTTGGCTGCAGCACGATGAGCCGTTCGCGCTCGATTGGCGGTAGCGGTTCGTCGCTTGTCAAATCGAGCGCATACAATCCAGCATCACACGCAAAGTAGAGACGCTGCAAAACGCCATCTTCTACGTACCGAAATGCAAACGCATTTCCGGGAAGTTCCCCAACCCACGGAATGGCAGCATCGTGTGTTTGCCATGAACGCCCTTCGTCCACACTCCGACGAATAATCCGTGCGCCTGGGACAACGGTGTCAGCATCGAAAAATTCTGTGAACCCTCCAACGACGATCTCATCACGATCACCACGATTGCGGATACCAATTGCCCATAGTGAGGTGTCAGCGAACGCCATGGAATGCCACGTCCAACCTCCGTCGGTTGTACGCCACAATCCACCATTGGGACGAAGCTGCCAGAAAAAGTAGGTCATGACCGCATATCCAACATTCGGGCGAAGCGTACTGAAGCGGATTTGCGGAATCTCTGTATCGCGCAGCGCACTTTGGTAGAATCCTTGCACTAAGTGCCATGTACGTCCACTGTCGTCCGACCGGTAAATGGCACTACCTTGACAGCCGGCATACAAAATTCCTGTGGAATCCGGACGCACAGCAATACAACACAGCCGTGGAGGCACAGGATTTAACAGGGTCGAGTCCGGCGGTATTTGCCCCATCGCGCGCCAACTACGCCCGCGGTCAGTACTGCGAAACACTGTCGAGGTGAGGAATTCTGCTGCGTACATAATCTGCGGGTTGACGGGATCGATGATGAGAGCTTCACCCGAAAAGACGTAATTCTGCGTTCCTTGTAGCACGCTTTCCCAGGTAGTGCCATTATCCGTCGAGCGACGCAGCGTGCCGAATCGAATG
>JAOAEV010000083.1 GCA_026416585.1 Chlorobiota bacterium | reverse complement strand
ACCGAGCAGCAGAGCGCGGATATGTTGATGATGTGATCATTCCAAGCCACACGCGCACGCGTCTTGTACGTGCACTCAACAGACTCTCACCCAAGCGCGATGTAAATCCACCGAAAAAGCATGGCAACATTCCATTGTAGTCGCTCTTGTAATTGTTCTCAGTTGTCAAAGACACAATTGCCCGCAACACAAGGCCCCATGCGGCTTCCACGGTGATCGAATACAGAACACTGCAAGAAGTGCACTGAATATTGCCTTGATTTTTTTCGCATTCATAAAAATTCTCTTGTAAAATCGCTTTTGATTTTGTAGTATTGCGTTGCATTTTGTTTGTACCACTTTAGTACAAAGAGGTCGCTATGGCACCAGCCAAGAAAGCGGCTGCGAAGAAGGCGCCAGCCAAGAAGGCTGCAGCGAAGAAGGCACCAGCCAAGAAGGCGCCAGCCAAGAAGGCTGCAGCGAAGAAGGCACCAGCCAAGAAAGCAGCAGCCAAGAAGGCAGCGCCGGCAAAGAAAGCCGCGAAGTAGCTCTTTGCACGAGTCGCTAATGGGAAAGCTCTCGCCTGTGCGAGGGCTTTCCTCGTCTTGGGGAATTCCACGCGGAAATGGAAGACTACATGTACACAACGATTCCGCTCTCACATATTACAGAAAACCTTCACACAGTTGCGGGCTCCTTGTCGTGAGTTTTGATAGTTCGAGCAACCCTTGATGAACATTGCCACGTTGCATGTCTCACACACTCGCACAAGAACAAATGCACCATGAGTAGTCGCGTGTATGCGATTGCTATTTTCGTATGTGTGTTATTGTACCGACACGAGCCGATATGTCCGACTCACTGAGCGCTGAACGTTTTCTTCTCTTTGGCTCGCCGCGTATGGTCGCTGAAGCTGCTGCGCTATTAGATCGGTTCGGTGAATACTTCGTTATCCTCAATCGCACACCTGAAGAATACCATGATATGCTTGTGTCATCGCTGCTTGATGCGGAACATCTTGCTGCAGTTCACACCAGCAACGATGACGAGCATTTGGCTCCATACCGTGATCGAACGATCAGTTCAGTTACAGAGCTTTCGGCAGCAGATGCACCAACTGTTATCCTTGATGTCTCGTATTCACCCGCTGCACTGCGAGTTGCATTCCTTCATGATGTTGCTGAGCATACACCGAATCTGTTAGTGCTTGCAGCAACTCTGACGTGCACGGCAACCGAGCTCAGCGCGCATTTACCGATCGGCGCGCATGTTGTTGGGTTCGGTGCATTACCAGGATGGACCACCGTATCGCGAATCGAGATTGCACCATCGCTGCGGATCCCCTCGCGTGCAGTCGAGCGAGCGCGTCGTATGCTATCCCGATGGAATATCGAAACTGAAATCGTCGAGGATCGTGTCGGGTTGGTTACGCCGCGTGTGCTGGCGATGCTCATCAATGAAGCAGCATTTGCAGTGATGGAAAAGGTTTCGACACCGCGCGAAGTGGACCTTGCAGTTAAACTCGGTGTCAACTATCCGCACGGCTTGCTCGAATGGGCTGATGCGATTGGTCTCGATTGTATCCTGGCGATTCTCGATGTGCTCTACCAGGAGTACCGCGAGCCGCGATACCGCGCCTGTCCGCTGCTGCGACAGTATGTTCGTGCTGGTATGCTCGGACGCCAAACGGGTGCAGGGTTTTTCGAGTACGCTCATACCAACTAATGATGCGGTCGCTTTTTGTATTGTTCGATGCAGGAATCAGTGCAGCTATCCCATCGTTGGCAGCAGTGCTGCCGCCGGCGTGGCAGTGGGCCGTTGTGGCACTGTGTGCTGACGAATCCAGTGAGCACCGGGCGATAGTACCGTACGGAAAGGGGCAGTCGTGTCAGTGCCCGAGTGCAGGGTGCATTCGAGATGCGGTTGTTTCTGCGTTGCCTGATGCTGCGCGTGTTGTGGCGGTGATCCTACGCTCAAGCATGCGGTGTGTGGCACACTGTGCTGACGTGGTCATCACTACAAGTAATCATGCGCAGTGGTGTCGCCAGCAAGGGATTCCTGCGCGGACTGCACCAGATGCATGTCAATTTCCGGGATTGCTTGCTGCCCTGGTGAGCAGTGGAACAATCCCACGGCGTCACCAAGCTCACGTGTATCGCAATCTTCTGACACAGATAGAATGAATGCAAGCTGTGCTACTTGTGTGGGACGCGTGCTTGCCGCCTGGTTGCTTGTGGGCTGTATTGGTATGCATGCGCAGGAATACACAACCATCGTGCGTAATGTCCGTGTCAACGGCACAGAGGTTTCACCACGAAAGTGGAAAGAACATTTCACGATTCGCTCGGAGGACTACGTCGAAATCACCGTCGGTACGCGCAGCACTGCAGGGGATACAATTGATGCATCTGGTTACATCCTTGATCTGCAGAGCAAGGGGATGAATCATCAGCGATTCCAAACGGAATCGGTCATTCAGTACAAAGGACTATCACACGGCGAATATTCATTGCGTATTCAAGCGCAAGTATCACCCGGGGTGACGGCAGCACCAGTGCTTGTGCGGTTCTCTGTTGGCTCGGAGCTCGACATCGGCGCTACGGATGCGTCAGTCACATCGAACAGTTCCGAGATGACGACCGCAGTACCGCTGGCGCAAAAATTTCCCGTGCGGTTATGGATTGTACTTGCGTTGACAACCAGCATCGTTGCGCTTGTTCTGGCCATACTATATCTGAAACATCGTCGTCGCACAAAACTCGACCTCCTCCAATCCACTTCGCTTGGTCAGGAATTGGAGCGAGTACAAAAACACAGTGCCGAATTGCAAAAACACAACGAGCAACTCGAGTATGAACTCAGCGAACTTCGGGTGCGGTTTGAACGCGCGACCACAAAGCTCGAGCAGCATAATAAATCGCTCGCACAGCAGAATCAACACTTGCGCCACCAGGTAGAACGATTACGTGCTGCCAAACGACAACTGGAGCAATTGCAGCAGGAAAAGGATGCACTGTTGGGGATGATTATTCACGACATCAAAAATCCGTTGCTTGTCATCGAGCAGTTAGTACGACTACTGCGCAACTACGACAGCAACTCTGCAGATATGCAGCAACTGTTGAATGACTTAGTAGAAACGACGAGCCGCGTTGTGGCGCTCTCGCAACAGGTCTCACGGTTGCTTTCGATCGAGCGGCACAATGGGTTGCATCTGGAAATTCAATCTGTCGATCTTGCTGACATTCTTCGCTCGGTCATTCATCGCAACAGTTACCTGGCACGACAGAAGAACATTGAAATTCTGCAGCAACTTCCTGAACGCATGACAGCCGACTGTGATCCTCAGAGAATGGAAGAAGTTTTCGATAACGTTCTCAGCAATGCCATCAAGTACTCGCACCCGGAATCGGTCGTTGTGGTGCGTGCTCACAGTAGCGGTGATCATTACACGATTGAATTCGAAGATCACGGTGTTGGCATGAGCAACGACGACCTTCTTCACTTGTTCGAGCCAGGTGCTCCGCGGAGCAACACACCGACGGCTGGGGAGCCGTCAAGCGGATTGGGCATGTGGATCGTTCGTCGGCTGATTGAGCGTCACGGTGGCACAATCTCTGTCCGCAGTACGAAAGGCGAGGGAACTGTTGTCAGCATCACTATCCCCATGCGCTACCAAGCTGCGGTAACCGCACACTAAAACGGCAAACTATCGGCACTCTGGCACAGAACTTGAGGGAAGAACTAGTGCAGTTCGTTATTTACTCGGTGATGCGCCATGGACGTGCGCGATTATCTGTTCCGCGAAAAGCTGCCATTGATGAGCACGGCACTGGAAGCCTATGCACTACGGCAGCGCACAATTGCAAAAAACATCGCCAACGCTACCACACCCGGATACCGCCCCGAACGCGTTCGCTTCGAGGAAGAGTTCCTGCACAGCGAGATGATGCTCCGGGGCACGCGTACCGACGAACAACATGTGCGCATTGGACCGCCGCTCGACCAAGAAGCACGCCCTGAACGCGAGGACGCTCCCGTCCCCAAACCAGAAATCTACTTCGCCGGTGAATCCCACGTCAACGTGGACAGGGAAATGAGTGAGCTGGCAAAAAATCAAATTCGTTTCCGGATGGTTGCCCGCTTGGCACAACGCTACTTCACTGGTTTGCAACAGGCAATCAAAGGCACACCATAATAGGCTCAGAGTACGATGGCAAGCGAAAACATCTTTTCCTCGTTTGAGTTCAGCGCGCAAGGGCTCAGCGTGCAGCGAATGCGACTGTCGGCAGTGGCCAAGAATATCGCCAATGCCGATACTACACGCGACGAGCGCGGACAGGTTTATCGTCGGGAGGTTGTCGTTGTCCGGGCACTTCAGCGCAGCCAGTTTGATGATTTGCTCCAGCAGTCGTTGCCGCTTGCGCGGAGTGTATCATCACACGTTGATCCCGAAGCGCCAGGACTACGTCCGCCAGATGATCGTATTCTCAAGGCACAAGTGGCACGGGATAATTCGCCGCCGCGCTTGGTGCATGATCCGACACATCCCGACGCCGACGCTGATGGCTACGTCCGAATGCCGAACGTGAACATCGTCACTGAAATGGTCGAGATGATTTCTGCACAGCGCGCCTTCGAGGCGAACACGGGTGTCATGAGCGCTGCTAAGAACATTGCCCGCGATTCGTTGGAGATTTAGCGCCATGAACCTCCAAGCCATTGCCACGTATCAGCAAGCAGCGCTCATGGCGGCACCGGCACAGCAGCGTCGCACACCAGAGCGACAACCTGAGCCAGAACAGAATCGCCCAGTTCTTGCGCCGCCGCTTGTAGTCGAGCAATTCACGCGCAATGGACAAACTCAGCGAATCGCTCTCGGCGTTCACCTGGATAAACGTGTCTAACAATTTTGGCAACGTACAATGGGACCAATCGGACCACTCGACATCCTCGGACAATCGGTACAAACGCTCAACGGGCAGCCTGCTCCAGGGCGCACAGTACCAGTTGGACCGACCTTCGATGACACCCTTCGCCACTTCATCGAAAGTGTCAACGAACTGCAAGTAGAAAGCGGCGACAAAAGCGCACGTTTTATCAAAGGTGAAGCAGTGGATTTGCACGATGTGATGATCGCAGCCGAAAAGGCAAAAACCAGCTTCCAACTTCTGATGGAGCTGCGCAACAAGGCGCTTGATCTCTACCGTGAAGCAATGCGAATTCAAGTATAACAACCACGCCAGTCACCCTGATCAACTATGGCGCTACCAGTAGCATTTGACCAAGCAAAGCAATTCTGGCAACGGCTGACCATGCCACAGCGACTGGCAATCATTGGCGCAGTCGTGCTTGCCATCGGCATTGTCGTGGCAACCGTTGTGGCATCCTCGTCACAACCGATGCAGGTTCTCTTTAGCGATCTCGATCCAAAAGATGCTGCCGCAATCGTTGAAAAGCTCAAGGAACAGAACATTCCCTATGAGCTGGCCGATGGTGGTACAACAATTCGTGTACCGCAGTCGCAGGTATATGATCTACGCTTGGCAATGGCGCGCGACGGATTGCCAGCTGGCAGCACGGTCGGCTACGAGATATTCGATCGAACAAATCTTGGTATGAGCGACTTTGTCCAAAAACTCAACCACAAGCGCGCACTCGAAGGCGAATTGCAGAAAACAATTGCCAGCTTCGACGAAGTGCAGAAAGTGCGCGTGATGATCGTACTTCCTGAAAAAGCACTCTTCGAAAAAGATCAGAAGAAGCCAACGGCATCGGTGCTTCTGCACCTTAAAAACGGGCGTAGCTTGAGTAAGCTCAACATCGAAGGTATCCAGAATCTCGTTGCCAGCAGCGTCGAAGGGCTTAGCCCTGCCGATGTCACGGTCGTTGATCAACACGGACAAATTCTCAGCCAAGCTCCCCGCGAAACGTCAACACTGGCTGGACTGACCGCTACCCAGTACGAACAACAGCAGCGTGTGGAAAGCTATCTTACCTCGCGGGTGCAATCGTTGCTCGATGGTGTGCTCGGACCAGGGCATAGCGTGGTTCGCATCAGCGCGGAGCTCGATTTTACCCAGCGCGAGCAAACGCGCGAAAGCTATGATCCTGATGGACAGGTCGTCCGGAGTGAAGAGCGTATCGCCGAAGCACGCCGCTCGCAAGACTCGCTCGATTATCCAGCGGTCAACAGCGAAAGCAATGCGACGAAAGTGCGTACCAACTATGAAATTACCCGAACAATCGAACGTATTGTCGGCGGTGTTGGGACGATCAAACGCATTTCGGCATCAGTGCTTGTCAACGGCGTTCCCAAGTTCGTTGAACGCGACGGGAAGAAAACGGTCGAGTATGCGCCGCGCAGCCAAGAAGAACTCCAGAAGCTGACACAAATCGTGCGCAATGCAATTGGCTATGATCCGGAGCGTAACGACCAGGTCAGCGTGGTCAATCTCCCCTTCGACACAATGGCACTCGATGAACCACAGGAAGACAGTAGCTGGCTGCCCAAGGGAAATCTCGCACTTGGAATAGCTGCATTGGTGGCATTGGCGCTGGCGTTACTTGCACTGTGGCGGTTGGTGATGGCACCATCGGTGCGGCGCCGGATCGAGGAAATTCTTCTGCCAGCAGACCGCTTGCAAATGGCATTCGGAGCAGCGGCTGATCAGAACACACCACTACTGCCAGCAACGGAACAGACCCCGCCGCAACTGGAAGAACACCGCGAGCGCTCACCCTACGACGAGCTGCGCGAGCGGGTTCGCGCCAGGCTCGATGCTGCTGGACACGACCAGCTCACCGAAGAGCAACTCCTGGTCGAGGAAATGAAAGAACGCATCGTTGAGTTCATTCGCACGAACGATACGGATGCGATCAAGCTCGTCAAAAGCATGCTCACGCAGGATCACTAATTATGACACGAGCTCTTGTTATGCAGAATAAAGCGCTCACCTACGACAAGCTCAATGGGCGCCAAAAAGTGGCGCTGCTGCTGATGGCGCTCGATGTCGAAACCGCAGCGCTCATTTTCAAAGGACTCGATCAACAGGAAGTCGAGCAGCTCGGCGTCGAAATCGCCAGCTTGGAAGCGGTGCCCAAAGAACTCACTGACAAAGTTATCGAAGAGTTCTACCAATTCATTCGTGGGCATCAATACATGCTCAGTGGCGGCTTTGAGTACGCTAAACTGCTGATGGAACGGATCTACGGTCCGGACAAAACGCGGGACCTTCTCCAGAAGATCAAAATGCTTACTACTGTTCGCGGATTCGACATTCTCAAAAAAGCCGATGCGCAGCAGCTGGCGAGCTTTCTGTCAAAAGAACATCCCCAAACAATCGCATTGCTGCTGTCACATCTGCCAACTGACCGCAGTGCGGAGGTACTCGAACTTTTCCCTGATGAGCTACGAGTAGACGTTGTCATGCGAATTGCCACGCTGGGCAAAGTTTCGCCGGCGATTGTTCAACAAATCGAGCAGGTCGTTGATCAAATTGCCGAGCAGACACTGTCGCAGAACATGGCGACTGCGGGTGGTGCGCAGATCGTCGCTTCGATTCTCAATCAGTCGCCACCGGTGTTTGCCAAGTCCGTCATGGAGTACATCGAGCGGACGAACCCACAACTGGCGCAAGATATCAAGCGCTTGATGTTCCTGTTCGAGGACATCATGCTCATTGACGATCGCGGAATTCAGCGGATTCTCCGTGATGTGGATCGTCGTGATTTGACACTGGCGCTCAAAGGTGCCGAGGAACGCCTCCGCGCCAAGATCTTCAAGAACATGTCCGAACGTGCTGCAAAGGTTGTCCGTGAAGAACTCGAACTGATGGGACCGGTCAAGCTCAAAGACGTCGAGGCAGCACAGCAGCGGATCGTCGAGATCGTCAAGCGGCTCGAAGAGCAGGAAGAAATTACCATCAGCGGTCGGGGACGGGACGAAGTATACGTCTGATGTTATCGAGCTATCCGGGATTTGTGTTCGAGAAAAATGCCTGTTCCGCGTAACACCGCTACGCTGTGGAAAAGGTGCCGATCCTCGCACACACCATAATGACTCGTAAAACGACAACGCTGATACCTTCATCATATGCCCAGTGATTCTTCTGTATCCTCGAGTAGCCAAACAATGAACGAGGGGCACGAGGTGTATTGAGGGATTCATCCCTTTTTGCAGTGAGATACGATCATCAATCTCGGCTCAATTGTCTGTTCCCGAAGACGACGATGGGTTGTCCTTCCGTCCAACGCCAGAGGAGAATATTGTCTATCTGTGGCTACCCACTGGTACCAGCGACGACGTTACAGTCATACACCGTGACTTGTCGAACCCGCTGGGCGATAGTTCCCCATTGGTCGTATTGCACTATCACAGTTTCCGTTTCTGTTATCAGACTCTGTGGTGGAGCCCAGAGCCTCTCCCTTGTATAGCAAGCTGCCTGGCTTCGTTTGCCAGAAAGAGCAGCATCCCTCTGATCTTTGACGTACAGCTCGGTTCAACCTGGCGCCTACCAACTCGTGCTGTTGATGATGTGTCATGGCAATAGTTTTTTGTTCCCAACCTCTCCTGAAGGAAGTGTGTGCACCATCTCGATAGTGCGCCTGGTAGGTGGGTGATAAAATCGTGCTGCTACCCCAAACGGATAGTACTTATCCACTAACTAACCAATCGTCTCCCGCGTATGCTGAATGATGAACGTTTTACTCTCATTGGTGCGAACTTGTCGCTGTAAGCAATAACTTTGCATTACCATAGCTGGTTAGGGTCAGAGGAAGATTGTAATTGTTCAACAATAGTAGGGCTGTCCTATGTTGAAGTATT
>JAOAEV010000078.1 GCA_026416585.1 Chlorobiota bacterium | reverse complement strand
AGATGTGTATAAGAGACAGGTACCGCTGGCCCACAGTTGGTCGGCTGGGGCAGCATGGCTGATTATGGCTACAAGCACAACGGTATAAAGCCACATCTTCACTATTTCTACACCATGGCCAGCGAAACTACACATGTGCCCAGTGGCACTATTGGTGGCAACTGCTCGATTTTGTGTGGTGTTTTTCTTTCTAATTGGTCGCCAATGATGCTTGATGTTGCCATTATCGGTGCTGGACCGACAGGTCTAGCATGTGCTATTGAGGCATTACGGAGCAATCTACAGATACTGGTTTTCGACAAAGGCAGTATCTGCGATTCGATACGTCGCTTCCCCGTTGGAATGACGTTCTTTTCAACTCCTGAGCAACTCGAACTCGGTGGCATACCGTTTACGACATCAAATATTCGACCTACACGGATAGAATCATTACAATACTACCGACTTGTTGCGCAACGGCTTGGGATACCGCTTCAGCTGTACACGCGGGTAAGACACATCACGCGAAACAGCGACAGCTTTTTACTCGACACAGATCGAGGTGTTTGGACTACGCGATTTGTCATTGTGGCAACTGGCTACTTCGACCACACAAACCGGCTTGGCGTCGAAGGTGAAGACTTACCACATGTTCGGCATTACTACACCGAAGCATTCGAGTACAGCGGGACCCGCGTGCTTGTCGTTGGTGGAAAAAACTCGGCTGTCGAAGCTGCGCTTGACTTGTGGCGGCATGGTGCGACGGTAGCGCTGGTGCACCGACGCCCGACACTCGGCGAGAGCGTCAAGTACTGGCTACGGCCGGACATCGAAAACCGCATCCGTAACGGCGAGATTAGCGCGTACTTTTCAACAGTCGTGCGACGGATTACACCTGATGGTGTCGAATTAGAACGTCTCGATACGGGCGAGCGCTGGTATGATGAGTACGATTTTATACTGCTGCAAATTGGCTATCGTCCTGATGCCGAATTCTTGCGCCGGTGCGGTGTCGAAGTAGATCCGCACACACTCATTCCACGCTACAATCCCGAAACGTTCGAGACAAACGTGCCAGGTCTTTATGTGGCTGGATCAGTGATGTGTGGATGCGAGACGTGGAACATTTTCATCGAAAATGGTCGGTCTCATGCGCGTCCGATTCTTGCGGACATTCGATGGAGGTGTGGAGCATCCGAGCATTCCGCTTCAAGCCGGCCAACTTCGCCCGCTTGATAGGACTCTGACGAAATCGCTGCCGAAATTCCTCTTCGGTCATCGAAAGCACTGCGTTGAGAGCAAGCGATGTTTCACCCAGCCGTGGCATAAATGCTTCGTTGTGGGATTCTTTGCGGAAACGATTCCAGGGGCACACATCTTGACACACATCGCACCCAAAAAGCCAACCATCGAGCCGCTGACGAATATCGGTAGGGAATTCAGTCGTAGGCTTGGTTTCGATCGTCCAGTATGAAATACAGCGGCTACCGTCAAGTACATACGGTTCGACGAGTGCGCCAGTAGGGCATGCATCTAAGCATGCGGTACAGGTGCCGCAGTAATCAGCAATCGGCTCATCTGGCTCTAACTCTGCACTGGTAAGGACGACACCGAGAAAGAAAAATGAACCTATCCGCCGCGAAATGATGTTCGTGTTTTTACCTTGCCAGCCAATACCAGCACGACGTGCCCATTGCTTTTCCATTACAGGACCGGTATCCACATACGCTTTGCTTTCACAGTCGGGAATCTGCTCGGTTAGCCACTCAGCAACTCGCCCGAGCTTGGGTAACAGCACGTCATGGTAATCGTCCCCCCAACTGTAGCGGCTGAGCTTCCCATTTTCAGGGCAGTTGGTGTGACGGAAGTGTGTGTCGTAACTCTCTGCAACGACGATAACGCTTTTGACAGAAGCGAGAACAAGGTGTGGGTCAAGTCGTTTGTCACGCGTGCGCTCCATGTAGTACATGGTTCCGTGATAGCCCTTCTCAAGCCAGATGTCAAGCCTATGACGTTCAGAGTCGAGCGGTTCTGCGTGTGCGATGCCAACGGCATCAAAACCGAGTGCAAAGCATAATTTTTTGAGCTCGTCAGTCAACGCACGGGTAGTCAGTACTGCATCCATCGCGGCTGATCGTTGGGAAGTTCAACGATTACCATTGTGTCGGTGATCCGAACGGGATACAGACGAATGCAACCCGAACCTCGAAGAGCTTTTCCTGTGAGCAGCGAAAAGGTCCAACCGTGATTGGGGCAGGCAATTGTGTCATCCTTGATGACTCCTTCGCCCAACGATCGGGTATGTTGATGAGGACAAGTTGGATCGAGGGCAACGATTCCATAAGATGTCATGATGACAAGCACTGCATGTCCATCGCGCTCAGCAAGAACGCGCTGATGCTGACGAAGTTCGTCGAGGGAGATGGTGATCGTCCGCGCATCACTGCTCGGTGCGGACAGGGACGAATTGTTCAATTTCGACTCGCGATTCGAGTGCATAGCCTTTATCTGTGTGAGCGATGGTGCCAGCAGCAACAAATGCATCATGCTCGAAGACAACGATCCAGCCTTCCCGAGCAGCGCGTTCGAGCCACTGTTTTTTTTCACGAATTGTTGTCAGTGGATAGTTGTCGTAGCCCATAACGTACGGAATCGGCACGTGGGCATGCGTCGGCAGCAGATCTGCTGGATAGAATAGTGTTCCATCGTCGGTTTGCAGCAGGAGAACTTGCATTGCTTGAGTATGCCCAAACAACGGATGGACACTTAATTCAGGGGTCAGGTGGACACTGCCCTCGACTGTGTCGAGCAGTCCCGCATCAGCAAGCGGCTCGTAGTTTTCTGGCATAAATGATGCACGGTCTTTCTCCGTTGGATTGCGTGCCCACGCAAGCTGGTCAGCTTGGACGTAGTAGCGTGCGTTCGGGAAGGTGGGAATGATGTTGCCATCATTCATACGCGTTGCACCACCGGCATGATCGAAGTGTAGGTGGGTTAGTAAGACGTCCGTAATGGTCTCCGGTGGAATACCGGCATCGGCGAGAACGTGCTCGAGCGGCGGGTAAAGAGGAGAGACTGCATAAATTTCACGCAGTTTCGACGATAGCTTCGTGCCATTCCCTGTATCAACGAGCAGGCGGCGATCGTCCCATTCAAGCAAAAGCAGTCGTGTTGCCATCGGAATCCGATTGACCGCGTCGCCAGGGTGGTATGCTTTGCTCCACAGCGGCTTGGGTACAACACCGAACATTGCACCACCGTCGAGCCCAAAGCGCCCGACGTCGATAATTTGAACACTGTATTTGCCGAACTTCATACGGAAACGCGCGGCGGTGTCAAGTGCTGCGAAACTACTGCATGCGTTGGGAGAGATCGATACGATAGTCGCGGCGTTACAGTGTGTGTGTAAATTTGCCACTTGTTTGTCCGACTTACTACGATAGAAGGTTCTGCCATGGGCATGATGGAGCGCATGCGGTCGCTCTCACCGATATTGATCGGTAGCGTGATCGCGACGTTTTTGATTTTGATGGTACTTGGTGATGTGGATTTGCCGCAGGTGTTCAACTTTGGCGGTAGTATTCGTCCAACTACAGTGGTAGGCGTCATCGAAGGTGAGAAAATTCTCTACAAGGACTTTGAAGAACGGGTCCGCACAACCGCTGAACAACAGCGTAAGCAGATGCAACAGCAGGGTATCGAGCAGGATTTGGATGAAAATCTTGTTCGCGAGCAGGTGTGGAATCAGCTTGTCAACGAGATTCTGATGCGCAAAGAGGCGGAACGATCGGGTGTGTTTGTTACCGCAGAAGAAATTGCAGACGTTCTGCTTGGGGACCCGCCTGACTATCTCAAACAGGCATTTACCGACTCGGCAGGAGTGTTTCATCGCGATCGTTATGTCCAGCTGATTACCGATCCAGATAGCTATGCAGATTTGCTACCCGATGACCCCAGTGTGGATAAGGAGGCAGAAGTTGCCAAATGGAAGCGCAACATCGTCGAGATCGAGAACTCAATTTTGCTTCAGCGCATGCAGCAAAAACTGCAGAATTTGGCGGGTTGGTCCGCTGCGGCAATCTCGCCAACCTACCTCGATCGGCGCTATATCGCTGAGAATTCCTACGTGGTGATGGATTATGTCTTTCTTGATGCAGCGAAGGTTAGTTTGCCACCCAATGCTGTCAGTGCAGACGAAATTCGTGCCTATTATGAGTCGCACAAGCAGTACTACAAAACGCGCCCGATGCGAAAGATCAAGTACATCAATTTCCCAATCGTGCCTTCGAGTAGCGACTCAGCACGGACTCGCAAGTTGATTGACCAGATTTCTTCCGACCTCGCACACGAAGTTGATGGTGCCCGGCGTGACTCGATTTTCTCGCACTATTTTGCTACGCTCGGCGGACGGACCCAGAAAGTCAGCAAAATCACCGATCTTGATCCTGCCAAGCAAGCATTTATTGGTGGCTTGTCGGTACGGCAGATTGCTGGTCCGGTCACGCTCAATAACAAGACGTACTTTTTCCGACTTGACTACCGTGGTCCGAGCACCGATACAACCGTGCGTGCGAGCCATGTTCTGATTGGTTTCGGCAATAACAAAGACAGCGCGCGGAAATTCGCCGA
>JAOAEV010000031.1 GCA_026416585.1 Chlorobiota bacterium | reverse complement strand
GCATCAGCAACTTCCATCCCTTGGAGCACTCTCCCGAACACCGTGTATTGCCCGTCGAGCCAAGAGGCATCGGCAACGCAAATGAAAAATTGCGACGTTGCGCTATTCGGATCGGCAGCCCGCGCAGCAGCGACAATTCCTCGGCGGTGTGAAATCCTGCTGAATTCAGCAGGTACTCGCTTTTGTGAGGGATCACCATATCCCCATTGGTCGCGGGGTTTGGTCTTACTGTTCGGATCGCCACCTTGAATCATGAAATTGGGGATGACGCGGTGAAATGCCGTACCGTTGTAAAAGCCAATCGAAACAAGACTGTCGAAATTAGCAACGTGCTTTGGAGCAATGTCCGGGAAAAGTTCGACGATAATCGAGCCAAGTGCTTTGCCTTTCTGAGTCACGGTGATTCTATACTGCGGGCGTTCAACGCCCGGCTGCGGCGGTGGAACGTCACCTTCATCTGCGTGAACGACAGTTGCGAGCGATAGCGATGCAATGAGGACAAACATCAGTGTGGTCATAGTAAAATGGTGAAAAATGTGAAACATCATTCGTCGAAAATGCTTTTGACCGGTCCAGTCAGGATACGGAGATTCGGTTCAATGCTGGCATATGGCTGCTCGTGCCCTCCACGATATTGCAGGCGAATTTCCGCATCGCGAATATCGGCAAACAGCGGTTTGATTGCCGCTATTCGAGCCGCATAAAGCGAGTCATTGATCCCTACAGCTGGTGGTGGAGGTGGTGGCTCGGGTTGGATTTGAGCGCCTTTTTTCGATTTTTTCGGTGCCATTTTCTTCTTCGTAACCGGTGGTGGTGGAGGTGGTGGCTGGGTCAGTTCACGTGCAACTTCGACAACAATGCGCATTTGGCGATTTTCCTTGAGGAGGTCGCGCACTCGATCAATTGCTGCTCGCGCATCGGTGCTCAGTTCTGTGCTACCGGGTGGAAATGCGCGTATCTCTGCCAGTGGCTCCCCTTCTTTCAATGAACGAACAGTAAAATTGAAGGTAAGCTCTTTGAACTTCTGCATCGGGGGTAACTCGAGCGTCGTCGTCTTGCGGTAGATCGCATAACTCGAGAACATAATCGAGTATCGCTGCCCTGATTCGAGCGGTTGAAGGTATTCGCCAGTAGCACTGTTGACCCTGACGACGAACTTCTTACCGGTTTTTTCGGACGTGATTACCATGTCCATTTCGTGATTAAGTGGCTTACCTGTGCGCTCGTCGAGCACTGTGCCTTTAATGTTGACCAGAGCATTCTGTGCTGCCATCTGCAGTACCGCCAGCACAATCAGCAGGGTGTGTTTCATCATGTTCCTTTGGGAGGTTGTTCGAGGAATTCAGCGACACGTGCGCGGCAATCGTCCGTGCCGCGTGCAATCACGTTGAGCGCGGTTGCGTATTGCAAGGCTGCCTCAAGGCTCATTCCGTGCATATCAGTTAGAAGCTGTTTAGTTAGCCGTATCGAGCTTGCGCTGTTCTGAATGAGTTTGTCAGCCAACTCAGTTACGGCTACATCAAGCTGATCATGCTCGGCAACGTGCGAGACTAAACCGATCCGGTAAGCATCCTCCGCTCCGATCAGATCTGCGCCGAGCAACAACCGACGTGCAACCGCATCACCGACCTTCCGCAATAGATACGCTCCGACGACTGCGGGAATGAACCCAATCCGCACCTCTGTATAACCAAATAGCGCTTTCTGCCGAGACGCAACAACAAAATCGCAGATGGTTGCCAGTCCACAGCCACCGGCGATTGCTGGTCCATGAACTTTCGCGATGGTCGGTTTCGGGCACGTGTAGATTGCCCGGAACGTTCGTTCGAGAAGTTGCGAATCGTCCAAATTTTCCAACGATGAAAACCCACTCATCGTTCGGAGGTAGTCAAGATCAGCACCAGCACAGAACGCTGAGCCGCTCCCCTCAAGGACGATGACATGTACACGGTCGTCAATACGCAGTTGTTCGACTGTGATGTATAGCTCGGACAGAAGCTGTGGGCTTAGTGCATTTCGCTTTTCTGGCCGGTCTAAACAGACCCACGCAACGCCGTTGTCCGCGATATTGAGTCGAAGCGTCTTCATCGGTTTGCGGTGATGTAATGCACCTGCAAATTTAGCTTGTAGAATCCGGCTTGACACATATTTCGGTCACTTATTGCTACTTTCCACATACATTTCACCAGACAGGGAAAAAACTTTGTCGAAAATGAGTGCACAAGACCGAACATCTCCCCAGCTTCCATGAATCCCTGTGGTTCTTTCCACAACCGTGTCGAAAATGCGATCAAATTTCCCCCACTTTTCCACAACAATACCGTGCATCAAGGAAAGTGCTTGAGATCGCATTATACCTTGCTTAGCCAGACAAAACACAACAGTTTTTCCACATTTCCACAGCTAATTATGATGTGTTTGTGCAAAAGAATATCGAATTTTACACTTACTGCCGGATTCGGCGGCGGTATGCTACCAGTCCGTTAATAATACCCGAAAAGCGAATCCCTAATTCTGCTTCTGCCTGAAGAGCTATCAATCCTCCTCGCAATGGTCGTGGTGCCTTTTGATTGAGCTGCTCTGTCGTAATGGATTCGATAAGGTCGGTACGGAGATCAAACACACGTGCAATCGCAAGAGCAAATTCGTAACGACTGCAGTAATCTGCACCCCCGACGTGATAAAGACCATTACGACGACGCTCGGCAAAGTGAGCTGTGGCCAAGGCAATATCTGCCGAAAACGTAGGGTTGGAGAATTGATCGACCACTGCCCGGACAGGAAGATTGGCTGAGCACACACGAATCACCCATTCGACAAAATCGTTCTTGGCTCGACCACCAAAGCCGTACACAACATTTGTCCGAATAATGGTGTGACTGCAACCGAGTGCACGAATAGTGTTCTCGCCTGCAAGTTTGGTTTTGCCGTAGTAGTTAATCGGTCTCGGAATCTGCGTTTCGTCGTAGGGTCCGGCTGCACCGTCGAAGACATAGTCGGTAGAGTAGTGAATCAAATGTGCATCAAATGTTCGAGCATATCGGGCAAGCATTTCCGGAAAACGAGCATTGAGTAGTTGAGCCAAGTCCCGTTCCGTTTCGCAGCCATCTACATCTGTGTACCCAATTGTGTTGATGATAACATCGGGTCTGAATGCGCGGAGAACCGACTTGTAGGACTCGAAATCGTGAGGTGATGCGGTTGCGATGCTAAAACGCTCGTTTTCCGGTTCAATACCACCAGTAATAGTTTTTGACGAAATCAGCAACAGTTGAACATTCGTCCTTGATCGGTACAATTCAATCAATGCGGATGCAATTTTTCCGCGTGCACCGGTGATCGCTATTTTTTTCATAGCAATTGAGAAACGATTCAGTCGCAACGAAAATACCCAGTGGCAAAAGTTTGCAACGTATGCAGTTCAAAAACGTTGACAATTTGTCGTATCGCGAGTTGCAAGTTGAAGCGTCTTACAAAACATCGGAATCACCTATTCTTACTGTTTCACGTGAAACAGTAGCAAATTACCGCATATACAATGCGAGGATTGCTATGTCAGACGGTGAAACACCCGGTATTCGGGCTGCCTGCCCGAGTGTGGCTGGTCGGATACGGGAAAGTTTTTCCACTGCTTCTTTGGAAAGTGAAGAAATGGCTTTCCCGGTGCCTCGGGCACCAAAACACGACATAGTTTTGTGGAGATATTCGCACACCTTTTGGCGTCCACGTAATACGTTCTTTGTCCTTTGAACCCACGGACTGGTTTTGCTCCTCAATCGAACCGTTCGATCGTGGGCAAATGAAA
>JAOAEV010000015.1 GCA_026416585.1 Chlorobiota bacterium | reverse complement strand
CAAAATTTGCTCCCCGATGGCAACAACGAGTTCGACAATATTGCGCATTAATGGATTGGTACGAACCTCCTGACCAAGCACCTCAATGATCTCTTCTATACGACTCATACTATACACCATAAAAAAACATACATACGCAGTGCTATTGACGATACATCACACACATACCGTGTACTGCTGACATAAAATCACACATGCGCAAGCATCTCGCTTGACTCCTGGCAATAATTAGGAGTAAAGAGATTGCCGTCCGTTGCTGCTGTGGTTTTCATGCATACGCTCGTCAGGGCTTAAGGAGACCGGCACCCCCGTACACTAAAGGCAAGACGCCACCACACAAACCGAGTTTTGCATGAACATCATCATTTGTACCCGCTGTTCATTGGGTCAGCAGCTGCCGAGAAATTGTGTACCGTCAACGTAACAGGTACTACAGAAACACCAACAACAACAGCCACGCACTGAGCTTAGCTCGACAACCCAGGACGATGCTCAACGCACCCACAATTTCCGAGTATACCTAAGTACCGATGCTACCGGCACATTTTAGTAATTTGCGCGAGTATCACATTAGCGCAACTTGTCATGCGCTACCTTCCATTAGTTGCCGTGTTGAGCATACTCGGATGCTCGACGGAACCATCAGCACCATCGGGATCGAACAATCGCTCACCAGTCATCGACAGTGTTGTTGTCGCAGGTGCAGTGTTTGTCGGTATTCCCGTTGATGTTACGTGTTACGCCCATGACCCTGACGGCGATACACTCTTGTACTTTTGGCGAGTCGCCGACGGCAATATCGTTGGCAATGGTAGAACCGTACAGTTCCTTCCTGCACCGTGCTGTAGTGGTAATTCGACCACGATGCAGGTCATTGTTCGCGATCGGCATAATGCAAGTGCCTCACGAGAGTTTTCCATATTCGTTTGGCAATGATATTACGTGCTACTCTCGTGTTGTTGGGAGTACTCGTCGCAGAGCTTTCTGCACAAAGTTGCTGTGGAGGAGCGGGAACTTTTCTGGGTGGCACTGAACGTGCAGGACTGGGTGCTGGCATGCTTACAGCCGCTGCAGTGTATAACTTTACCGCAATGGACCGCACTCTCGATGGTACACACACTATCCCCAATCCAAACGGCAGCACGGCATCGTCGCACGCGTTGAATTTTGAAGTCGAACTTTCGCCCTTTGAGCGCTTCAGTGTGCTCGTTGTGATTCCGTTCACCGATAAGGTGCGGACCATCAACGTTACTACCGGGAGCTACATTCTGTCAGAGCGCTACCATGCCAGTGGTATTGCGGATGCATTCGGTCTTATCAAGTACAGCATTATAGCTCCCACGCCAGTATCCCCGTGGAGTTTAGCTATTGGCGGAGGCGCAAAAGCACCAACGGGCAATTATCGTGTTGCTGATAGCGGTGTTGAACTGCCGCTCGATGTACAGCCAGGAACTAGTTCGTGGGATGCTCTCGCGTGGAGTCTGGTATCGTACCGTTTCGATGAGCTGTCTGCTATGGCTGCGTTTTCCCTCCTTGTCCGCCGACCTGGCAAAAATGTCAATGGACGCACAATGGGCACTGATGTTCAGGCTTTGCTCACCGTGTCAACAACAGAGCTCGACTTTCCGTTTGTACCGATACTACTGAGTCGCTGGCGTTGGACTGCACCCGACCGTCAAGGCGGACGTACAATTGCGGCGACCGGCACGTTCCGTGTAGAGTTATTGCCCGCTTTCGCTATGACCGCGTGGGAACCGCTCGTGATTCGTCTGGGTTTACAGCTCCCAATCTACGAACGCACCAATGGCATTCAACTCGTGCCCACTTGGGGAGTGTTCACCGAAATACGTACGACCGCTACGCTGTGGTGAATACCTTGCCCTACAGGCGCAGTCTCACGATTATACCTTCTCGCGCAACTGCTTTGCCATCAAATTGAGCGCACTGCCCGCCCAGAACCATTCAATTTGGTGCACATTCATCGAGTGACGGACAATGATACGGCAAGTAGTACCATCGGGCTTGCGAACGATCATTTCCATCGGCTCGCCGGGACGGAGTTGGTCGAGATCAAGAGTAAATCGGTCATCCTCACCGAGTCTGTCGTAATCGGCAGGATTATCAAACACCAGTGGCAACATGCCCTGCTTTTTGAGATTGGTCTCGTGAATGCGCGCAAACGATTTGACCAGAATCACCTTTCCTCCCAGGTATCGAGGTTCCATCGCTGCATGCTCGCGCGATGAACCTTCACCGTAGTTTTCCTCGCCAACAACGATCCACGAAACTCCGCGTGCTTTGTAATCGCGAGCTACGCGTGGCACTTCATCGTACTGTTCCGTAAAAACATTTTTTGCCGAATTGAGCTCGCCGTTGAAAGCATTTGTTGCTCCGGTGAACATATTGTTCGAAATGTTGTCAAGGTGTCCACGGAAGCGCAGCCACGGACCAGCAGGTGAGATGTGATCGGTCGTACACTTGCCTTTGACTTTGAGCAACAGAACCATATCCTGAAATTCCTCTTTCCGAGGAGGTGGGAACGGCTCCAACCGTTGAAGACGCTGAGAATCAGGCTTGATGATCACTTCGATTGTCGAGCCATCCTCAGCCGGTGGCACATAGCCCTCTGGGTCCGGGACGAAACCTCGCGACGGCAGTTCTTCGCCCTGCGGTGGGTTGAGTACAGCCCCGTTGATAGGCTGTTTGGTGAAGTCTATACGTAAGTCGCCCGTCAGTGCAAACCCGAGCACCGTTTCCGGCGATGCAACAAATGCATGGGTATCCGGATTGCCATCGTTACGCCCACTGAAATTGCGATTGAAGGAAGTAATGATCGAGTTTTTGTCGCCCTTTTTGACATCATGCCGTTTCCACTGTCCAATACATGGACCGCACGCATTGGCGAGCACTGTCGCACCAATCGCTTCCAGCTTTTCGAGGATTCCATCGCGCTCCATCGTCGCACGGATTTGTTCAGAGCCCGGCGTGATGGTCAGTTCACATTTGGCTTTCAGTCCGTGTTTAGCAGCGTAGTCGGCAATTTCCGCTACGCGCGTCATATCCTCATACGAGGAATTTGTGCACGAGCCGATGAGTGCCACGCGCAGATCGGCGGGCCAGCCATTTTTTTCGACTTCTTGAACAAACTGGCTGATCGGTATTGCACGGTCGGGTGTAAACGGACCGTTGATATGTGGTTCCAGCGTGGAAAGATCAATTTCGATGATACGGTCGAAGTAGCGTTCTGGATTGCGTTCAACATCATCATCGTGTCGGAGATATTCAGCCAGTGGACGTGCCGCATCAGCTACGTCGGCGCGACCCGTCGCACGGAGATAACGATCCATCGCATCATCATAGGGAAATATCGAAGTTGTTGCGCCAACTTCTGCGCCCATGTTGCAGATGGTTGCCTTCCCTGTCGCACTAATCGTGGCACAGCCATCACCAAAATATTCGATGATGGCACCGGTACCACCCTTGACCGTCAGGATACCTGCAAGTTTCAGAATGACATCTTTCGGTGCTGTCCAGCCACTCATTCTGCCTCTGAGTCGAACACCGATGTGTTTCGGCATAAGTAATTCCCATGGCATGCCAGCCATCACATCCACAGCATCGGCACCACCAACGCCGATAGCAACCATACCGAGTCCGCCTGCATTCGGAGTATGAGAATCTGTGCCGATCATCATGCCTCCGGGGAATGCGTAGTTTTCGAGCACAACTTGGTGAATAATCCCCGCCCCTGGTTTCCAAAAGCCAATACCGTATTTCTTCGAAACTGAGGCAAGGAACTGAAAGACTTCGTCATTTTCGACCAATGCGGTTTGTAAGTCCTCCTTTGCGCCGCGCTCAGCACGAATGAGATGATCACAATGCACTGTTGCCGGCACCGCAACTTTCGGAATACCAGCACTCATGAATTGCAACAGCGCCATTTGTGCAGTAGCATCTTGCATTGCAACGCGGTCAGGATAGAATTCGGCATAGCTACGACCGCGAACTGGTGGAGTTGCTGGAAGCTCCGCCATGTGGGCATAGAGGATCTTTTCTGCTAATGTCAGTGGTCGTCCCAACAGGTAACGTGCAGCGGCGATACGCCCGGGAAGCTGTTGATAGACGCGAGTAATCATGCCGAGATCGAATGCCATTGGGCTCTCCTAGATGGTCGGATAATGATACAGAGCAAACATTCAACAAGACGGACACCACCGCTCGAAATTGCCATGCTCGGAAGACTCACAGCACCTGCACTACTCGAAATGAGGATGGGAGCTAGAGATCAGGTTTTTAGTTTCCGCCTGAGCTGCTCCACTGCTTGCGTAACGGTTGGGTCCGTGCTCAGATACGCTTCTACCACCTGGATGGAGTGAAGCACTGTTGTGTGATCACGTCCTCCAAAATGTAAGCCTATTGACTTGAGCGACAGTGCCGTCAATTGTTTTGCAAGGTACATTGCTACTTGTCGCGGAAGGACGATTTCATGTTTACGTGTTTTGCTTTCGAGCAATTCAACCTGGACATTGAAATACGCAGCAACGGCGTTTTTGATATCGTCCATTGTCACAGCTAATGTATCGAGCGGTCCGAGCAGACCGCGGAGTACTTCCTTTGCAAGCTCAATCGCCGGCTGCCGCCCGTCGAGCGAAACCTTTGCGATTAAACTGATGAGACAACCTTCCAGTTCACGGACGCTTGTGGTTACATGCCGAGCAATATATTCAAGAACATCGCGAGGAATTTCGACTCCTTCATCTTGGCTTTTCCGCTGAAGAATCGCCAGACGCATTTCGTAGTCCGGTAGCTGAATATCTGCGGTTAGTCCCCATTGGAATCGCGAGATGAGTCGTTCGTCAACGTCACGCAGTTCTTTTGGAGGGCGGTCACTGGTCAAAATGATTTGTTTCCCAAGCTGATGCAGCGCATTGAATGTGTGAAAGAAATTATCCTGGGTTTTTTCCTTCCCTTCGAAAAACTGGATATCATCAACAATCAAAACGTCAACGCTGCGGTAAAAGGCGGTAAACTCGTTGGTCTTGTTGTTTTGAATGGCGTTAATGTACTCGATGGTGAAGCGTTCGCTTGTGGTATAGAGGACCCGCACGGTGCGGTTGCGTTCGAGGATACGATTGCCGATTGCTTGCACCAAATGCGTTTTACCAAGCCCAGTTGCACCATAAATCACCAAAGGGTTGAAACGTGTTTTGCCGGGATGCTCTGCAACAGCACAGGCAGCCGAATATGCAAGCTGATTGCTTTCGCCAGCGATAAAGTTGGCAAAGGTATAGCGGCGGTTGAGGTATGCGGCAAAATCGGATACGGGTGGTGCTTCCGGCGAAAATGGCAAGGCTGCCTGTACCGGCGACGCTGCTTGTCGAAATGCTGGCAGTCGAATAGTGCGTTCTTCGAGTGTCTCGCTATTGTGTTCAACGACAACTTCATACCTGAGCCTTGCACCGGTACCGAGCACTTGATAAAGCGTTTTTTGGAGCAGGCCATAGTAGTGTTCTTCCAACCATTCATAGAAAAACTGGCTCGGTACTTGGAGCACAAGTTCGCGTCCGTCACATCGGAGAGGCTTGATTGGTTCGAACCACGTACGATAGTGCTGCGAGGAAACATTATCACGAATAATGGTCAAGCACTGCTGCCAAATATTAGCGGCATCGCCCGTATCAGCAGCGGACGAGTGTGATGGGGTACGAACAGCATTGGCACGATCTTCCTGCTCGGCGACGCCGAACAGACTCAGCATTGGTTGCTTTCTCGGCAAGGGAACCTCCCGGAGGACGATGAAACCACACGCAGCTCGCTCGGTTCGGCAGCAACAGTCGGCAGTGCTGATCATATCGCTGTCAGTGACAGCGAAGAGAACAACACGCAGCATGTGACAAACGCCACATCGAGAGAGCGGGGCGCAAAATTCGGTTACACACCCGCTGTGTTGCAAGAGAAAATCTGGCAGAGTAAAAATTTTTTTGTGCGGGGGTCGTATCGCACCGCGATACATAGTTCTGATGCGGCTTTCAAGATAGAGATGCTCTTCCACTGTGCAGTGGAAGAGCATCTCTAATCGGCAGTTCTAGACTACTTCAAATCCTGTGCCACAAACGGCAGCAGTGCAAGATGGCGAGCGTATTTGATCGCACGCGTTACTTGTCGCTGCTGGTAAGCGGTCAACCCTGTCACACGACGCGGCAAAATCCGCCCTTGATCATTGATGAACTGTTGGAGAAACTTTGGATCGAGATAATCAACGACCTTTCCATCACCCAGCGGGGATTTGCGTTTTCGAAACGCCGACTGTCGCCCCCGGAACGGGGAGACAATAGCGGACATACCCTCGCTGTCAGTATCGGTGTATTGCTCTCTGCGACGTCGCATCGGTTATGCTCCGTGTTGTTGTTTTCGCAATTGTTCGGTTTTTTGCAAGCGTTTGTTGAAGCGATCCACTCGACCGGTGGTATCAACTAATGTTTGCTTTCCAGTGAAGAATGGGTGCGATTTCGAATCAATTTCCAACACCATACGATCGGACTTGGAGTAGCACGATCGCGTCTGGAAGGTCGAGCCATCGGTCATAACGATGGTTATCGGACGATATGCCGGATGAATATTTTTTTTCATGGCACCAATTACCGAGTGATATCTATTTTATCGAGCTGAGATTGATCGTCTACCTTCACGAAGCGTTCGAAGAACTTAATTGCACCATCAGGCGTGCGATAGGCTTTGATCACACGCACGTTAATCTTACTATCTTCACGGTGCAATTTTTTAACCTTATCGGCAAACGACTGTTGTTTTTTTGCCATTGCGCATCGTCGTAAAGATGAACTGACTTGTGGGTGGTGAGAGAGTCGAACTCCCGACCTTCTGCTTGTAAGGCAGACGCTCTAAACCACCTGAGCTAACCACCCGCCAATGCGGGCTGCAAAAATACGGCACAACTGCTACCGACGCCAAATATCTTCACGTACCAGCTCAAGTCGGCGGACCTCTGGTACGTGAAGTTGCACCCATCGTTCGATACCAGCACGCAGTGTCATGAGCATCAGTGGGCAGGTAGCACATGCACCAAGGAAACGAACCTCGGCTGTAGATGTCTCCACTTCGAAACGAACAAATTCCACATCGCCACCGTCACGCTGCAAAAACGGTCGGCAGTGTTCGAGCGTCGCACGAATAGCAGATTCAATCTGTTCATCGCGCGTTGGAAGCTCGTCTGGAACCAGACGCTGCATCATAACCGGATCTCTGTCGGTGGAGCGTGGCGTCGGATATCGTTAAGGCGTCGCATGCGCGACAAAATTGCTCGTGTCACCCGATGATAGCCATCGTTAACCGATGTTGCCGCCTCAGGGTCCAGCACAACTGGGATCCCCGCATCGGTCGAACGCCGGATATCGTCGTGCAACGGAATTTCCCCTAAAAAAGGCACGCCCGCTTCGTCGGCTAAATGCTGACCACCTCCCTGCCCGAAAACGTAGTAACGCTTATCTGGCGCATCAGACGGCACAAAATAACTCATGTTCTCAACAATACCAATGACGTCGACACCGACGCGCCGAAACATCGCAATGCTCCTGCGCACATCTGCTAGCGACAGTTGCTGTGGTGTGGTTACAACGACTGCTCCGCTAAGCGGAACCTGCTGCGCCAGTGTCAGCTGCACATCTCCTGTCCCTGGTGGCAAATCAAATACCAATACATCAAGTTCACCCCACTCGACTTGTTCGACAAGGGTACGGAAATACCCCGCAAGCATTGGGCCGCGAAATATCGCCGCTTGGTCGCGCTCCATGATGAAGCCCATCGAGGCTACTGCAATACCATACTGCACGATAGGATAACCTACAACTCGACCATCTTGCTGCTTTTCTGCTGGCAGCACCGTTCCTTCCAAACCGAACAATGTCGGCATGCTCGGTCCGTAGATATCAGCATCGAGAACACCAACGCGCAATCCCTCCAGGTGCATACATGCAGCAAGATTAGCTGCAACAGTGGATTTGCCGACTCCGCCTTTGCCCGATGCGACAGCTATCGTATCGTGGACTGCAGGAAGTACAGACCGCATACTCCGACTAACCTCGACGGGACGCACATGCACCGTTACATGGACATCCGGGATCACCTCCGCAACAATTGCAGCAATTGTATCATCAAGCGTGCGCGCCAAACTGCGGTAGATTGGTGGTACCAGTTCCAAGTAAACGTCAAGCGTTGCACCATTCTGTTCGATATGGTGAAGTGCGTCAAGCTCTTCGAATGTGCGCCCTATATCGGGGTCTTCCACTGTTTTCAGACGGTGTTCGAGCGTAGTAATCGGCTTCATGAGCAACAGCAGCTATTATTCAACACAGCAAAAAAACACGGGGCAGTTGCATTGGTGCTCCCTGCCCCGCGACATCGAAAGCAAACGCGCACGTTAGTGTGCAACAACCACCGGCACCGTTTGCGCTGGCTGACCACCTGTACGCAGTTGGACCAGGTACACACCCGCCGGGAGTGATTGAACATCGAATGTCACACCGCGAATTCCATCACCACCGAGCAACTGCTTGATGGCAATCTGGCGACCGAGCATATCAAGCAGCGCCAACTGCCCGCTGCGTGCCATGCCACCGATAGCAACCTCGATATTCTCTGTTGCTGGAGAAGGAGAAACCGCTATATGTACTTGCTGCGTGCCATCATTGCGCGGTTCAGTGCTAAGCGTTGCACTGACGAGTGCGTATGCAACGTTGTGTGGAATGTCGAAGATGCGATTGACAAAATCTTGCGGGGACCGTGCCAATAGCCGACCCGCATCTGATTGCTGATTCCACTCAGTCGATGCCAGAGATCGCAGCACCAGCAGTGGAATTTGGGTACGCGACGGCACGATATTCGGGATATGTGTACCCTTGTAGAAGTAGCGATCAGCTGTTATATTGACTGGATTGCTCCACTGATTCGTTGTCAGCGACCGCGACGCAATAAATACATTGAAAACTGGCAGCGAATCCACAGTCGTTTCACCGGTATAGGCTCCAGATTGTTGATCATACTGCAGCACAACCTGAGGTGGCTGTATCACAACCGGATCACTCCCTGGGACTGCATCAATCCATTTGACAATGAGGTCAGTACCATCGGCTGTCCGCGCAGCTTCGACTTCGTTGCCCAAGCGCGAGATAACTTCATCACAAACCAGCTGTTGATAGTTGCGTGCTTGCGTGGCAGAATCGTTGTACGAGTACACCGTCGGGATATCATTGATAGGCGCGATAAATCGCATAGTCCATGTACCGTTATCGTATTCGGTCTCGACCAAGTCAACAGCAGACAATGTGTTTTGATCCGCAAACAGTGCAACACGCTGGATATATGAAAAGCGGTTCCGTCCTGTCACAACCATTGCATGCTGATCGTAAACACGGAATGGAGCCGCTATTGCTGCACCGCGAGTGCTTGCATACGCTTGCAGAACGCTCGTTGGCATTCGCTCAAATGATGACCATGTTTGCCCCATATCAGTGGACTTGGAGACTGCAACAACGCGATTGTTTTCATCGTTGGCGAACACTGCATTAATCACTGCATAGAGATTCCCATCTGCATCTGCATCAACGTACATCGGTGAATTATAGGTGCTCGTACGTTGACCAGTAGAGCGGAAAACGGTGTAGTCCCATGTATCGGGGATCGTTCCGATAAAATCATTCAAATCTTGCAACTGCGCATTGATCACTAATGAACCGTACTGTCCGTACTGCACGTCGTTATTGGGTGGGCTGAGAATGCCGCAGAGAGCAAACCCTGATCGGTCACTACTTGTGCTGAAGCCGGTCAGGCGACCATCGCCGAAGTAGTAATTTCTAGGATTATTCTGTAGAGGACCCAGTTCATTATACTCGGACACTTGTCCAGCAATGCGAACGAAAATTGCAGTCCCGCTCCGATAATAATTAGTCTGTTTCGGATAGCGATAGCCGCTCAGACACACTTTCAAATCAAGCGGTGTAGTGACATTATCTGGGTTTGACAGTGCGATTTGCGGCACACCGTAAAACGTCGAGCTATTATTGACCAGAACTTGCCGCAACCATGTCCCACCCCGATTGGTCGAATATCGAAAAACCAGCTGCGAGCCAAGATCCCCACCGGTCGCTCGGTTATCTTGCACAACGTGCTCAATAATTCCCAAAACTCCTGAACGCGGTTCATACGCGATTGGAGATACCGAGGAAAAGAAATATGTAATGTTGGTAAAGCTTGAGCGGAATAAGTTCGTAAATGTTACTGCTTGCGTCCGATCCGACCGGCTACCGTCCTGGGGTAGCGCAAGCTGCGCTTGCTCGACTGCGGGCACTGATTGCAACAACAATTCTGCCGGTCGTTCCCGTAACGAGCGATCAAAAAGCGTTTGCGCTGCAAGGGACAATGACCCAAGCAGCAATACGGCAACGATGTGTTTCATCGAAACAGCTCCATGAGATGTGAAACAAGACTTTATGCACTCTTTACACGCGCAACAATGGGGTGCCAAAATACGACTCTCAGTGCAGCACGACAATTGGAAGAGCAAGCACTTGTGTCCCAATCGATACAACAATCGTGTACAGACCACTGGGAAGCATATCCACCCGACATTGTACAACGTCACCACCACTGGCACGTGATACGCTGCAGAACTCGTATTGCCGCCCATCAGTAGCGTTCACATACACCGAGGAAACTGGTCGTGCAACTGTCAATACAGCCTGCTCAGTGGCAGGATTCGGATATGGCGGCATCACGATCAGACCCGCAACAGCAAACTGGGCAGTTTCTGCCCCGATGCCAACATCACAACTCGACTGTGCAGCGTAACGATTAGCACTACATACTCCGATCAACGCAAGCGTACGGCTGCAATAGGCACTTGCATCGGCGAGCCAAAGCGTATCACGTTGCTCGCCCAGAATACTTGGCAGAAAACAGACACGGAGCCACCGCTCTTGCCCAGGCTCTATCTGCAGCGGAAGCTGCACTTGAGGTACCGAAAATTCAATGTTACGCTCCAGCCGCGTTGTGGACAGCACCAACAGTTGACTACCACTGTTACGCACTAACAAACTATCACAACGCATCATCGTCGCAGCTGTTGGCTCGAATTGCCACGTGCTTCCTCCAACACTGACGATCTCGATCGGATTGGGATCAACATCAACGGCGATTGGCTCGGACTGCCCGGCACAGTTGTACTCGTCGGTAACCTGGACCCAATATTGACCGGCCTGCGTCACAGTAATACGTGATGTCTGCTCGCCAGTTGACCAGCGGTACTGCTGGTACTGACGATCAGTACGCAAAACAATACGATCACCGTCACAGAAACGGAACCCACGTTCAGACATGATAACTGGGCGTACTGTATCACCCACAACAATGGTGATCGGTGCACTCGTACCAGGACAGAATTGATCAGTTCGATTCGAGACTGTGACGGTGTATGTTCCTGGCTCAGTGACGACGATGCGTGGCGTTATGTCACCTGTGTTCCACCGATATTCAGCGAATCCATCGGAGGCGCGAAGCTCTACCTGCGAGCCGGGGCAGAGTACTAAACTGCCATTATCGCGCGCAACAAGCGGAGGCTCGACCGTAATTGTCGGTACAAGCCGCGGACGCACTGCAACTGATAAGCTTCTGGAAACCCCTTCGCAACCATTGACGCCTCGCACAAATGCCTGAAATGTGTACCTACCGATGTTCGAGTGTGCAACGACAGCCAACTGCATACTGCGATCCTGCCGACCAACCCAACCAAACTCGGCAATCGACACCAATGACGAATCCACAGTTGCCTCGACAATAATCGTATCACCATCACACGCGGTATCTGATGTAAGCAAGTGAATTTCTACGTTCGGCGATGGCGCTTCGGTTACAGTGACAATAGCGGACTTTCCATAACATGCATCTGGATCACGCACTTCTACCTGATATGTACCACCTCGGCTAACAACGATAGTCGGTGTCCGCTCCCCAGTTGACCACACGTACTCGGTATATGGCTGACGGACGCGGTCACCTTTGACAACGCTGAGCGTAATTGATTCACCATCACACGCGACAAACCGACCTGTACTCGAAACGATGATTGGTTCAAGCAAATCTCGCATCGTCGTTCGGTAGATGCCATCGCCAACCAAATACCCGAGTGTGTCGTTGATAAACCAAACATCATCATAGTTACTGCCAGGTTCTAAGCCGCAGCGGTACGGAGTAGCAGTAACCTGACCATTGATGCGGTTATACGCGACACGGTAAACAGCGCGATTCCACCCCACCGCCCAACCAGCATCACCGGAAACCAGGAACGTACCAAACATTGAGGCAGCCGTCGGATAAAGCCACCAGCTACGCCCACCATCAAGAGACAAACGAATATCGCCAATGTTTCCCGTGCCGCCGGTACACGTGTTGCCTGCTGTCGCGACTAAAAACGTATTGTTGATAGTGGCAAGATTTTCTTGCCAAAATGCTGGACCAGTCACTGCATATACTTGCCAAGAGCGCCCCCCATCGAGCGTTCGCCAAATACGCCCGCTGCTCGAGGCATAGCCCAACCCATTGGTATCGTACAGCAGCACATGCGACATGCCCGTCTGTGGCTCTGTGGCTGTAAACAACGACCATGTAGCACCACCATCAGTTGTGCGGAAAAACAACTGTGCCCACCCATCACATCCGCCGCCGACAACCATACCAGTGTTTTCGTCAAGAAAGTAGCATCCCCAAACCGGTGCGCGTTGGGGCACACCGCCAACAGAAACGACCGGCGTAATTTCCCGCCATGAGCGCCCCCCGTCGGTGCTTTTGTAGATGCCACCCAAATTCGGGTTCCCATTGTTTGTACCCGAGCAATAGCCAACACGCTCGTTGACAAAGATGATGGACTCGAGCTGATCAGCGTTCGGAATAATCGTGCCTTCCCACGTATTGCCTCCATCAGAGGTGCGTATGACATAGCCGCTGAAGCCACACGCCCAGCCATACTGCGGATTCGATGGTAGGAACGTAATGTCGAGATAAAATCCACGGTCATACGGTGGCGGCAGGGTAAGCTTCTCCCAGTTCCACTGACGCGGCTGTGCATGCACAAGAATGGCTGCGGCAAGCAACATCCAGTATATCTGTGTACGCACTGCTACCATAGCGACTTTTCGTGGGTTGGTGGCGCCGTTTCGAGCAATCGAGCGGCAGTGCGTGCCGCGGTAATACCACTGAGAGCTGCGCTCTCGAGGGTCGCGGGCAATCCCGTGGCTGTCCAATCACCCGCTACCAGCACTCCTGCGATGCCGCTCTCGGTACCAAGACGCATCCGATTCGTTTTCGGTGTAAGCAGGACGGTCGCTGTGCGCTCTTTGAGGACACGCCATCGGAGAAGTCGAATACCTGCAAGTGACGGGAAAACCGCCCGAAGCTCTTCATCAACCAGCGCAGCAATGTCATCGGATGGCTGGAGCGCAAGTTGTCGCGCACCACTGATAGTGATCTCAACGTGACCAGGAAAATCTCTCTGGCTTTCTCCAGAACGTGGGATAAAACTCCCTCGGTTGAAAAGCCATTGCGACGTAGTCCCCCATAGTCCTACCACTGGTGGCACGCTAACGCATCGGTCGTACCATAAGTATGCTGATACGATTGGCATCATTTCGAATTCTGGCGTTGTCACCAAATGGTGCGGCAGCAGACGTTGAAGTGCCTTCGATGGTACTGCGGCAATTACGACGTTACCGCGTATTTCTTTGCCGTCGTCGGTAGCAACGCCGATAATCCGACCGCCAGATTCGATCAGCTCGACAGCATACGTGCCGAGTCGAATTTCACCACCGCGTTCGGCAAGCCAGCTCGGTAACGGTTTCCACAACTCGGACAATCCTACACGTGGTACTAACAGGTGATGGCTACTGCCACCCCCAAAAAAGGCGCGACGCAGTACTACACGCAGCAGCGATGCATCGGCAGCGTCGCTCGGCGCATTGAGCGTCGCTAGGACCAGAGGCTCCCAGAAACGCTCGATTGCTGCATTGGGCTGACCGTAGCGTTCCAGCAACGCTGCAACGGTTTCGTGTGCTTCACTTCGACCCAATGCTGCCCGCACGCCACCCCACAGCAAGTGCAGACGTTCAGCACGTGAGAAGCTTTGCAGTCGGAGAACACCTGCGATAACACCCATCACCCCCGGTAAACGGTATGGATCGAAGACATCACACATGCCGTTGGCCGATGCAAACGCAATCGGTATTGGCTCGTCTGGACGTAGCAGTTGCTCAGTGCCAAGCTGCCGCAGAACATAGCGCAGTGCATTGTAGCACCCCATTGCGACATGCTGACCATTGTCAATCTCGTCACCGGTGATCTCGTCACGAAACGACCGCGCACGTCCGCCGAGATAACGCCGTCCTTCGACTAAAACGACATCGAATCCCAACATTGTCGCATCAACTGCTGCTGCAATTCCTGCAACGCCGCCACCGACGACGATACACCGTTTCTTTTTGCTTTTGGCATTGAGCATACACAAAAATCGCAGCAGCGGTGAAACCTCATTTCGGATGCCTCGTATCTTGCATCAATCTGTGTTTTCTTTTTTGTCATCCCGACACCGATGGCATTTCTCGAACTCGATCAAGTGACCAAATTTTACGGTTCGTACTGTGCCAACGACAAGATTACCTTTCAGGTCGAGCGTGGCAGACTTTTTGGTGTACTCGGTCCCAACGGTGCCGGAAAAACGACATTGCTCCGCATGATCACTCGGATATTGCTCCCCGACAGTGGCGCGATACTTGTCGAGGGGAAGCCCCTTGCGCGGGAGGATCAGCATCGTATCGGTTACGTACCCGAAGAGCGTGGACTCTACAAGAACCTCACTGTGCTCGACAACTTACGTTACTTCGGACAACTCAAGGGTCTCTCCTACACCGATGCAACCATGCGAGCCGTACAGTGGCTAGAACGAATGGACGCCAGCGGCTGGGAGAAGAAAAAAGTACGTGAGCTATCGAAAGGAATGAGCCAGAAAGTGCAGTTTATCGCATCGGTCCTGCACGAGCCTCCACTATTGGTGCTCGACGAGCCCTTCAGTGGACTCGACCCGCTCAACGTAGAAGTATTTCTGAACGTCATCGCCGAGTTGCGCGTCGGAGGTACGACGATTCTCTTTTCGACCCATGTCATGGAACAAGTCGAGCAGATGTGCGATGATATCGTCCTGATCAATCGCGGACGCATTGTCGAAAGTGGCGTACTGCGTCATGTCAAGGCTCGCTATGGCATCCGTCGGCTGGAACTGGAGTTCGAGGGAGGCGGAGAGTTCCTCGACCGGATACCATCGGTTCGGATACTCGAGCGAAGCGATCATCGCGCTGCGATCGAGCTTAGCAGAGGCATTGCAGAAGCACAAGAACTCATCGCAATAGCGCTGCAGCATACCCAGCTTCGCCGTGCAGAATGCGTAGAACCGACACTTCGCGAGATCTTCATCGAAACTGTTCGCCGCACACAAACCGATGAGGTGACCGCATGAGCACCGCATGGATTATCGCGCGTCATGAATTTCTCTCGCGCGTTCAAACGAAAGGATTTATTTTCTCGACCCTGTTAGCGCCGCTGGGCATTCTGTTGTTGGTTGCCGTCCCGATCATATTATCGCAGTTGCAGGTATCTCCAGAGCGTCGTATTGCTGTTTGTGACGAAAGTGGATACGGACTGGCTGCAACCCTTGTGGCAACAGACTCATCACTATTTATGCTGACCGACGATCCCCTTGACACATTGCGTGCTAAGGTGCTCGCACAAGAGTTAACGGGATACTTGCTCATCCCCGCTGACGGACTTCAGCGCGACAGTGTCGTTTTCTTCAGCAGAGGTGGTGGCGGTTTCGGTATCCACGAAGCGCTTACAGTGGCAGTTCAAGATGTTTTCCGCAGGCAGCGTCTTCTGGCACATGGTGCCGATACTGCATTGATTCGTCTGGCAGAGCAACGCACCAAAATCGAACGCGTCAAAGTCACTGCCGAGCGCACCGAACGTGACCAGACAGCGTTGCTGACTATCATCGGATACGGGTTGAGTATGGTCGTCTACACGCTGCTGTTTATCTATGGCGGTATCGTCATGCGATCCGTACTGGAAGAGAAAACCAATCGAATCGTTGAGATTCTGGCATCGTCGGCACGTCCCTTCGATATAATGCTTGGCAAGATTACAGGAGTTGGTGCCGTTGGGCTTTTCCAATTGGTCTTGTGGATAGCGTTGACGGGTGCAACAATGGCAATAGCCGGCTCAATACTCGTTTCAATGAGCGGTACAGCCACGCAGATGGACGCACTGGCATACTATCGCTCGCAAGACAATGATTTTGCCGCACTCGTTCTCCAAGCACCGAGTTTATCAGTGCTCCATGTCGTCGCGTTTATATTTTTCTTTTTGTCTGGCTATGTATTCTACTCGACGCTGTTTGCTGGCATTGCTGCCGCTGCCGACACGGAGCAGGACATCCAGACATTGCAAGCACCTGTGAGCATCTTCATCGTGCTCCCGATTTTGACTCTACCAATGATCATGAATGCGCCCGATAGCACATTTGCAGCCATACTTTCCCTTGTACCGATGTTCACGCCAATACTGATGGTCATACGGATTTTTGCAACGGACGTACCGTGGTGGCAGATTGCTGCATCTATTGTGCTCATGATCGGTTCGACGTTCGGCGCAGTGTGGCTTGCTGGGCGCATTTACCGTATCGGCATTTTGCGCTACGGACAGCGACCGACGTTTCGCCAAATCCTGCGTTGGATCGCAGAAGGATAAAAAAACGGGCGCTCCATCGAGCACCCGCTCATTGTCAGTATGGGCATCATATCTAACACAATGGCGCGACGTACTGTGCTTCCGGCTTCATCAATGCACGCCGCACCCACGCTCCGCTTTCTTCAACCCACCGGCGAACTGCCAAACGCTCCTTATTGCAAGGACCATTCCCGTTGATAACATGCCAGAATTCATCCCAGTCGGGATCGCTGTATTCCCACATTCCGGTGTCTGGGTTTTTACGCAGATTCGGATCGGGAACGGTTAAGTCAAGCTCCCAAATTTTCGGGACGTAGCTATCGAGAAATTGCTGCCGCATCTGGTCGTTCGAGGCAATTTTGACTTTCCACCGCATCAAGATCGCCGTGTGCTGCGATACCTTGTCCGGTGGTCCGAAAAAGTGCATAATTGGTTTCCACCAGCGATTGAGCGCTTCTTGCACCATTTGCTTTTGCTTTGGCGTACCTGTCGCCAGTGTGACTACGTTATCGTACCCATACTTGAGGTGGAAGGATTCCTCTGTGCAGATACGCTCTAATGCCCTGCTGTATGGTCCGTAGGAGCCTTTCGCATTGGTAACCTGATTGATAATTGCTGCAGCATCAATGAGCCATGCAATGACAGCTGTGTCCGCCCACGTCAGTGCAGGGTAGTTGAACACATTTGAATACTTTGCCTTCCCTGTCAGAAGGTCAGTCAGCATTTGCTCGCGTGACTTACCGAGCGTTTCGGCGGCACTGTAGAGAAGCTGACCATGCCCAATTTCATCCTGCACTTTTGCCATGAGAGCCATTTTGCGCTTGAAGCCTGGTGCCCGCGTAATCCATGTGCCTTCAGGGAGGGCACCAATGATTTCCGAGTGTGCATGCTGTTCAATCATCCGGAGAAGCTGGCGCCGATACTCCCGCGGCATCCAATCAGTGGGC
>JAOAEV010000089.1 GCA_026416585.1 Chlorobiota bacterium | reverse complement strand
GCAAAGCGATTTATTGTCGTCGAGCATGTTTGCACGCAATTCGAAGAAATGTTGTGCCAACAACTGCAGCGATACCAACCCGGTGATCCGTTCGATGATTCTACAGTGCTTGGTCCACTGGCACGGGGTGATCTTGCCGAATCACTTGCTCGTCAGGTTTATGGGAGCATTGACCGAGGAGCGCGAGTTCTTCTCGAAGGTGGACCGACTGGTAGAGGAGCATTTTTCCGGCCGATCGTGCTGACCCACGTTGCCCCAGGCATGCCAGCATTCGACGAGGAAACGTTCGGTCCAGTGGCTGCTATTATCCCCGCCCGCGACGAGGACGAAGCTCTTGCACTGGCGAACCGTTCTGTGTACGGATTAGGTGCGGCAATCTTCACACGCGACCTCGACCGCGCCGAACAATGTGCGCGTCAGCTCGACGTGGGATCAGTCTTTGTCAACTTACAAGTGCGCTCCGATCCACGCTTGCCATTCGGTGGTGTCAAAGACTCAGGCTGGGGGCGAGAGTTATCACCGTTCGGGATGCGAGAATTTGTCAACGTCAAAACAGTCGTCGTCGCATAAGAAGTATGAATAGCACGCAATGCTGATGGATTGGCAACTGGCAATAGCGGTTACTGTTGGTTTTGGTGCGCTCGTACTCGTCTGGCGTGGTGTGGATGTGCGGCTCGTACTCATCGGTGCTGGTATTGTACTGACCTCACTCCGCGGCGAGCCACAGCGGGTGCTTGATGCATTTCTTCGCACAATGGGCGATGGTAATATCGTTGGTCCAATTTGTTCGGCGATGGGGTATGCATTCGTGCTGCGTGCCGTTGGTGCTGATCGTGCAATGGTTGAGCTCTTGGCGATCCCATTGCGACGACTACGGTGGTTACTGGTGCCGGGTGGTTGCATCGTCGGTTTTGTCGTGAACATGGCAATTACCAGCCAGACAGCTGCTGCTGCTGCTGTTGGACCTATCTTGGTTCCAATTCTGCACAACGCTGGATATAGCCGATTAACCAGCGCAGTGGTGCTCGTTGTGGGATGCTCGACCGGAGGAAATTTATTCAATCCAGGTGAACCCGATATCGTCACGATTGCTGCCGCCAGTGGTGCGCCGATTCATCATGCGATTGCAGCAGTCAGTATGCCGCACCTGGTAGGCTTTGCCTGTGCAGTGGGAGTGACGACGCTGCTGTCGTTGGGTGACCAGCGCGTGCTCAGTACACAGTCGCCACCATTGACACGACCGTCGTTCCTGCGTGCGATGCTTGCGCCACTTCCGATTATCCTCCTGCTGGTTCTTTTGCCGCAGTGGCGAGTTGTCCCTGCAATTGCTGACCTGTATCCGTCGGGCGTACCGGTCACACATGTGATGGTGCCGTGTGCGGTGTTGGCAATTGTTTTCCACTGGCGGCGTGCATCCGAGTTGACGAGGCACTTTTTTGATGGGCTCGGCTATGGTTTTACCGCTGTCATTTCCATTATCATTGCCGCAGCGTGCTTTCTGGAAGGGCTTCGTGCAATGGGAGCTATCGAGCACCTGGTTGCGCTGCTCAGCAATGCATCGAATGCAGCACCAGTATTAGCCCTCTTTGTAACGATGGGACTTGCGGTGATATCTGGTTCGGGGACAGCACCGAGCGTTACATTCTCGAAAGCAGTGCTGCCAACGATGGTCTCTGTTGCCGGGTTGGACCGTGCCGTTGAGTTAGGTGCGCTCGGCGCAATTGGAGCGTCGCTCGGGCGCACGATGTCCCCGCTGGCTGCAGTGGTGATTTTTTCTGCACAGCTGACCGACGTTCCACCACGGCAGATTGTGCGCCGTACAGCAGCAGCGATGCTCGCCGCCAGTGTTGGAGCGCTGGTTGCGTCGTTCCTTTTATCGTCCAACTAACCGGATAGAACGATGGCGACTGTATCATTTTGGGAACGGGAAGAATTCTTGCATGCCGATGTATGTATTGTCGGAGCAGGCATTATTGGGCTATCGCTGGCAGCGGAATTACTTGAGATGGATCAACGTCTGCGCATCATTGTGCTCGAGCGAAATACAGTGCCGGCAGGTGCAAGTACAAAGAACGCTGGTTTTGCGTGTTACGGTTCGCCGACCGAACTATGGCGGGACGTCCGTACGCTCGGCCAGGACGCTGTCTGCCATCTTGTCGAGCAACGCAAACACGGATTAGAACGCCTCCGCGCACGGCTCGGAGACGAAGCAATCGGTTACGAACGCTGTGGTGGCTACGAACTGCTGTTAGGAGAGCATGTCGCAGTGATGGATTACCTGGATAGTCTTGACCAGATGTTGCGTCCCATTTTTGGGAGTCCCTATGCATATCGAGCCGATAAGCGTATTGCCGAATTTGGTTTCGGCTCGAGTGTCGAACACCTGATTGCCTTACCGCACGAAGGTCGTATCCACACCGGACGCATGATGCATTCGCTGCTGCGGTATGTCGCCGAGCGTGGCGGACTGGTACTCACTGGCTCCCCAGTGGAACGAATCGAAACGCATTCCAATGGTGCAGATGTCCTGGTCATGGCGCCGGTAGGGGGTGAGCTGTACTTTCAGGCTCGTGCTGTTGCTGTTGCGACGAATGCGCTGGCACCGCGTCTTGCTGACTGCATTGGTGCACGCCCTGGACGCGGGCAGGTGCTCCTAACCGAACCGCTTGGCGATCAGTTGCGATGGGATGGGGTGTTCCATTTCGACGAAGGTTACTACTACTTCCGCAACGTTGGCACACGGATACTATTCGGGGGTGGACGTAATCTCGATATCGAAGGGGAAACGACGGATCACTTTGCGCTGACCGAGCGCATCCAGGCGCAGCTCGAAGACTATCTGCGGACACTCATCGTTCCTGGGACTGCTGTGCGCATCGAGCAGCGGTGGGCAGGCATCATGGGTTTTCGCACACCGCCACTGCCTGCGGTTGAATGGTGCAACCAGCGCGTTCTCGGTGTGTTCGGCTGCAATGGCATGGGTGTCGCGCTTGGTAGTCTCGTTGCTGCCGATGCGGCGGACAAACTTGCTGAGTTACTTTTGCGGAGCCGGTAGTACCAGAGCGTTCCACAGTGAAAGTGCCAGCAATGAGATATCGCCTCATATCATGGTTAGGGATTATCGCACTTGCAATGGCAAGTATCGGTTGCCCAAGCGATGATCTGATCAATCCGACTATGCCGAGGTGGCGATTGTTGGCAGCAGTTCCTGACGGTAGCCACACACGGCTGGTGCTGTATTCGATGCCCGATGGGGCTGTGGTCAACGATGATGTGTACGCACAAGCCAATGGCAACGTGCTCGATGGTGAAGCAGTGCGTATCGAGCAGTTTCGTTCGATGCTCTTTGTGCTCCAACCAAACCAGCAGCGAATTGAGGTACTTGATGCAACGACCTTTCGCCGTATCGCACGTATTTCGACAGCACCGCATGCAGCGGTGGCAATTTGCTTCGCTAACGGCACGACAGCGTATACCGCACACGGTGATTCAACCATCGGTGTTGTGGATTTGACGGTGTTCCAGATGGTGCGCACCATTGTCACGGGGTCAGCACCTGTTGCACTTGCTGCCATGGGCAATCAGGTAGCGGTATGCAATCGAGGTAGTGGTACTGTGAGCATCATTGACTCACGTACTAATGCAGTAACTCGGACTGTTTCGGTGGCGCCGGTACCGGCGTTTGTATGTGCCGCAAGTGATCCGGCAACGAGTTTTTGTATCCTTTCGATCGGTCATGGCAAACTTGATTCGCTGCCCCGAACGCCAGCGATGCTGACATTCTATGATCCATTTGCCGACCGTGTGTTGGCACAGGTGGAGCTATCTCAAGCGACTGCCGATGCGGTAACAACATTGCCGCGTGGTGTTATTGCAGGCACGGCAGCGACGGTCTTCATTTTACTCGATAGCGAAGTGCAACTGGCTGATGCAGCTGGACAGCGAATGTTAGGTGCGATCCTCTTCAATGGTGCCGACGGTGGTACCTACAACTTTGCCCGTGAGCTGGTTGTGCTATGGTGGGGCGGCGATTCCGGTACGACGGTTGTTGCTTTCGATCCATCGTCGGGAGCCGAGCGTGGACGGACAACATTACCGGTGACTGTTCGTGCCGCAGCAGGGCTCTATTAGCGCATCGGTAGGAGTAGAACGATGAGTGCTGCGGGTGTGATCTGGCGTATCTGGCGTTTTCGCTGGGTGATTGCACTGGCCAGTGGTGCTGCTGTGGGGTCTGCATATCCGCCGACAGTACTCGGTCCGCTTGCGTGGATCGCATTTGTGCCGATGCTGGCGCTACTCGATCGCGCGGTCGCCGAACAAAAGCGATGGGGGCTTCTCCTGTATGCATTTGGTTTTGCCTGGCATGGTGCCGCGAACTGGTGGGTCATGAGTTGGCAACCCGAGACAGATCCGTACTTGATGGTTGCAGGAGCGGTGTTGTGGTTGGTGCATCCATTGTTTTTGATTCCAGCGCTGGCGCTTTATGCGATCCTGCGCAGAAAGGGAATGTCGCTGGAGCGAGCGCTTGTAACGATGGTCGCAGCATTCGTTACAGTCGAATGGCTTCACTCGCTCGGTGATTTGAGCTATCCGTGGTTAGCGCTCGGGTACACGCAGTTACGAAGCATGGCGCTGGCACAAATTGCCGACCTAACGGGAGTGTGGGGAGTTGGGCTGATTGCCATTACACTCAATGTCGTGGTGTATGCATGGATTGTTCGTGTGGCCCGCCCAGGGCATCGGATTGCATCTCCACTGCATGGTGCGCTCCAACTGGGCGGTTGGATGTTCGCAGTGCTTGCTGTACCGATGATCTACGGGGTCCTGCGCTTAGTCGAGTATCAGCCGGCGTCCGCAGAGCCGCTATCGGTGGCGGTGGTTCAGCCGAATATCAATCCGTGGCGCAAGTGGAGTTATGCTGATGAGCGCCCCATGCTCGAGCAGCATATTGCATTGCAGGACAGACTTCGACGCAGCCGACGCATCGAGCTTGCGGTGTGGAGCGAAACAGCGTTGCCCGGTGGTCTGCTTGATGCGAGGGGCGCTGATTTGCTCGCGCGTGTCCGGGCGTGGTGTGACAGCACCAATTGTGCGGTATTGACAGGCTTTGCTGACATTGAACGCTATCGTCCACTGCGTGCATACAATGCAGCCGTCCTTATCCTACCGCACGCAGAGCGTTACGAAGTTCATCGCAAGTCGCGCTTGACACCGTTTGGCGAGTACATGCCGTTTTCTGACCTAATACCAGATTTAGCCAATGCACTCCAGTGGAGCGTTGGTATCTCCAGTTGGGCAAAAGGTCCCGGTCCTGTTGCGCTGCCACTTGTGCGGAGAAACGACACGCTGGCGCACCTGGGAGTAATGATTTGCATCGAGAGCATCTACCCGGATTTCGCTGCCGAGTGTGTACGGCGTGGTGCCGATGTGCTCGTAGTGATTACCAATGATGCATGGTACGACGGGACCACTGGTCCGGACCAACACTTTGCGATTGCGCAGATGCGGGCGATCGAAACACGGCGTCCGGTCGTGCGGTGCGCCAATAGCGGTATCAGCGGTTTTATTGCGCCCACAGGTGCTGTTCTGCTGTGTGCTCCAGCACGGACAGCGACTGCTGTAGCAACAACAGTTGTGCCACAGACCGAACGCTCGCTCTACGTTCGCTTCGGCGATTGGTTACCCCTGGTAATGCTGGTGTTTGTTGCCGCCAGCATCATCGAGTGGATGTACCGACGCCGTCAGTAAGCATACGTTAGGCGCGCTCCTCAGCATTCTGGAGTAAGTACGCTTTGATGAAGTCGTCAAGGTCTCCGTCCATAACGGCGTGTACATCAGTTTTTTTCAGTTCGGTGCGGTGATCGTTGACCATCGTGTACGGTTGAAAGACGTAGGAGCGAATTTGGCTGCCCCATTCGATTTTCTTTTTCTGGCTTTCGAGTGCAGCTTGTTCTGCCATGCGCTGTTCCAACTCGCGCTGGTACAGTTTGGCTTTGAGCATGCGCAAAGCACGTTGGCGATTTTGGTGTTGTGAGCGCTCCTGCTGGCAACTAACAACAATCCCCGTGGGAATATGGCGGAGCCGAACAGCCGTTTCGACTTTGTTGACGTTCTGCCCGCCTTTGCCACCGGAGCGGAAAGTTTCCATCTCGATGTCGGCAGGGTTGATCTCGACGGTGATCGAGTCGTCCACAAGCGGATATACAAACACCGACGCAAACGACGTGTGGCGGCGTGCGTTGCTATCGAAGGGCGAGATGCGAACCAGACGATGGACACCACTTTCGCCTTTGAGATAACCATAGGCAAATGGACCATCAATTTCGAGTGTCCCTGACTTGATACCTGCCACATCACCTTCGACCATGTCAGCGAGACTGACACGGTAGCCTTTCCGTTCTGCCCAACGGGTGTACATGCGAAGCAACATTTCTGCCCAGTCTTGTGCTTCCGTTCCGCCAGCGCCGGCATTGATGTCCACAATTGCCCCGAGACGGTCGCTGTCGCTCGAGAGCAGCGTTTCCAGTTCAGCGCGGTCCAACTGCTGTTCAAGATTGGTCAACTCGCGTTCGAGCTCTTCGTATAGCGAGGTATCATCGGCTTCGGCAGCAAGATTGACCAGACCTGTCACATCGTCACAGAATCGGTGAAGCTTTTCCCACTGCTCGAGGCTGCCTTCCAGCTGGGCGATGCGCCGCATGGTGGCTTGAGCACCTGTGGGGTCGTCCCAGAATGTTGGCTCTTGACTTTTTGCGCGGAGAGCGAAGATCTCTTCTCGTTTGCCAGCAACGTCAAAGAAACCTCCCGAGTTCTTCAATACGATCTCGGCAGCTCTGGACGCGTTGGCGAAGCGGCTCGAACATGTGACGTCGCGCGGTGGTGAAGGTCGTTATCAGGCGCAAAATTACAGCAAAGACTGCTACGTAAGTTTGCTGTGCAATGGAAGATTCTCCCTCACTTGCTCGTCGGATTCTTCGTGATGTGCTGCTCTTTGGCGGTGCACTCTGGCTCATCAGTGGCGCTGTGCTCTGGTGGGCCGCCGCCGGTAATATACCGTGGGGCGCATGGCTGCTTGTTGGCGCGGTACTTTTTGTCGTACTAAAGCTCGCTATCGAGCGATGGATCACTCACACACTTGGTACGGCACTTGACGAGATCAAACTTGCCCTCGATGCACTCTCAATGGGGCATCGTCGGAGCATGCGGCGGTCAAATCTTGCAGAGCTGGACGCGATCGCGCGGGGGATCGATCGTGTGGCTGATCGTATCGAAGCCATCGAGCAGTCCGTCGAATATCTCCAGCGCGTGCGGTCGCAGTTCTTAGCCAATGTCTCGCACGAACTCCGCACACCACTGTTTACGATTGCTGGCTACATCGAGACGCTTCTTGATGGTGCAATTGATGATCCCTCGGTGGCTCGGACGTTTCTGGAAAAAGTGCATGCTAATGTGGACCGGCTGTCAACATTACTTGGAGATCTGATCGAGATTGCGCGAATTGAATCGGGCGAGATGCGAATGAGTTTCCGGTACTTTGATGTCGTTGAACTGGCGCGCAACACGGTCGAACACTTCGCAGGACTTGCCGAACAGCAGAATGTTCAGCTCGAGGTTGTTGCTGGCGATCAGGAAGTGCTCGTCTATGGCGATCGGGAGCGGATCGGGCAGGTTCTATCGAATCTGGTGTCGAATGCCATCAAGTACAACGTTCCTGGCGGTCGCGTTACCGTTCGTATTGAGCGCAATGATGGACGTTCGATGATCAGCGTCGAGGATACGGGTATCGGCATTGCTCCAGAGCATCAAGCTCGTGTCTTCGAACGATTTTATCGCACCGATGCGGCACGTTCGCGCAGTGTCGGGGGGAGTGGCTTGGGATTAGCGATAGTCAAGCATATTCTTGAAGCGCATCGTGCTCCTTTCGAGCTTCACAGCCAGATCGGTGAAGGAACGACGATTCGCTTTTGGCTCAAATCTTAACCACCAAACGACGAGCGCGACAGCAGCTTATCGTCGAACGATTGACGCTGCAACCGACGATTGCGCACGATGACCCAGAC
>JAOAEV010000043.1 GCA_026416585.1 Chlorobiota bacterium | reverse complement strand
TGGGGTTAGGTCTGCCGCTGGCAAAACTCGCTGCCGAAACGATGATGGGTGTGCTCTGGCACGAACGTCGCTTTCCACGAGGTACACGCTTTGTGCTCAGCATCCCCTATGGGGTGGAACTTATGTCGCCTGATCACGAATTTTCGCAACGACAGCACTTGTCGAACGGCCGGGCAATAGCGGTACAATAACAACCTGACCGCCCCGGCTGCGGACGGTATCGGCACCGATGACTGCATCGGGTGCATAGTCACCGCCTTTGACCAGGATATCCGGCTCGATCAACTCGATGAGTGCCGCGGGAGTATCTTCCTCGAATATTGTCACAAAATCCACTGCACGCAGCGCATCGAGTACGGCGGCTCGATCGTCCTCGCTGTTGATGGGGCGCCAGGCACCTTTCAATCGCCGGACCGACGCGTCGCTGTTGAGACCAACAATGAGGACGTCGCCAAGCGCACGTGCTGCTGCTAAATATGCGACGTGTCCACGGTGAAGAATGTCGAAGCAACCATTGGTGAACACAATACGTTTTCCCTCGGCTCGTAAGGATTTGAGCCGTTTGACAAGTTCATCGCGTGATAAGATCATCGCTCGCTGGCGCAGTTGGTGACACACCACTGGTGCTGCGACGTTTCTACCACAGGTAGCCGCCGCATGTTGCGTAGATTACGAATGTCATCAGCAAATCGTTTATGTCCCATTACGCTTGGATATGCTGTGGTTAGACGAACACTTATTGCTGCTGCTGTCTGTGTGCTATCGCTCTCTGCGCAGAATGATCCACGCGCCTACGACACTAATGCGGTCATCGTTACGCGAAGACTCTCCAAAGAGCTTTTCGATCGAAACAGTATTCCGTTCATGGAGCCACTGGTAACGACTGTCAACGCTACCAGCAATGCACGCTTTTTTCGGCAGGCAGCGATCCCGGACTCGATCGAGCGACCATACATTCGCTTTGGCATTCACTCAATGCTTGGTTTTGTGCGCGACGATCAGCGTACTTATCGTCCGACTTTACCGACACTGGCACAACCGGTTGAATACGCCAAATACGTTGAATTTCGTAATGGTAGCTTTGTACTCCGCGATACAGCCGGTCTGGCGGTAGATTTGGTCAAACGCCTTTTTCACAAAAGTGTAGATTCTGGTCACGTGCGGGTGCCCGCACAAGCTCCAACAGTCTTTGGCTATGCACCGAGCACTATCGAAATAGATCGTGAGTATCTTCACTGGCTGATTCAGAACGATCCGGAGTTTGCGCCACTCTACGCGTTGCTGCCAGAGTCATCGCGGAATATGATCGACAGCCTGCTGCTCAAGCTTCCGTCGGCGCTGTCGCTACCGCCAGGTCAGGACATGCGAACAATCGTGGCAGCAGTTCCGCAAATCGAAATTGGGTCGCTGTGGGGAACCGAGTTACTCCTACGATACATTCCACCAGTGGTCTTTGACCAGAACATCGGGCGTTTTTCGTTCTGGGGTATTGGTATGCGGCATTCGATTTCACAGTATCTCCGCGATCCGTTTCTCGACGTCGCCGTACAGATTGGTTATCAAGGCACATTGCTGCGAAAAGCGGTCGGTGTCACCAACGCACAGTTGGAAGCTCGCGGAGAATTTCTACTGGCCAACATCCATGCGAGCCGGCGCTTCGAAGGAATTGTTGATATCTATACCGGCATCGGCTATGAACAGCTCGTGGCGCATTCGTCCTACCGCTACACACTGCCGCAGGAGTTGCAAATCCAACTTGGCTTACTTAAAGTTCTACCCGATGGCAGCGTCGTGCGCGACCCTGCAAACGGCTATCCCGGCGATGACGTCGTGCAGGAAAGCACAGCGCAGATTACTGTTCGCAACGTCAAGTGGACGATCGGTCTGGCACGGAGCTTCGGACCAGTCACGGTCTGCGTTGACTACAACCTGGGGTCGTGGTCACTGCTCTCGTTCGGTGTGGACGTGCAGTTCTGAGCAGCATGCACGACCGCTCGCACCCGTGCCACGACATTCTCGTGCACTGCAGGATTGAACGGACTGGGCACTAGTTCGTCGGGTTCGGCGAGTGCAGCGATGGCTTCGGCGGCGGCGATTTTCATGGCGCTGGTAATGGAGTCAGCGCGTGTTTCGATTGCTGCTTTGAATAAACCAGGAAACGCCAGTGCATTATTGACCGACTTGCCATCGGCGGCGAAGGCAGCGCCTGCGTCGAGCGCTTCTTCGGGAAAAATTTCCGGTACTGGATTCGACAGCGCGAAAATGATCTGGCCGGGGCGAACTGTCTCGCGTGTAATCAATCCCACTTTCCCTGTTGTGGCAATCACCACGTCGGCGGCAACAGCATCGTCGAACGAAACAATCTCAACGCCAGCTTTGCGAGCGCGCTCATGCGCTTCTGGATTAGGATCGAACGCGACAACGTGGCAGCCATATTCAACGAGCAGTTTGGCGATAGCGTACCCGGCAGCACCCAGACCAATTTGTGCGAACACCAGCCTATCGTCGCCGAAGCGTCCAACTTTTTTCAGCGCATTGATGACTGCTGCCAGCAGCACTGTTGCCGTGCCGTGTTGGTCGTCGTGCATGACCGGTTTGCGGAGCCGGTTTATCAGCATTTCCTCGATGTAAAAGCAATCGGGTGTGCGGATGTCCTCCAAGTGCACGCCGGCGAATCCGACAGAGGTTTTTTCAACGATCGTAACGAACTCCTCCGGATCGCGGGTGTCCACTAAAATTGGCATGGCGCCGAGACCGACAAATTGATGGTAGAGCATCGCTTTGCCTTCCATCACTGGCAGTGACGCCAGCGGGCCGATGTCGCCAAGTCCCAGCACGCGCGTACCGTTCGTGAAAATGCCGATAGTGTTGCCAAGCATTGTGTACTTGTAGGCAAGCTCGGGATCGTGTTGGATCGCTTTGCTGACCCGCGCAACACCGGGGGTATAGAGGTTGCGGAGTTCACCGACGGTCGTTGCTGATTTTGTTCGAACGACAGAGATTTTGCCTTCACGGTGCTGTTCGAAGACGACGTCCTTGATTTCGAGGATCTCTGCTTGTGTTCGCTCACGGATAGCGCGTTCAATGGCGCCTAAGTGTGGCGCATCATACACCGCCACGGTAATCTCGCGGATGATGTGATCGTGACCGATAAAGACCGCACGTGTGTCTCCAATCAGTCCACCTTCTTCACCAATGACCGTACACAGCTTGCCAAGCATGCCCGGTCGGTGTGGGTTTTTCACGACAAATACAACGTCGTTATCAGGAAGGCGAGGACGCAGAATTGGTGTGGTTTCGCTCATAGGCAATCGTAGTGCAATCGTGTTACCGAATCGCTCCTGTGCGACGCGCCATCTGCGTGCAGAGCGAATCAGGGCTGGTGCGATTATAGCGGTAGGTCGCAGCGGGCACGCGGAACGGATGAATGCCGATCGCACGGGCACGGTCGAAAAAATCGGCGTCGTCGCCGTAGCGGAGTGGCGCAAATCCAAGCTGCAGGGCAAGCGTTCGTCGCACGACAAACGTTCCGCCGACAGCGCATTCCGCAATGTGGATGAGCTTGCTTGGGTCGTTACGGTCGGGCACGTAAGGATCGCCTTCCACCAAAACGCCACCGTGGAAAAAGTCGTAGTCGGGATTATTGGTGATATACGCCTTACGTGTGAGCAAGTGGTCGGGCAGATACTCGTCGTCGGAGTCGAGAAATGTTACAAAATGCCCGCGGGCGAGCTGAATACCAGCCTGGCGCGCAGCACCGGTACCCTGATTGGTTTGCAGAATGAGACGCACATGGTCTGACCTTCCGATGTAGGGGCGCACAACGTCAATTATCTCGTCGGTGCTCCCATCGTCAACGATGATGAGCTCCCAGCTCTGCTCGGTCTGTGCGAAAACCGAGACGATGGCGCGCTCGATACACCAGGCGCGGTTGTACGTTGTCAGCACGACCGAAAAAATCGGTGTCTGCTGCTGGCTCATTCAATACGTGTATTTTTGTTTGATGTGCAAACTTACGGACACCCTTTTCGGCGTGGACATCGCACAATTCTGGACAGTTTGTTCTTCCAACGGTATCGTACTGGATAAGGAACAACTTCGAGCCATCGAGCGCTACGAGCGTGAGTTGCGGTACTGGAACGAGCGAATCAATTTAGTCTCGCGCAAAGACGTCGAGCATCTCCTCGAGCGACACATCCTTCATTCACTGGCAGTACTGACGGTGGTCGAGATTCCGCAAAAGGCACGGTGCATTGATGTCGGCACGGGGGGAGGTTTGCCGGGTATTCCGCTCATTATTGCCCGTCCCGATCTGCGAATGACGTTGGTTGATTCAATTCGCAAAAAACTCCACACTGCCGAAATGCTTGCCAAACACACGGGGCATCGATTTACGGATGCTATCTGCGCTCGTGTTGAACAGCTTTCCGAGGAGCAGCCAGTTCTCCGCGGTGCATTCGATGTCGTGCTCGCGCGCGCAGTGACAGATACACGGACACTGCTTGAATGGACACGTACACTGGTTGCCCCGAGTGGTATGCACGTGCTGCTCAAAGGTGGCAATTTACGTGCTGAAATCGCTCAGGCGCAGATGGCGTTTCCTGATGCAACTATCGTCGAAAAGCCTCTCCGCATGATTGGTGCTCCGTGGTTAGAAGAGCAACAAAAAAAGGTTATCGTCGTTACTTGGGGTGGCACTCCACAATCGGCACACGTCGAGATCGCATCGCAATGCACATCACAGTGATTGTGTTTTGGGTTTGTACGGTGCTACAGGTGGCACTCTTGGCGCAAGTGCCAGGTGTTGCGCCATCCCTACCGTTGCAGCAGCAAAGTAGCTTTCGAATTGCTCGGCTCAAGTACAGCGGCGGTGGTGATTGGTACAACGACCCATCAGCGGAAGTCAATTTGCTCCAGTACATCCGCCAAAACACGAACATCGTCGTCGAGCCGCGCTACGAGTATGTGGACATCGCCAGCGACAACATTTTCCTCTACCCGATGCTGTTTCTGACAGGTCATGGCAACGTGAGCTTCTCCGATGCAGAAGCGCGGCGGTTGCGAGCATATCTTGAAAGTGGTGGATTCCTTTACATTGATGATGACTACGGACTCGACCCATACATTCGTCGAGAGATGAAAAAAGTCTTTCCCGACCAAGAGTTCGTCGAGCTTCCGTTCTCGCACCCGATTTATCATTGCCATTTTCACTTCCCTTATGGACCGCCGAAAATTCACGAGCACGACGGGAAGCCGCCGCAAGGTTTCGGAATGTTCTGCGGTAATCGACTCTGTGTATTCTACACCTACGAATCCAATCCGGGCGACGGTTGGGCTGATCCTGACGTGCATCACGATCCGCCGGAGCGCCGTGAAGCAGCGCTCAAAATCGGCACAAACATCGTTGTCTATGTGCTCGGTCAACAGCAAGCATTGCCTTAATAATTCATGAACGCATACGCTGCGATCATGCGTCGTCTGGAGGCGACGCGCAGAAAAGAAACACTTGTGTTGGTCACGCGTGACCTTGTAGTGGCGCTTGTGCTTAGCGCAGGTGGCGCGCTGGTGTGTGCCGCGATCGAAGCATTCGCAGGTGGCGGTATCCCGTTCCGGACAGCACTGGCTGCCACATGGACAGTAGGGACGCTCGCAGCGTTCGTGGCATTACCGCTGCGCACGCTATGGCTGCGCGTTTTATCGCCGAAACGCCCGACGCTCGAGAGTATCGCACGGCGCGTCGGAAATGCCTACGAAGACATTCGTGATCGTCTGCTCGATGCACTGCAGCTTGTTGCCCCAGGCAAACCGATATTCGGTTCACAGGAGTTAGCGCTGGCAGCCTTTCAACAGGTGGAACGCGCCATTGCAGGACGTCACTTCGACGTCATCATTGCCCCTGAGCACCGCCGGCGTATCATGCTGCTCGTGGTGCTTTTGCTTGGCACGCTTGGCACGATCGTCGGTATCTCCCCACTCCGGGATGCTACATATCGCTTGGCCCACTGGTACGAGCGATTTGTGCCACCGCCACCATTCGCGCTCCGTGTTGAGCCTTGCGCAACCGAGGTTCTGCGTAATACACCTGTACGTGTGAGCGTGGAGATTACCGGCACGGCTCCGCTTGATGTCAAGCTCTATGTTCGTGAAGAGCAGCAAGAGCGCCCTGATCACTACCCGTTGCGACACGACACCGGTAGCCATTATGTGTTCGATCTACCGGCACTGAAAAGCTCAATCGAATTTTATGCAGCTGCACAGTGGTACGACGAGGAAATCCGGTCCAATATCGGCCGCATTACCGTCAGCGACTATCCGATGGTGCGGTCATTCCAGATGCGCGTCGAACAACCGGCATATGCACGCCGTTCTGCACTACTCCTCGATGAAACAAGTGCCAATATCGTCGCGCTCCGTGGCTCGCGAGTGATGCTCCGTGTAGTCGCCAATAAACCCATCGTAGCAGGATGGATCGTGTTCGTTTCGGTTGGCGATAGTGCTGCGGCGCACGACACACTCCGCTTTGCACTTCGTGCAGATGGTGACCGCGCCGAGGGTAGCTTCACGATCCAGCGGAGCGGCACGTGGTGGATCGAACTGCGTGATAGTGCCGGCCGCACAACACCCGATCCAATTCGGTACACAGTCCGAGTGGAAAATGATACACCGCCGACAATCGCTCTTATCGAGCCGACTGGTGATGCGACCGTCGGACGTGATGCCCTCTTGCCCATCCGTGTGACGATTGGCGATGATTATGGCTTTTCGCGTCTGGTGCTCAAAAGTCGTCTGGCGGAATCGCGGTTTGCTGATCCTGAGCGCAACTGGCGCACAACAGACATCCCTCTTCCTTCGCTCGAGGGTGGTACGCGCGAGGTGTCGTATGCGTGGAATTTGAACCTGCTTGGAATCTCACCGCAGGATAAGTACGAATTCTACCTGGAGGTTTTCGATAACGACAACGTCAGCGGTCCCAAGAGCGCACGCACAGCAACGCTGCGTGTGCGCTTGCCATCACTGGAAGAAGTGTTCCGCCAAGCACAACAGGCGCAGCGTTCCACCCAGCAACAGCTCGAGGAAGTCAAGCGCAAAGCTGAAGAACTCGCACGCTCGATGGACGAAATCCAACGCGAGCTGATGAAGCAACAGCAACCAAACTGGCAAACAGAGAAGTCACTTGAAAACGCGCTCCGCCAGCAAGAACAGCTACAACAGAAAATGCAAGATGCACAGCGGATGCTCGAGGAAATGACTCGCATGCTCGAGGAGCACAAGGCAATCTCACCAGAGACGTTACAGAAATATCTCGAGCTGCAGAAGTTGCTGCAACAAGTCAATTCTGAAGAGCTGCGCCGGGCCATCGAACAGATGCAGCGTGCTATGCAGCAAATGACTCCGCAGGATATCGAGCGTGCCATGCGCAATTTCCGCTTCGACGAGGAGCAGTTCCGCAAAAACGTCGAGCGTGCTGTCGAACTGCTCAAACGAATTCAGGCGCAGCAGAAGATGGACGAGCTTCAGCGCCGTGCCGAGCAACTTGCCCAGCAACAGCGTGAGCTGGAGCAAAAAGCTGCGAACACTAATCCCAACGACAAAACTGCACGCGACCAGCTTGCTCGCCAACAGGAGCAGCTTCAACGCCAGCAGGAACAGCTACAGGAAGAATACCGTGCGCTCGAACGATTAGCGCAGGAAGCAAAACTTGACCAACGTTCCAACGTACAGGAGCAGCTCCGTCAAGCTGCCGAGCAATTGCAGCAGGAGCAGTCCGAGCGTTCGATGGAGCAAAGTCAGCAATCCCTCGAGCAAGGTGACTTCCAGCGTGCACGCCAGACGATGCAACGCAGTGCCGAACGGATGCAACGCTTTGCGCAAGCCATGCAGCGTGCCAAGCAGGAAATGCGCAAAAACGAAATGCGACAGATCGCACGCCAAATGCAGCAAACTTTCCAGGACTTAGCCGAGCTGTCGAAAGAACAGGAACAACTGGCAAACGAGACGCAACGGCTCGATCCGAATTCGACGATGATGAATCGTGCAATGCAGCGGCAGCAGCAGCTCCGCGAGCAGCTAATGAATCTTGCCAGACGGCTCGATGCGCTCTCCCGGCAAACGACTGCGGTAACACCGGAGATGGCACGCGAGCTGGGGCAAGCACTACGCCAGATGCAGGATGCCCAACGTACACTCGAACAGCGCAACAGCTACGGCGCATGCCAAATGCAACAGTCGGCGATGGGCTCGATGAACCGCGCGATGAATCAAATGCAAGCCATGCTTGAGCAAATGAACGGCAACAATCCTGGCGAAGGCGAGGGCGACGGTGAAAGTAATCAAATGCGTCCCGGTGGCATGCAGCCTGGCGCAAGCTTTATGCAACGTTTGATGGAGGCTGCTGGCATGCAGCAGCAAATCAACAGTGCAATGCAACAGCTCGGCGCAGAGGGGCAGCTTTCCCAAGAGCAGCGCGAACAGCTCGGTCGCATCGCTGCACAGCAAGGACGTGTGATGAAATCCATCGAAGAGCTTGCGCACGAGGAAAAACAGGTCGGTGGCAAACGCAAAGCCCTCGGCGATCTTGATCGCATCACCGACGAGATGAAAGAAGTGCTCACCGACATGCAAAGTGGGACTGTCACGCCAGAAACACGCCGACGGATGGAGCGAATCCTTTCTCGATTGCTCGATGCGACACGCTCGATGCACGAACGCGACTACGAAAAAACGCGAGAATCTCGGCCAGGTGAAGATGTTGCCCGCCAAAGCCCCTCGGAACTACGGCTGAAGGCGATCGAACAGCTCCAACGCTATCGGGATTTCTTGCGCCGTTCGCAGCTCGGCTACACCAAAGACTACGAGCAGCTGATCGAGCGCTACATGGAGCAACTCCAGCGCGTGCAGAACAAGTGATGCGGCATGTTGCATTGATGGTGCTACTTGCTGTGGCGATGCGGGCGCAATCAAGTGTCGGTGTATGGGCAGGAACCGTTCCATCTGCTGCGCGGCTATTCAACGATGGCTTATGGCGCGGCACAAGCACTGGTATAGAAATCAGCTCGAAGCTTCCTGTGTTGTCATCGCTTGTAGATCTACCAGTGGCAATTGCTGCTGCCGCTGAATACATCCGCCCGACACACTCTACTGTCGTGTTGCTCGATGACTACCGTGGGTGGATTCTGCGTGGCTCACTGCAGTGGTTTGCCGGCTCAGGAACTGCACCATATCTGCGGCTTGGTGCAGGAATAACTATCGGGGAGCGCGTTGCTCATGCGATCGAGTGGGACTCCACATCTGCACTGACATGGACGACAACACGATCGCTGGTGGTGTATTGGGGATTCGGTCTTCGTGGCAGTGTTGCTGCTGCAGTCGGATGGTTTGCCGAGCTTGAATGTATGGCTGGTGATCAAGTTGGGGTGCTGCTGCCGATTCGTATTGGTCTGAGCTACCGTTGGGGAGAGCAATGAAACGCCGCATTCTATCGGTCGTTGGGGCACGACCAAACTTTATGAAAGTTGCGCCGCTCGATCGTGCATTAGCATCCTATGCCGATTGCATCGAGCACGTCATTTGTCATACGGGGCAGCACTACGACTACGCAATGAGTCAGGCGTTTTTTGAGGATCTTCAGCTTCCACAGCCACGGTTCTACTTGGGCGTCGGTAGTGGCTCGCACGCAGAGCAGACCGCACGTATCATGCTTGCCTTCGAACCTGTCTGTGACCAATGGGAACCAGACCTGGTGATCGTCGTCGGTGATGTCAACTCGACAATCGCGTGCACGTTAGTTGCGGTTAAGCATGGTATCCCCACTGCGCATATCGAAGCAGGCTTGCGCAGCTTCGATCGCACGATGCCGGAGGAAATCAACCGCATTGCAACCGATGCCATATGCGATTGGCACTTCTGCACCGAACAAAGCGGTGTCGAAAATCTCATGCGAGAAGGTGTGCCATCGGAGCAAGTGTTCTTGGTGGGTAACACCATGATTGATTCGCTTCTGGCAGCACTGCCGCATATTGAGCAGTGCACGATCGTGCACGAGTTAGGTCTTGAGCACGGACGTTACGCAGTAGTAACGCTCCATCGCCCGAGTAACGTAGACAATCCGGTCCAGCTTTCGATGTTGCTCGGTGTGCTATCTGAACTTTCTACTCGTATGCCGGTGGTCTTTCCACTCCATCCGCGGACACGGCAAAACATCCAGCAATTCGGGTTGCAGCATGTAGTCGAACGCTGTCCGCGAATGCTGTTGCTCGAACCGCAGCGGTACGTTCGCTTTGTTGCACTTGTCCGCGGCGCGGCACTCGTGCTGACTGATTCCGGCGGCATCCAAGAAGAAACTGCTGTTCTTGGTGTCCCGTGCATCACACTGCGGACTACAACTGAGCGTCCGGTGACAATTGAATGTGGAACGAACGTTCTGGTACCTCCGGAGCACGAGCGCATTGTTGCAGCGATTGAGCGGGTGCTTGATGCGCCCCCGCAGAGGCGATTCATTCCACCTCTGTGGGATGGTCGGGCTGCTGAGCGCATCGCAACGATTATCGCCGAACAAATCCTCTCGGTTGGCGTGTGCCGCCGATGAGGATCGGGTATTTTTGTGTGCCCAGTTCGTTGTATCACCCAATACCGTTTTGCGTGAAAACACTGTCGGTTATTACCCTCGCTACAACCGTGACGACGGTTCTATTGGCACAAGTAGCGGGATTTCCCCCGAGCGAACTGACTGTGCCGCAGCAGCAGCTTCTCCGGCAGCAACAAGATCCTTCTGTACGCGGCGAGCAAACACCCGCCGATAACGTCGTTGATGCAGAGCAGTATCAGGTGGGTCCGGGTGATGTGCTCGTGGTTCAAAAACTCGATGCTCTTGCACAAGAGGAGTACGTTACGGTAACGCCAGAGAACATGGTAATCGTACCGCGAATCGGGATGATCTCTGCCCGCGGCATGACGCTTCGGCAGCTACGCGACACGGTTGTTGCCCTCTATCGCCAGCGCACGCCGAATATACCGGTGTATATCGGCTTGCGCCGCACACGAACAGTGTACGTGACGGTGCAGGGCAATGTACTCTTCCCCGGCGTTTATTCTGTGCCGGCATCGGTGCGGCTCTTGACATTACTGCGGCTCGCAATGCAAGGTAGCACCCAGCAACGGACGGAGCCAGAGGTGCAGCGAGCAGTCCAGCGTGCCTTTGGACAAATTGCTGATTTGAGGCATGAGGAACAATTGCTTTGGCGTGACTACGAATTTCTTCCTCCGTCATCGCTGCGCTCGCTATTGGTGCGTCATAGCGACGCCACGACGACCGTCGTTGATGGCGAGCAAGCGCTGCTACAACCGGAGAGTTCTGCTAATCCGTATCTGCGTGAGGGCGATGTTGTATTCGTTCCACGCGAGCCGGTGGTGGAGCAGCCACGCCTTACCATTCAGGGTGCGGTTGCACGACCACGCACGACGGTGTACCGTCAGGGTGATCGGCTTTCTTTTTTGCTCAAGCTTGGAGGTGCACTGCTACCCGAAAGCGGTGCCATTTGGCTGGTGCAAGGTGGTGAGCGCATTCCCGTCCGTGCCGATGCACAATTGAATTTGCTTTCAGAGGACATCGCATTGCAACCAGGTGCTGCTGTGCTTGTCGAGCGCATCCGACCGGAGCCAACCTCGACTGGTAGTGTGCGGATTGTCGGCGAAGTTCAGCGCCCCGGTGCGTATCCAATCGTGCAGTGGGGGACCCGCCTGCGGGAGATCATCGACGAGGCGGGTGGATTTACCAATCGTGCAGCGTTGCATTTGGCGTACATTCTCCGTCGTCCTACCGGCGAAAGCACCGAAAACACAATTCTGCCGATCAACCCACACATCGAGCGACTACGCCGCCTGCAGTACACGAACTTGATCATCGAAGATACGCTGCGCTTTTTTATTGACGAGATAGCACGCCGACCGACAGTAGCATGTGATTTCTTTGCGTGCTTTATGGGTGGCAGTGAACAAGACAACGTTGCGCTTGCCGATGGCGATGTGATTGTCGTCCCTCCAACTCCACGAACAGTGCTGGTCTATGGGCAGGTCAATAAAGCAGGATTTGTCGAGTACAGCCCTGGTAAGGACGCAGAGTATTATATCGCGTGCGCTGGGGGACGAACGGAACTTGCTGACCGTGGACGTGAGCGTGTCATCAAGGGGCGTAGTGGGGTCTGGATGCCGCTTGATGAAACGGTTGTCGAGGCGGGTGACCGCATTTATGTGCCACATCCGCCTGATGAACCGATCGGTACGCAAATCCAGCGACTGAGCGCTTACATTGGTATTGCTGGTGGGCTATCGGGATTAGTGTTCTCCATCATATCGCTGATCAATTTTCTTCGGACACGATGATGGCAACAGCTGAGCCGGTACATCAACGTCACGTCGGCGTTCCCCTGGCGATTGGTGCATCAGGGGATGCCAGCTGGAAACTGCGCTTAGCAAAAGCTAGCCCAACGCTATTCCAGCTTGGCGCCGACGTGGTCGCCATTGTCGTGACGGTGGTAGTATTCTACCTGCTGCGCTTACACCAATCGCCGCTTATGGTTCCGACTCATGAATTGTTTTGGAGCGTGCTTGGCGCAGCGCTGGTGTATTGGATCGGCTTGTTCTGGCTCAGTGGGTTATACCGCAATTGGCTGGTACGATCTCCGTTCGAGGAAGCATTCGCAGTGCTCAAAGTTGCGGTGGTGGGAGGCGCAATCCCTCTTGTGGCGATGTTGCTCGAGAGTGGTTGGTTCAGCTATAAGTTGGTTGCCTATACTGTCCTGTTGGCAGTATTGGTGATCGTGGCGCGGTACGGTGGGCGTCGGTTGCAGTTGCACTTGCGGTCGGAAGGTGTGATAGTTTTCCCCACGATGCTTATTGGCGATGCGGAAGGTCTTGCAGATTTTTTCATGCAATCGAATCGTCATGCCAGTTACGGTTATGCAGTGGTCGGCGCCATCACTGACGACGGTGCCAGCGTCCTTCCAAGCGACGTACCGGTTCTCGGCTCGCTATCAGAGGCAGCACACGCGATTGTACGTACAAAGCCAGCGGTGTGCATTGTAGCATTTCGACACACCGATCACGAGAGAATGCTTGAACTCGCAAGCATCGCCACTGCCAATGGTGCGAGCGTGACGATTGTGCCGGATCTGTACCAGGTTGTTATGGGAACGGTGCGTGCGCTGTCGCTCTATGGAGTACCGCTCATTGAAATTTCCCCAAGCCTGCTGGCGCCATGGCAGGCGGTTGTCAAACGTACGCTGGACATTGTTGTCAGCGCGGGCGTTCTCCTGCTTGGAATACCGTTGTGGTTTGCCATTGCTGTTGCCATCAAGTTGGATTCACCTGGACCAGTACTCTTTACACAGTGGCGTGTTGGACGGGGTAATCGTCCCTTTAAGCTCTACAAATTCCGCTCGATGACTCATGGGCGATGGGACGGTACCTGGACGCAACTCAACGACCCACGTGTGACAAAGGTCGGCTCGATCATTCGCAGACTGTACCTTGATGAAATACCTCAGTTCTGGAATGTGCTCAAAGGCGATATGAGTTTGGTCGGTCCCCGTCCAGAACAGGTTGGATTAGTCGAGCACTTTGCCCAGGTGATACCCTATTACACACGCCGGCATATTGTGCGACCTGGGATAACGGGATGGTGGCAAGTTCGGCGCGAACGGCGAGTTCTGCCAGATATGATCCAGGAGATACGCTCGCGACTGCAGGATGACTTTTACTACATCGAGAACATGTCGCTGCGGCTCGATGTGGAAATCATCGTTCGCACAATTGTCGTGATGCTGCGAGGTCATGGAATCGCCTAACACGGAATCATGCCGCATGCAGCGCATTCTCGTCGTTATTCCCACTTACAACGAACGCGGTAACATCGTTCGGCTCATCGAAGCGATTCATCGGGTGCTACCGGAAATAGACGTGCTGGTTGTTGACGATAATTCTCCCGATGGCACCGCTGATGCTGTGCGAACGATTGCGGCAGAAGATCGTCGTGTAGCGCTGCTCGAACGAGCCGGGAAGATGGGACTGGGGACGGCATATTGCCACGGTTTTTCTTGGGCACTTGAGCGCGGCTACGAAATCATTTGCCAAATGGACGCAGATTTTTCCCATAATCCTGACGATCTACCGCGCTTGATAGCAGCACTCGATGGTTGTGACGTTGCGATTGGTTCACGGTACGTCAGCGGTGTCAATGTGGTCAATTGGCCCATGAGCCGCCTGCTGCTGAGCTACGCAGCCAATCTTTACACGCGTTTGATCACAGGGATGCCTGTCAAAGATGCCACGGGCGGATTTAAGGCATTTCGTGCTGATGTACTCCGTCGGATTGATCTCCGTGCCATTCACTCCAACGGGTATGCATTCCAAATCGAAATGAACTTTCGGGCGTGGCGACACGGCGCGCGTATCGAGGAGGTTAGTATCGTATTTGTTGACCGCACTGATGGCGTCTCGAAAATGAGTCGCTCTATTGTGTACGAAGCAGCATGGATTGTTTGGAAACTCAAACTGCTGGCGCTGATGGGAAAGCTGTGATGGAGCAACCAGTGGATGTGACGATCGTTATCGTCAGCTACAACGTGCGGCAGTACGTGCGGCAATGCCTCGAGTCTATCGAACGCGTGCGCTGCAAACACTCCCTACAAGTTATTGTCGTGGACAATGCATCGCACGATGGTACCATCGAGCAGTTACTGCCCCAGTTCCGATGGGTAGAGTTCATTGCGCTGCGTGACAACATCGGTTTCGGACGCGCCAATAACCTCGGCATCGAGCAAGCACGCGGTCGCTATACGCTGATTCTCAACCCAGACACAATCCTATCCGAAGACACCATTGAAGCGATGATGCGCTACATGGATACACATCCTGAGGTCGGTATCTGTGGGTGCAAAGTGCTCAACGCTGATGGGACATTTCAAGAGCAGTGTCGCCGTGGATTCCCGACACCGTGGGCGGCATTTTCCAAGCTGTTTGGATTGCAGACACTCTTTCCACGTTCGCCGCTTTTTGCGCAGTACAACCAATCCTTCCGCAGTCCGGACGAGACGTATTACGTGGATGCAGTGATTGGTGCATTCATGTTTTGTCGGACAGAGCAGCTGCGAGCTATTGGCGGCTTCGATCCCGACTACTTCATGTACGGCGAAGATTTAGACTTGTGCTATCGCATGGCGAAGGCAGGGTACCGTACAGCCTATGTGCCGATGAGCAGCATCGTACACTTCAAGGGTGAGAGCACGCGCCGCAGCCGTATCAATGATGTGCGCGTTTTCTACGAGGCAATGGTTACGTTCGCGCGTAAACATTATGGGTCGAAACGCTGGTTCTTGCTGCTGTTGCAGTTTGCAATTCGCGTGCGGGAGTTGATCGCCCATCTGGCGCAGTACCGCCAAGGCATGCTACTGTTGCTTGCTGATGTCGCCCTCGCAAATGCGATGTTGCTTATAGCAACGACAATTCGTTTCGGTGAGCCGTTTGGGTTTCAATCGTATGCGTACCCGATAGTCTTCGTTGTGCTCAGCGCCGTGGTGATCGTCTGTATGATCGCCGTCGGTGAGTATTTTGAGTTCAGCTACCGTGTTCGCAACGTTGTGATGGGGTACATGGCAGCGTTTTTTGTGCTGTCGTCGCTGACCTACTACTGGAAGGAATACGCCTTCAGTCGTGGGGTGGTGCTCATGACAGTTGGCTTATCGATGATTGGATCAGGGACAGTGCGTTTTGTGCTGCGATATCGTCAGCGCGGGTATGCGCAGAGCACGCAACGCCGAGTATTGGTAGTCGGTACCACAGATGCCGCCAGCGAGATTCTCCACGCCATGGCGTTGCATGGTGCACCAATTGCAGTGGTCGGTATTGTTGCCGTTGAACCGACAACTGACGAAACCTTCGCCGGTTTTCCGATCGTCGGGCATTGGGGCTACATCGAGCGCCTTGTTGAACAGCATGCTGTTTCGGAGGTCATCATCACTGATCGCACCATTCCGCGCAGCGATGTTATTGGGACGCTTGCGGCATTAGCGCCGCGCCGCGTTCGGTTCTTTTTCGCCTACGACGATGTTGAACTGCATGCCCAACGAATCATTGCTGATGTTGGGGCTCGCCGTCTGGAATTGCCACCATTGCTTCGGCTGCGTTATCGGTTGCTCAAACGTCTGACCGATCTGCTTGTGGCGATTGTGGTACTGCTCCTTGGATGGGTAGTGCTAATTTTGAAGCGGCGTTCCATTCAAGCATGGTTGAAACGGTGGTGGAGCGTCCTGGTCGGACGGCGAACGATTGTTGGATTGCATCCAAGTGGTAATTCGCACTATGCCGGCATTCGGGAAGGGCTTGTCAGTTTACCAATGCTTGTTCCTGAACAGCTCCGCACCGATGCCCTTATTGAGCGGCTCAACGAGTATTATGTGACGGAGTACAGTCCGTCACTCGACCTGGAAATTCTTGTTCGTAGTATTCACCGTCGCACACTCGAGCGATGAGTTACATTCTTGATTTCGAAAAACCGATCCTCGAGCTGGAAAAGAAAGTTGCTGAAATGAAGTCACTGGCGGGCACGCTCGATCTCGACGAGCAGATCGCTGACTTGGAGCGACGCATCGAGGAATTGCGCGTGGAGATTTATTCCAAGCTGACTCGGTGGCAGCGCGTACAGCTGGCGCGGCATCCCGAACGTCCGTACACGCTTGATTATCTGGCACACTCGTTCGACGAGTTCATCGAGCTGCACGGGGACCGATGCTATCGGGACGATCCGGCAATTGTTAGTGGCTTGGCACGTATCGGCGAGCACAAAGTCATTGTCGTCGGTCATCAAAAAGGTCGTGATACAAAAACAAATTTGCTCCGAAACTTTGGTATGCCCAATCCGGAAGGATATCGCAAGGCACGGCGTGTGTTCGAGCTGGCCGAAAAGTTCGGCCGTCCTGTTGTGACGTTCCTCGACACTCCGGGTGCATTCCCAGGAATCGAAGCTGAAGAACGTGGACAAGCAGAAGCGATTGCACGGAATTTGTTTGTGATGGCGAGCCTGCGCGTTCCAATAATCGTCGTCATCATCGGCGAAGGAGCATCGGGTGGTGCATTGGGCATCGGTGTCGGCGATCGAATTTTGATGCTCGAAAATGCCTGGTATTCAGTGATCGCGCCGGAGTCGTGTTCCTCGATTCTTTGGCGCAGTTGGGACTACAAAGAGCAAGCAGCTGAAGCGCTCCAACTTTGTGCACATGATTTGCTGCGTCATGGTATTATTGATCGGGTTGTGTCTGAGCCGATCGGTGGTGCACACCGCGATCCCGAGATGATGTTCCGCACGCTTCGACAAACGTTGCTCGAAGAGCTACCGCTACTGCGCGCACTTTCACCAGAAGAATTGGTGCGCCGACGGCATGAGAAATTTGCTCGTATGGGCGTGTGGGAAGAGGTTACAACGCAACAATAATCGGGTGGCACAATCGTTGATTGCAGCAAATGGAGGCATCAGCGAGCACGACGCTCCCAGTGCAATAATCACAATGCAGAGATCTACCACAACGAGTGCCGATACAAGGGAATACCTGTCGCTGTCATCGTGGCTCTTTGTGGAAGTGACAATGTCGAGCAAACGGGTGTTCGCCGCATGTACTGCCTCAGTGTGACGGGGGCACGTGGGTTCGCCCCGGCTAGCAGATGAATCTATACATGTTGCATAACGTAGATATTTGGAGGAACGATGGATTCTTTACACGAGCACAGTGACGCGGAAATGCCATCGAATGGGCATCACGACTCCGACGAACAGCAATCCTACCGTCCGCCGCGTCGCCGCATTATCCGATCGGTTTTCCGAGTCCAACCGGAAGAGCCGTATCCAGCGGCTGATGATCAACGACGGTTTTTCCCGCCGGAGCCAACAGAGCAACGGCGACAGCCCCCATGGGATTATCATCAATCTTCTGAGTGGCAACCGTCGCGAAGTCGATACAGTGGGGAACGCACACCTCGTCGATGGGGTGGTCGCAGTACCGATCGTGATCGTCCCCGGCGTAGTCGCTTCCGCCGACGTATCCCATTTATTGAGCCAGCCGACCGCAATCGCCTGACGCCACGTCCGACAACGATTGTGCGTGCACTTGTGCGGTTGCTGTATTGCTCGCGCAAGCTCGCAAAACAAGCGATCAAAGAACACGTTGTCACGGTCAATGATCGAATCGTTCGTGAGCCGATCTATACGGTGCGATTGCTCTACGATACCGTTCGCGTGGACGGCTTACTTTTACACCATACCCCGCGCAACATTTACATCATTATCAATAAACCGCGTCACTATGCTGGTAGCCGTGAGCCGAACAGCCGCCATGTGTTCAACTTCTTGATGAAAAAACGCGGCTGGTACATTCCGCTTGGTCCGCTGTCAAAAAGCGTCGGTGGATTAGTTATCGTCACCAATGACGCAGAACAACGTGTCCCCGGCAAAAGCCTCTTCGACTTGATGGAGAAAGAGTACCACATCAAGGTTCACAAAAACCCCGCAAAGCGAACCCTGACAAAAATTGCAGAAGAGCTGCAAGAACGCGATCCTGCCAATCAGGAGTCGGTGCGTGTCGAGCTTCTACGCAAAACCAAGCGCTATGCATGGCTGTCAGTAGTTGCTACCAAAGTCACGCCGCACGACCTCTACCGCATTTTCAAAGAAGCAGGCCTGGAAGTAATCGCAATGGATCGCTATCGCATCGGAACGATTACGCACGATGGCATTGCACCAGGTTCTTGGCGAAGACTCTCGCAAGTCGAACTAACGAAAATTTTCCCTGAATCCGTACCTGCAGCAACCATCGAGCAATTGGCTACCGATGAGCCATGGCACGCGTTGTATCAACGCTGGTTCAAGTCCACGTAGCGCGTCCTTCTGACCAACAGTGGGAACACCTTCTCCTACGGCGTACCGACACTGATGCAGAGTATGCTGGTCTGTGGCAATGCATCACCGGTCGTATTGGTGCTGGTGAGCATGCACTGGACGCCGCCGAGCGTGAACTTGTGGAAGAGACAGGACTCAAAGCACTCCAATGGTGGTCGCTTCCCGTCGTCGGGACGTACTTCGACCGCCATGAGGATGCGGTCGTTCTGCCGGTCGTCTTCGGTGCAGTTGTTTCATCCGAAGCTATTCCTTGTTTGAGCGAACACGCAGAGTTTCGTTGGTTCGATTGTGCCGCTGCTATCGGTTTCCTGCCTGTCCTTGCACAGCAGCAGGCAACGATTGTTTTTGACTACGTTCTTTCCGACAGCGATAATTCTTGGTTGCCGCGACTCTACCGCATCCGATGAGCGTTGTATATTCGCATCCCGCTCCCCAATTAATAGGCAGGGAGCGATGAGTCAACCACATAACGCCACAACGTCCATGAGCGAACACGAACTCCGTCCAGATGCAGCATCTGCTGCCAATGAGACACAGAACACAACGATTGATGCAGCGCCGTCGCAAACCGATGATAGTGCTGCAGCGGCTGAGCTGCCGTCTTCATCGGCAAATTCCCAGTCCGAGGCCTCAGTACATGAGGATGTGACAAATCTCAACCAACCACTTGCTGAGCAGCAAACCGTTCCAACTCCGGCTCAGACTCAACCGGTAGTGGAACCCCAGCCATTCGAAAAAATCGAACTGCCTCCAGCGGAAGAAAAACCGGCGCCAGTTGTCGTCACTGATGAGTTGCTCGCCCGCCTGCGCGACATTATGGAGAAGGGCGAAACGGTCACCGTTCATGTGGCACAACGGATTCGCGGTGGCTTACGAGTCCTGTACGAAGGCGTCAAGATGTTTTTGCCCTCGTCGCAGTTCTTTTTGAAGAAATCGCCTACGAACGATGAGCTTCAAGCGGCAGTCGGAACAGATATTCCTGTGCACATTGCCGAAATCACCAAAGATGAATCGGGCAGAATCTCGATCATCGTTACGCGTCAGAATATCCTGCGCAACGAGTTTTACAGCCGCATCGCCGTCGGGAATGTGGTCGAAGGTACTATAACTGCAGTGAAAGAGTTTGGACTCTTTGTGGACATCGGTGGATTCGACGGTTTGGTACACATCACCCGCGTGTCGCACCGTCCGCCAGCTCATCTGGCAGAGATGTTCCATATTGGTGACCGCGTTCGCGCACAAATCATTGAGATAGACCCAGCCAGCAATAAAATATCACTCAGCATGAAAGCGCTTGAATCATCGCCGTGGCATGCGGTAGCAGAGCGCTATAAACCAGGAGAGCGTTATCAAGGAGTGGTACGTCGGTTAGTACCGTTCGGTTCATTCGTCGAATTAGAGCCAGGAATCGAAGGGTTGCTCCGGTTACGAGAACTCTCGTGGACTCGTCGCATTAGCGATCCGGCAGAAGTTCTGCGAGAGGGACAACAAATTGACGTCGTTGTGATCGAGGTCAAACCCGATCGCGAAGAGATTGATCTGTCCCTGCGCCAGACGACCGAAAATCCATGGCCCAGTTTTGTGACGAAATATCCCCGTGGACTGCATACGACGGGTATTGTGCGAGAAGTCAAGGGTGCGGGTGTTCTACTGACCATTGGTGGTGAAGTGGATGCATTCATGCCGCGCTCACATATGCGGCCAGTTCTCAAGGGTAAGCGCATTCCGTATGCAGTGGGGGACATTGTCGCGGTCACAGTTGTCGAAGTGGACCCGACAAACGAGTCGTTCATCGTTGAACCACGTGTGGAGCCAGAAGAGGAACTCTTTGGTCCGCCACGTGATGCTCGGGCAGGGCATGCATCGAAGCAGCAGGAGCAGCGCCAGAGTCAGCGTCCGTCGAATCCAACGCGTATTACGATTGGCGAGATGCTCAGCGAGGAGGAGCGGCAGCGTCTCTTCGGACGTCCGCAGTAGTTCGGCGTCAGTGTACCGATCCGATGCGATGGGCATTGTTGATTCTTGTGTGTGGAGCGGCACTCTGTGCTGTTGCACAGGAAATACAACCGCCGCTCAACCCACAGGAAAGATCCCCTGCATCGGTGTTGCAAGAGCGCAAACTTCCGTTGGTTCGCCCCGATACGTTGCCAGGCGGAAAACCCGGCACATATCTGCCTGAACAAGATTCGCTCTATCTCCGCGCATTGCAATTAGAAATTCCACCATCGGTACGTCTGGCACTCGATGTCGAGCGCATCTTGAGCGATTTTGAAATCGTTCGGCGGAAATCCGAGTTGGAATCCCCCTGGCAGGCTGCGCTGCGGAATATGACCCTGTCCGAACGGGTACTCCAACCCGACCCACGCGAGGCTGTTCAACGTCAGGTTGCGATAGCCAGCGCTACTGCGATGCCCATCTGGCGTGCCGGTCAAAGCGGTGCAGTGAGCATACCCATGAGTGCAATTGGATCGTTCCTAGGATTGACCGAAGACGTCTCACCACGCCTCAGTTACCGGGTGCGACAAATCTCCCGCGTGCAAGCTGTCGTGTACTCAACGACAGCCCTTGTCATCCGGCGTTTGTTCGATCGTGAGCTGCGCCCCGGTGTGTACGAACTGGAATGGGACGGGCGTGACGATAAAGGGCAGCTTTTACCCGCTGGTGACTACGTCATCGAAGTGCGGATCGGTAACGAGGAAACTCAACGCAAACGTGTCGTGTTGCAGCCTCGATAAACAACGGACGTAATTCATGACAACGATTCTTGTTGCTGGCGCTACTGGCTTTTTGGGGCGAGCAACGATTGCGCACCTGAGCTCCCGCGGGTATCGGACGATAGCGTTAGTGCGCGATCTTGAGCGTGCGCACCGTGTATTGGGTCGTGATGTTGAAAGTATTACCTGGGATGATGTCGAGCGTGCAGTGTCCAGTGCCGATGCAGTCGTCAATTTCAGTGGGGAGAATATCGCGGCTGCACGCTGGAGTGCACCACGGAAGGCGGTGCTGTACTCCAGTCGTATTGAGCCGACACGTCGCCTTGTCCAGGCAATCGGGACTGCAGCGACCAAACCGCGCGTGCTCCTCAATGCTTCGGCGGTGGGGTACTATGGAAGTCGCGACGATGAAATTCTCACGGAAAATTCCCCGAAAGGAAATGGCTTTTTAGCTGATCTCTGTGCTGTGTGGGAGAATGCAGCGCGTCAAGCTGAGTCGTATTGTCGTGTCGTGCGGTTGCGTTTTGGTGTCGTGATCGGACGCGATGGAGGGATGCTTGCTCGACTCGAACCAATCGTCAAAACGGTGGGTGCAGTTGTACCTGGTAGCGGTCGGCAGTGGCAATCGTGGGTAGCATTGGCTGATGCCGTCAGTGCTATCGCATGGCTTCTCAATCGCGATTCGATTGCAGGCGCTGTCAATATCACAGCTCCACAGCCAGTGACAATCGAGGAATTAATACGCACGCTCGCCCGCATCCATCACCGTCCAGTGTGGTTTCACATTCCAGAGCAGGTGCTGCGGCTGGCGCTTGGCCAGATGGCACAAACACTCACTGATAGCACTCGAGTATTGCCGGCGCGATTGCTCGAGGCTGGCTTTCACTTTGAGCACGCTGTGGTGGAGTCAGCGCTTTTGGTTTAGCGCAGCGTTTGTTCGCTGATGATCTTTCCATCAGCCATTGTCAGAATACGATCGCTACGTGCAGCAACTTCAGCATCATGCGTGACAATAATCACGGTTTGTCCCATCTCATGGCAGATCGAATCAAGTAAGTCGAGCACAATCGCTGTATTCTCGGAGTCAAGATTACCGGTGGGTTCGTCACCGATGATGAGGGTAGGTTGGTTGATCAGTGCGCGCGCAATCGCAGCACGCTGTTGCTGACCTCCCGAGAGCTGTTTGGCTGGTCGTCGAGCGTAGTCGGCGATTCCCATCCGCTGAAGCAAATCCATTGCTCGGTGCTCGATAGTAGCTGGTGACTCTCTACCGAGTTTGAGTGCTGGTAGCATGACATTGTCGAGAATGGTGAATTCCTGGAGCAAAAAGTGAAACTGGAAAATGAAACCAATGTGCTGACCGCGAAAGTGAGCTAAAAAATCTTGGTCGCGTCCGGTTACAACAGTGTCGGCGATGGCAAGTGTCCCCTCGTAGTCAGTATCGAGGGTTGAGAGGACGTATAGCAGCGTGGACTTGCCACATCCTGATTTGCCGATAATCGAGACAAATTCCCTGTGTTCAACGGTCAGCGAGATACCACGCAAAACCTGAAAGCGGACTGGGTCGGTAAAATACTTGACGATGTCAGTTGCACGAAGAATTGTCATTGCATCAGCCGCGGAGTATCGCTACAGGGTCTATCCGTGCTGCTCGACGTGCTGGGAAAATGCCTGCTATAGTTGCTGCTAATAGTGCGAAAGTGACCGCAACAACATAATGCACAGGGGAGAAATCTACTGGTAGATACTCCATCCCTGGGAGGAATTCATTCCGGAAAGGAACGCGCGATATACCAAACGACATAAGCAGTCCGAGCAGCATTCCAACTGCTCCACCAGCGATCCCAAGTACCAACGATTGCCCCAGAACGATCATGCGAATGTCTCGTGGGCTAAATCCTGTTGCTTTGAGAATGGCGATGTCTTTGAGTTTCTCCAGAATCATCATTGTCAAAATGTTGTAGATACCAAAGCCGGCGACAGTCAGCATAGAAATCGAAACAGCGTAGGTAAGGATGTTGCGAATTGTGAAGCTAACCAGAATTGTTGCATTAAATGTTTGCCAATCTTCGGCGGTACAGTCGAACAACTGTGTGTAGAGCCCTGCCAGTCGCGGTGCATCGTTACGATTGTGCAGTTTGATGTAGATGTCGGTGATGTAGCGTTGGTCTTTCCCGAGCAGACGCTGAACAGTCTTTAGGGTGGTATATGCTTGTACATTGTCAATTTGTGCGATTCCAAAGCGCATTACCGCAGCAATTGTCATGAGCCGTTGAACGCCCGATGAGAGAGTGATCGGAATACGATCGCCAACATGAACATTGAGTTTGTCGGCGAGTCCGCCACCGATCATGATGCCATCGTCGGTTGTCAAGACATTACGTAGCGATCCTTCGGTGATCTTGCTGGAGACAGCAAACAGTTTATTCTCTTCGATTAAATCTACGCCAACGAGTGTACCGGGTATCTCTGTGATCCCTTGGGTGTAGTATATCTGTGCTGTCACACGTGGCGAGACGCCGAATACTTCTTGTTGCTGCCGTCGCAGGATGCCAACGATCTCGGGTGCATTCCGTATGGCACGTGTGCGTTGGGCAGCCTTAGGGTGATGGAGAAAAACAAAGGCAGATGTGCCGAACCAGCGCTGTGCAATACTGACCGAATCAAGGACCACGTCGTTGTAGAGCCGAATGTGCGGTGTCGCGCTCAGCATAATGTCCTCGAGAAATTGATTGACACCGGTCATAAAGCTGACCATCGCGATGTAGAAAGCAATGCCAAGCGTAATGCCCAATGCCGATAGTATGGTTTGTCGCCGTCGCGAGCGAAGGTGAGTGACAACAATGCGTGTATATACGATCAAGCTTGATGTCATGCCGCATTATGGGAGAACGACTTCATCGCCGTTACCAAGACCGTCGGTTACCTCAACGTATTCCAGCGAGCGAATGCCGAGTCGCACCTTTCGCCGCTCACCGCTACGGAGCACGACGGTTGTATCAGGATGCACTGCGCGCCGCGGTATAGCCAGCGCATTCGGACGCTGAGCGATGATGATGTTTGCTTGAATCGGGATGTCGGTAACAAGTCGCGGTGGTGCACTGTGGCACCGGGCTTCCACGTGAATGGATTGTGTTGTAGCATCAATTGCCGGGTAAATAGTTGTCACTCTGGCTGTGAAAATGCTGTCGGGATATGCTTCGAGTGTGTAGAGAACGGTTTGCCCTTCGCGAAGGCGGTACGCGTCAGCGACATCGCAGTAAAGATCGAGATAGCGTTCATCACTTCGCCCAATTGCAAGAATTGCAGCTTGTGTGGTGAGCATTTCGCCAACGCTGCGATACCGTGCAAGGACCCGTCCGCTGACAACGGCCGTGACACGGAAGTTATCCAGTGATGTGCGGGCAAGTTCATATTGTCGCATAGCTTGCTGCAGTTGGTTCCGCGAACTGGCAATAGCTGCTGCGTAGCGTTCGCGCGCTGCAAAGTAGGCTGTACGCGAGGACGTCATTGTTGCACGCGCTCGATCATAGTCAGCAACAGCAATGGCTCCAGCAGTGTATGCGATACGAATTCGATCAAAGTACGACGAGTCGAGCTCGTAACGTACACGTGCACTTTCACGTTGCGCGCGCAGCTCTGCTAATTGAGGAGAGGTAAGCGTATCAGCCATCTGTTGAGCGTAGTTGAGAAATTCCTCTGCGCTGCGCAGTCGTACCAGCGGTTCATCGGACTTGACCTCAAACAGCAGCGTGCCGCGCTCGACACTGTCGCCAACTGACACATACAGGCGTGTCAGGACACCTTGAACTGGCGAAAACACTCGATATTCGTCGGCAGTGCGGAGTACTCCACTGGCATATACCGCTTCGACTAAGTCAGTGGGATGAACTCGGTAGTAGTGTTCCTTTGATGTGCACCCGAGCAATAAACAACACAGTCCAACAGCCGCACGCCAATGATACATATGCATAACAATAGTATAAGAGCGAAATTATCAATCAGCTCTTACAACCGAACATCGAGCTGGACATATAGACGCGCATCGCGGTTGCCATCTATTTCGGTGATACTACTGCCCAGCGTGCGTGTGTCGAGACGCTCGGTCGAACCATATCGTAGCCAGAGGGCAATGCGCTCCAGTGGTTCCAATCGCACAAAGACGAACCACCGACTCCCTGCACCATAGAGAGGCACGCTTACGAGAAAACCTGGTGCCAGTTGCTCAAAGGTGTACACTGCCGAGTTGAACGATTCAGTACGATACATCGTCACTCGTCCGCCGAATGTTGCCTGCTGTCCAATCGGGATGCTCAGTTCGCCAAAAGCTGCGATACCGTGCTCAGCGCGTTGGATAGCAGCATCCGTCGGTATACGCCAGACACCCTCAGCGCGAAAGCGCACATACGCCCCAGCATTGGTCGTGTATTGCACTTCGCAGCGAAGCGTTGTGCGGAGAATTTCTTCCGCAGCAGTGCCGGTGTCGGTCGAGAGGTCCTCAGTGCGATGTTCTTGCCGTACACGGACAAACACGGTCGTTCCCTTGTCGAGTCGAATGCGCAACTCGTTGAATAGGTCACTCCCACGCCGAAGGCGAGGCAGTACGCCGATCGGCTCAATGTGGCGGTAGATGTCGGCGTAGCCGAGATATTGTACATTTCTTCCGATCCGCGATCGGATACCGATATAAGTGCCACTCTCGTTTGTGGGCTGTGAGGATTCACCGAAGTTGTAACCAAAGGGAGCGCGATAGTGTGGTGCATACCAACGCAAACCCAGTGCTACTATCGTGCGGTTGAAACGGTACTCTGCGCCGAGGCGTGCTGCAATGTTGCCGGCATAGTCGCGAGCGAGTTCAGCGGCAATAGTTGTTGGTTCTTCTGTGTACACTGCGAACAGAGAGCTGAACATCCCGCGCTGTGCAGGCATGACGAGTGTCGAGCTGCTCGTGATGGGCATTGGATAGTCGAGTGCGATGATACCAGCGCCGAGTATCATCGGTCCACTGCGATATTCCAGTGTGCCGAATGCAGCCCGCTCGGTTGAGTTATGGCGCCGAGCCAGCTCGGTTGCCGTTCGATGGTAGCCGTCTGTTGCAAGCGAAAGAATTGTGCCAGCAACGGTGTCAATTGATGCACTGCGCGGTAGGAGTGAGTAGCCTGCTCGGCACACGACGGCGGTGGAATCGCTGATCTGAAGGGGTCGTTCCAGTGCGATTCCACGAAAGAAGCGATACTCGAGTGCCGACCGGTACTGCCCGATGCCGCGACCAGTCTCCGTGCATGGTCCGATGACATCCGTGCCTTTTCGTGCACCGAACGGACGCCATGCGATCAACCCCAATCCCCATTCTGTGGTGTAATCGCCAAGCACTGCGCGTGTGCCTCCAATGTCAATGCGTACCGATAGCGATGTAAAATCTGCCAACAGTGGTTCACCAGCATCCTTGTTGGAGAGAGCTGAAATGCTTGTTGTCCCGGTCGTTGCTATCGTTCGCGTGTAGAGTTCATGTGCTGTCCCACGCATGCGCCCATCATACGCTGCACGTGGTGGTGTTGCCCAGATCATCGCTCGTGTACGAATACTGATAGGTAGGCTGATGGAAAGACTCCCACCGATGCGCGTGCATCGTTCGAGCACTATGCGCTGTTCGTCGCTGCACGCGACAGCATTGCACAGTTCGGTGATCGTGTTTGGTTTCTGTGTGCGCATGGTCTGCACGATGCGTCGTGCTGTGCTGCGTGTCATAAACGGCAGTTGCACCAGTTGCTCCGCCGTTGCTGTATCAAGTCGGATTGGATTTGCACTGAAGTATTCGATCCGATCGAGATCAGGAGTCGGAATGCTCTCCCCAGTGATTTGCTCGAGGAAAGCATCTTGAGCAACGACACCAGTTGATAGTGCAACCATGATAGCTGCCGCGACTTTTACCATCGATACGCAACCCCGATAGTGGGACTTGCGCCGAGTGTGATGTGATAGGGCACGGTCGCAATGATCGCAATGCCATTGAATGCTCGAAGCTGCACGCTTGCTTCTGCGCTTTGCGGGATGGTTGCGTATGCTGCCCGTAGCACAAGCCAAGGAGTCGCATCCCATCGCAGTGCAATACTCATGCCTGCCGGCATCCGGAGCAGTAGAACCGCATCGGCATCGGCAGACAGATCGTGGGTCAAGCGATGTCCGAGACCGACACGAAGGTGTGAGACTGCACCAGACTGCGCACCATCACGCCGTGTCTGCCCAAGATTTGTTGCGGCAAGTCCGATTGCCGTTCCCGAGTCGATTGTGAAGATCATGTGTGCATTGACTGTTACAAGATGCTCAGCGGCAAATCCGCGCGCACGAGCGAAGGTGTACTCAGCAGCAATGGCAGCAATCAGTCTCTCACTCAACTCAAAGGCACCAAGTGTGGATGCTGTTAGTTCAGTGTACCGGTCCATTGGCAGCGAGGAAAGAGTAATTGCCCCAGACCATGTGTTGCTGCGTAGATGGAGCAGCGCATGCACTGTGCTGAGCTCCCGCAGTCCCCATCGGGATGGTACAACCCATGCAGCAGCAGCGGAAGAGTCCTCGGCACGGAGCGATCCCGGAATGATTGTACTGCCAAATGGTACGATTGTTGTGTGCGCTGCTGCGCTCACGATGGTTAGCGGTGAGGTAGTGAGCGTTTGTGCTTGTGAAGGCACGCCAATCCCGACAAGTGTAGCGATCGTGCCGATGCGGAGTATTTTTGGCATGCGTTTCATGGTTTACCTCATACCGCACAGCATCACCATGCCGAAATTACATCGTTTCGCTGTTGTCTTGTCCTTCGTTGCTGCTGCAGCGATTGGTGCACAGGAATTTGAACCACGCGTGGTCGTGGATGTCTCGATGCTCTCGCCTGAGCTGCGTCAGGATGTTTCGACAATGCAAAGTGACGCCCTGACTTACCTACGACAGCAGAGCTACACAGGGAAACAGTGGGATGGACCGAGAATCCCCATCGAGCTAACGATATATGTCACTGGCGGCAATCTCGCCACTCGTCGCTACACGGGACGGTTGCTCTATGCTTCGAGCATCAATCTCGACAGTGGGCGTACCTCACCGATTCTTCGCGTACTCGATCAGCAGTGGACCTTCCCATACACGCTCAACCAACAGCTAACGTTCCAATCGCTGCGTTTCGATCCATTTTCGACACTAATCGACTTTTACAATTTTCTCGCGCTCGGTTTTGATGCTGATTCGTACGAGTACCTGGCGGGCACGCCGTACTTCCAGCGCGCGCAGGAGCTGTGTTTGCTCGGTGCATCGAACAACGCGCCGGGCTACAGTCAAGTAGTGCAAGAACCAGGTGAGCTGACGCGCATTTCGCTTGTGACTGAGTTGCTCAATCCTCGCTTTGAGGCATTCCGCAAGCTCATCTTCGACTATCACTACGACGGCATGAATCGCTATGCGTGGTCACCCGATAGTGCCCGTGCTGCAATTGAACAAGTGCTATTGCGCATGGTTACCTTCAAGCGCGAGCTGACACAGTCGAGTTACCTTCTGCGCGTGTTTTTCGATGCGAAAATCAACGAGCTGTGCGAGGTATTTCGTGGCACTCGAAATAAACGTGTCCTCGACATGCTCCGTCTGCTTGATCCCAGTAATGCATCGGTGTACGAAGCCGCTATTGAGGGGAGATGAGCCTGTGAAACTCACCTTCCTCGGTGCAGCGCAGACTGTCACAGGTTCGATGCACCTTGTTGAGTGCAACGGTTACCGTGTGTTACTCGATTGCGGGCTGTATCAGGGGCGCCGTGCGGAAGCATACGACCGAAATCGCAATCTGCCGTTCGATCCCCGCTCGATAGATGCAGTGCTCCTGTCTCATGCTCATATTGACCATTCAGGCAATCTTCCGACACTCGCCACGCGGGGCTTCCAGGGATTGATCTACGCAACTGCTGCTACGCGCGATTTGTGCGCCATCATGCTTGCCGATAGTGCACGCATCCAAGATAGCGACGCACAATTTCTGCGCAAGCATGGCAAAGATGCCGCTGAACCACTCTACGATGTCAGCGATGTTGCTCGGACGATGGAGCTTTTTCATACCGTGCCATACCGACGGCGATTTATTGTTTTGCCAGGCATTGAAGCGGCGTTCTACGATGCTGGGCATATCCTCGGCTCTGCCGCGATTGCACTATGGCTCACCGAAGGTGACCGCCGCGTGCGTCTGCTCTTTACCGGTGATGTCGGGCGCCCCACACCGGTTCTCTTGCGACCACCAGATGAGCCGCCACGGGTGGACTACGTCATCAGTGAATCTACCTACGGCGGAAAGATTCATGAGCCGCAGGAAAAAACGATCGAGGTGTTGCGCATGCTGCTGCAGAGGGTTGTTAGCCTACGTGGTAAGCTCATCATCCCGGCGTTCAGTGTCGGGCGGACGCAGAGCGTAGTGTACTACCTCCAACTCTTACACAATCTCGGTCAGCTGCCCGACGTGCCAATTGTTGTGGACTCGCCGCTGTCATCAAACGCGACGCATGTCTATCGAACCCACCCGGAGTGTTTCAACGATGCGGTACGCCGCATGATGCTCTCCGATCCCGATCCATTCGGCTTTGAGTCGCTACGCTATACTCGCAGCGTTGATGAGTCGAAAGCGCTCAATGGCAAACCTGGTCCGATGGTCATCATCTCGGCATCGGGAATGTGCGAAAGCGGACGTATCCTCCATCACCTGCGGAACAATATCGAGGATCCGACGACAACGATCCTTTTGCTTGGTTTTATGGCTGAGCACACGCTCGGTCGTCGTTTAGCCGATGGTGCCGAACGTGTGCGCATTCTTGGCGAAGAATTTCTGGTTCGTGCGACTATCGAGACACTCCATTCGCTGTCAGCGCATGCTGATCAAGAAGAGCTTGTAAACTATCTGGCGCCGCTGCGAGAAAGTGTGCGTCACCTTTTCTTGGTGCATGGCGAACCTGACCCACAGCAACATCTGGCTGATCGGCTGCGCGGGCTTGGTTGGTCGAGTGTCACAAACCCCACACGCGGTGAAACAATCGAGCTATGAGCAGTGCAAGATGTCGCTGTCGGTGTGCTTGTTGAAAATGGTCGCGTTCTCATTGGGCGTCGCCAGCGTGGTGCACGCTATGAGGGCATGTGGGAATTCCCTGGTGGAAAGATCGAAGCCGACGAAAATGCCGTTGACGCGCTCCGACGTGAGCTGAGCGAGGAGCTTGGCATTATCGCTGTCGAAATTGAATTGCTGACGACAATCGAGCATCGGTACGCTGACGGGGGCCAGTTCCACGTGCGATACTTCCTCGTCCGCTCTTGGCGTGGTGAACTCCGACCAACAATCTGGGAAGAATTCGTATGGGTATCACCGACTGACTTGGAACACTATGCACTATTGGATGCAAATCGTCGCATCATTGGGCATCTCTGCAAGCGGCTCAGTAACGGCGACGATGAACAGTTCATGTCTGTCGCGCTCGAGCTTGCGCATCAAGCAGCGCGAAAAGGAGAAGTGCCTGTCGGGTGCGTTATTGTCGCAGGCAATGTAATCGTTGGTGCATCCCACAACCGAACCGAAGAAATTCGGTCGGCGATCGCACATGCTGAGGTAGGTGCTATCGCTGATGCACTACGACGCCGCCAAACCAAGTGGCTTGATGACTGCACACTTTATGTGACACTTGAACCGTGTCCCATGTGTGCTGGTGCGATCGTGCTGGCTCGTATTTCACGTGTCGTGTTTGGTGCCCACGATCCGAAAGCTGGAGCTTGTGAGACACTCTACACACTCACAGCCGATCGGCGACTCAATCATCGTGCTACGGTCCGAGGTGGTGTTCTTGCCGACCACGCACAGACGCTGCTGCAAGAGTTCTTTCGGACGCGTCGGGGCAAGGCCGATGATGCTTGATCTACCTTCAATGGCTCTGGAACCTGCGCTGTATCTGGTGCCGACACCAATTGGCAACCGCGAGGATATTACGCTTCGCGCACTCCGCGTTCTTGCAAATGCCGATGTTATTGCAGCCGAAGATACCCGCACTCTCCGGCGATTGCTGACTCTATACGCTATTGAGCCGCGCATGCTTGTTGCCTACCACGAACACAACGAACGTCAACGCTGCAATCAGCTTATCGAGCGCGTCGTTGCGGGGCAATCGCTGGCGTACTGTAGTGAAGCGGGGATGCCGCTGGTCAGCGATCCGGGCTACCGGCTAGTCGAATGCGCTATCGAGCGAAACGTCCGGGTAGTCCCGCTCCCCGGTGCTAATGCAGCGTTGACAGCACTGATTGCAAGCGGATTGCCTGTTCATGCGTTTGTGTTTGTTGGTTTTCCGCCGCAGAAAAAAGGACGACGTACATTTTTCGAACGTGTGGCCGCAATGGAGGAGACCGTAATCCTCTACGAATCCCCCCATCGCATTGTGCGCACTATTACCGAGCTTGCCGATGCGTGTGGAGCAGAACGCCGTTGTGTCATTGCGCGTGAGTTGACTAAACTGCACGAATCGTTTTATCGTGGGACACTGAGCCAAATTGCAGTTGCTTTCGGTCAAGACATCCCCGTGCGAGGAGAGTTCGTGGTACTTTTGCAGGGACGCACCCCTGATAGTTAGCATGCTCATCACATTCGAAGGCATTGACGGCTCGGGAAAATCCACGCACGTAGCGTTGCTTGCCGAATGGCTTCGCGTGCAGCAGTACGTAGTGCATGTGCTGCGCGAGCCGGGTGCCACGCCACTCTCGGAGGCTATTCGTGCTATTCTCCTCGACGCTGGTCAACGCATTGCGCCAGTTGCTGAGTTGTTTCTGTTTTGTGCTGCACGCCGGCAGTTAGTCGAAGAGGCGATACGTCCAGCCATTGCCAGGGGGCACATCGTCATTTGTGATCGGTATGCCGATTCGACGCTCGCCTATCAAGGCTACGGTCGGCAGCTTGATCTCGACATGGTCCAGCGCGTCATCGCGTATGCTATCGAAGATGTAGTGCCAACGGTAACGTTTGTTCTCGATCTCGATGTGCCGACAGCGATGGCACGACGAGGAGAGCGGCGTTCGACTCCAACCGATCGCATGGAAGAAGCGCCATTAGCGTTTTTCGAACGCGTGCGCGGAGGCTACCGTGCAATTGCCGAGCGAGAGCCATCACGCGTGCAGATGCTTGATGCAATGGCACCGATCGCAGAAGTGCAAGAGCGCATTCGCACGATTGTGTGCCAGCGCCTTGCTGTCTCGGCTGCTGTGCGCGTCGGCTAATTTTGCGCTGGATGTTTCATCCAGAAATTGCTCGATGAGTTTGCTCGATATGCTCGTTGCGCGGTCGCTGCCGCTTGTTCCCAAACCGATTGTCCGGCGTGTGGCATGGCGTTATATCGCGGGTACAACACTCGATGACGCCGTCGGTATTGTGCACCATTTAGCTCGGCGCGGTGCGACAGCCACCATCGATGCACTGGGCGAATTTGTTGAAAATGCCAAGCAGGCTGAGCAAGAAACACAGCAGGCAATAGCAACGCTTGATGCGATCGCCGCGAATAATTTGCCGGCGTATCTTTCGGTCAAACTCACCTCCATTGGACTTTCACTTGATCATCGGTTGGCAGAGCAGAATCTCCGCTATATTTTGGATCGGGCGCGGTTGCTGGGCTTGTTCGTTCGACTCGATATGGAAAATTCGCCCTACACAACGCCGACACTGGAACTTTATCGTACCATGCGTGAAAGCGGCTACGATAACATCGGTGTGGTTATCCAGGCATACCTTTACCGCAGCGAGCATGATGTGCGACAGCTTGCGCCGTATCAAGCCGACATTCGATTGTGCAAAGGCATCTACAATGAGGATCCTTCGCTTGCAATCAAAGACAGGGAGGGAATTCGTGCCAACTACCGTGCTCTGCTGCGACTTATTGTCGAATTAGGAATGAGCGTCCGGATTGCAACGCACGACGATGTGCTTATTGCCGATGCAGAGCAACTCATCGCCGAACGCCAGCTTGAGCGGGATCGCTACGAATTCCAGATGCTACTCGGCGTGCGTGAACAGAAGCGAGACGAATTGATTCGGTGCGGCTATCCGGTGCGCATCTACGTCCCCTATGGTGAGGATTGGTACGGCTACTCACTGCGGCGGCTCAAAGAAAACCCACAAGTTGCTGGTCATGTTTTCCGTGCGTTGTTCCGTTACGATGGGTTTAGTCGCCGATGAGCACAACTGTTTTAGTCACAGGCGGTGCTGGTTTCATCGGCAGTAACTTGATCCGGTGGATTCTCCACCATCGCTCATGGCGTGTGATCAATCTGGATGCGCTTACCTACGCTGGCAATCTTGAAAATCTCCGTGATGTTGAATCCGATCCCCGCTATGCGTTCGTTTACGGCAGAGTCGAGGATGCCGCAGCGGTCTCACAGGTACTCCAGGAATATGATGTGGGCGGCATTATTCATTGCGCAGCGGA
>JAOAEV010000032.1 GCA_026416585.1 Chlorobiota bacterium | reverse complement strand
CTCGTCGGCAGCGTCAGATGTGTATAAGAGACAGCTGGAGTGCCTCGACCACCGCTTGGACGACCCCGCTAACGCCGACCGTCACCATCGCTGCACCCCCAGTTTGTAGGAATAACTCCTATTCTCATTCTCAACCCCTATATATAGGAATGAGAATGAGAATTGACGACCCGACCGTATGCTTGCCGTTATCATTGTCGCCCCTCCCCGCTGGTGAACGTGCTTGGAAGGTAAAAGGTCAGCCCGTATGCTCGCCCTTTCTTCCCGCCCCCTTCGCTGGGCAAGTTTAGTTTTCGACAATACGCCGCTATAGTGTTACGGCATACCTCCACCTCAAACTCTTTCTTGAGTTCGTCTTCGATTTGTTTCAGGTTCGCCTTACCGCCCAGCATACGAATAGCCTCGATAATCTGGTACGCTAAACCGTGCCCTTCGCTGACCTCTTCATTGAAGACAACCTTGTTCCCCTCGTTGTCCATCGTCAAATGTCGAACCCAGTGCTGACCTCTACTGAAATTCGTTTTTGTCCGTTCTACCGTCAAAGAGTCTTCATTCTTTGCCACGTACAGCGCCGACCGAACCGCGTTGTACTTGTACACGGAACCGTAAGGTTTGGGGTGCTTGCTTTCTGTGGGAGCATCTTTGGCGATATGGTCAATCAGCAGCACGGCACAGTCGAGTTTTTGGGCAAGGACGCTCAGTTTTACCAACGTACTCATAACATCCTCCGCCTCTGTGTGTGACCCCGCGTGCATAAAACCGAACGAGTCCACAATGACCAGGTCAGCTCCAACATCGCGCAGGTTATCCTCCAGCAACTCCCAGTCCAAACTCTTGTCCCTGTAATTGTTCCCGTTGAAATACTCGACGTCCTCCCAAGCGCTGTCGTCTTCGTCAATCGTCAGCGTGCGATACCCGAACATACTGACGTCCATCTCGAAGTCCACATACGCAACCTTTTTGGTGCGCTGAATAACAGCTTCTCCTAACCAAACAAACTCGCCAGCGCTTATTGTCCGTGCAAGGTGTAGGGCAAGGTATGACTTCCCGCTCCCCCCGTCACCGTACAGTACGGTAACATAACGTCTCGGGATGATATTCTCGACCAGCCACTGGGGTCCCCCGTCTCTACGCCGATACTCCCTCCACTCGTAAAACCTCCACCGCTTTTTGTAGCATTCGTCGGAGACAATACGGGGGAAATGCTCTGTGTGACCATTGTATTTCTGGTCAAAATTGTTATTTTGCACTTGCATTGCTCTTCTCCAAAGTTCTACATACCCTTCGCCGACGGTAACGCGTCGGCGTTTTGTTTTCGAAGTAGCCGATGAATGTCATCGGGGTTGTAGCGTTTATGACGCAGGGGAAGGGGAATAGGCTTGATGACGCCTTCCCGCTCCAGTCGCCAGAGCGTCACACGGCTAATGCCCAGCAGGGCACATACGTCTTTCGAAGTAAGCAAGCGCTCCATGGCTTACAGCTAATTTGTTGAACATTTCCACACGCAACCTAATCGTATCTGCTACCAGCAAATGCGACGATAGAACATGCTCTATCGTCACATTTGAGCCCCTTAGCGATTTATCCCTACTTGCCCGTTTTCCGTACAATCAATCCTGCTCTCTGTAGCAATTGCTCATACTTGTTTATTTCCTTGACTAGCCTCGACGGTAGTAGCTCCAGCATAAAATGACTAAACAGGAAGAACAGTCCGATATACCCTCGTGCTAAACTTTCTAACGACGCCTTACGGGGAGAACTGTCAAGCAATTCGTATCGCTCTACAACCTTCCGTATCGATTGGGCAGAAGGGTAACCAATAACTTCGAGCGTTTCGTGGAGGACACCCCATAGTCTTTTGGTGCTTTTTAGAAGAGTGTACCACAACTCCTCTTCTGAAAAAACTTTCTTGCCCAACTTGGATTTATATACCTTCTCCACTTCGACCCCCTGATAAGCAGCTGCAGCCCAGAAGTAGTAGAACAGCGGTTGAGTATTCAGTAATAGCCAAGCTAAAACTGATGGTTTTACTGGTGTCGGAACTAACAATGCAAGTCGTGCTGCGGTGTACAATGGACTGCGTGTAATCGGGAAATAAGCTTCGGTGTCCGTGCAAAGGGGTTCTCGTGGATACTCGAGTAGCTTTTGCAGCGTGCTGGTTTGTTTCTTGAATTCCCCAACAACAAAAGACTCCAGCTCAAAGACTGGGTTGTTGTCTTGGTCGTTTGTCAGCCACAATCGAAGTGCCAGCGTTAGCTTCCTGAGATTATCCGTATTTGCCAAGTACACGTAGGGCAACCCCAGCATGTAGCCGTATATAAAACTATACGCGTATTGTATAGCGTCATTTACAACTGAAAATACATGCCGCAAAAGTTTGGCACCGTGGGTGGAAATGAAAGTGGAAGGTAAGGGGTGAATTTTCGATAGAAATTCTTCAGCAGGGCACTGGAACCAGCATTCCGAACCAGGAATGCGATAGACAACATATTTTTGCACCTGCTTTGTGTTCTGATGTTTGCCCCTTCGCGTCGTTGGTGGAGGGGCATTTCGTTTTTTGGTCATGGTTTGTCCTCCAGTGGTGACACAAGTAAAGGAACGGGATTGTCGTGTGCTGTCGGTTGTAGGCTAAAGATGCGTTCCAGTTCACGCCGTGCCTCGACGTTGTCCTTGTGAATGTAGGCGCCTATCGTTGCACGTGTGTTGCCTGTTAGCTGGCAAATTGTCTCCAGCGTTACGCCTCCAGCTACCAGCAGCGACACAAACGTTCGTTTCGCACTGTGCGTGCTGATAAGCTCGTATTTGGGCACGACTTCTTCGATGCGTTGCGTGCCCCGCATTTCCACCCTTTGCACGTGTTCCGTCGCTATACCGCACAATTGTAGTGCTTCCTTGACAAGTCGGTTCTGGTAGGCGTTACTGTACTGGGGAAGTTTCCACTGGTAACGGTCGAGTATCTCTTTTGCTGGGGAAAGTAAAGGAATGCGAATAGCACGACGGTTTTTCTGTGTTACCAGCACCAAAGACTGGTCGGCGCTGTCGTACATACTTGGTTCAATCCGCTGAAGGTCACTCCACCGTAGCCCCGTGTAACACTGCAGCACAAACAGGTCTCGTGCAACAGCATACGCACCAGTTAGTGGTGCGGTGCGGAATGCTTCCAGTTCGTCCAAACGCAAGTACGCCCGATTGATACGCTCGACTGTCGGAACCTTGACTGGTACGTGAAGTGCTGGAGATTCCCCGTAGCCGTAATGCTTGGCAAAGCGAAGGAAGGTTCGCAACCGCTTTATCACCTTCTGAATTTGGCTATTGACGTAGCGTTCCACCTGAAGCATGTACTCGATAAAGTCCCGCAGCACCGTTTCGTCGAACATGCTGTAGGTAAGAGTACAGCCCTTGTGTCGCTGAAAGCGTTCCAGCAGTGCAGCAAGACTTGTCCAGGTTTTGACGGTGCTTTCGCTTATTTCCCCTCGTCGCACCTCGATAAAGCGATACAGTCCATCAATCATTTCCCCCTTCGACGGTGCAACGCCGATGATTTGCCGCAGCGTCTCATCCAGCACTTCCAGCGAAGGAACAAACCCCCGCCGTTGCCACTCGATGCACCGCTCTTTGTACTTGGCTTCTATCTCATCGAGACGGCTATTGATAAGCGTTGCATTACGTGCCGAAGGTTTGAGCCGCTCACGCTTAGTGTCCCAAGAACCAGGACGAACATCAATGCGCGTGCTAACCCGAACCTTTTTCCCCTCTCGAACGACACACGCAAACACCTGGCAAACGGGACGGTCAGCATTGAGTAGGTAAAAGTGCAGTCGAGGGTATAAGCGTGCACGCATGGTGACTGTCACGAAGAGTGTCATTTTGAGCAAATATACGGAAACGTACCGGAACATTATTTACTCCCCTAACCCCTTTTTCTTGCTCAGTTTACAGCGTTTTTTTTGTTTATCGGTGTTTCCCGTTTTTTCCCCGTTTTTAGTAGGTTGTAGTCCCAACGGGATTCGAACCCGTACCGCCACCTTGAAAGGGTGGTGACCTAACCATTAGTCGATGGGACCAAACATATGCAGCGTATTGACGCTGAAATGCTAATTTGGAATACAAAAATACGGCACGCATATGGTGTTTCAAATGTTATGCTTGTAATTGGCTTAACTGGAACGATCGGTAGCGGGAAGTCAGAAGTTGCGCGCATTGCTCGGAGCAACGGCATTCCCGTTATCTCGAGTGATGATGTTGCCCGTCACATCATGGACACCGATCCTGAGGTACGTGCAGCCCTCCAACACCGATTCGGCAACCAAATTGTGCCGGATAGCTCACCAATCAGCCGCCAGCATCTGGCAGAACTCATGTTCGGTAACACAGCAGAGCATATTGCACATCGCCGCTTTGTCGAACAGCTCGTACACCCACGCGTGCTGGAGTCGATCGCATGCCAACTCGACGAACTTGCACGTACTGGCACGCCAATGGCGATCGTCGAATCAGCGCTCATCTACACAGCAGGCATCGAACATCTGTTCGACTACGTTGTCGCCGTCGTTGCACCAGAAGACATTCGTCGGGAACGTGTCCGCTTGCGCGGCAGCACGGATGACTTTGATCGCCGTAACGATACGCAACTGCCAGACGCACAACTCCGCGATCTGGCTGATTTTACCATCGTCAACGATGGTACGCTCGACGAGCTCGAAGACGCAACAAAAACGGTGCTGACGATTTTACGCCAGTTGCCGCCTCGTCCGGTCGAACCAGCAGAGGATGCTACCGATGAGCAAGCTACTGGCTAAAATTCAAGAGTGGACGCATGCATCGAAGCAAGAACTCATCGCAGTTACGACATTGCTTGGGCTGACCACCGGTGCAGCGATTGTTGGTTACTATCGCCATCTGGCATCGAGTGCTGCTACCACTGAATGGCTTCGTCGTCTTGACAGCTTAGCATCCGTTGCTGACCATGCTGATTCGGTTGAAGCTGGGGAATACGCCGACATACCTGCGCTGTCAGCCACTGGCGAGGAGAAACTGCCTCGACATTACCAGCCGAAACGACCACCGGCACAGCCAGTCAATATCAACACTGCCTCGAAACAGCAGCTGATGCAACTTCCTGGAATCGGCGAAGCAATGGCTGCACGCATTATCGCTGAACGGCAGAACAAACCGTTTACCACGCCTGATGAACTGCTCCGTGTGCGTGGTATTGGTCCGAAAAAGTTAGAACAACTCCGACCATACATTCGCACTACCGAGCAATGAATTGCATGATAGCTCGTTTGTTCAGAGGCGGATTTCTCTGTGGATGCTGCGATGGTTTACCTTGATAATGCTGCCACAACGCGACTCGATTCCGCAGTGCTCGACGCGATGCTCCCCTGGTTCGGTGAAGACTATGGTAATGCATCAGCACTCTATACACTCGGACGAAAAGCGCGTGTTGCAGTCGAAAAAGCTCGCGAGACGATCGCTCACCTAATTGGTGCTGAACCGGCAGAGCTATTTTTTACGAGCGGCGGTACCGAAGCCAATAACACTGTCCTCAAGAGCTTGGCGTGGCAGTCACGCAGTATTGCAACGGTGGCAATATCTACAATCGAACATCACGCAATCATCCATCCTGCCCAAGCACTTGCTGAACACGGGATCGAATTGGTGTGGATACCTGTGGATGAGTCGGGCATCGTGCGCCTCGATACAATTGACCGTGGCAAGCTTGACCGCCCAGATGTTCTCGTCAGTGTAATGCACTCGAACAATGAGACGGGTGTGCTCCAGCCGATCGCTGAGCTGCGGCAATTGTTGCCAAATGCGCTGCTGCACACCGACGCGGTCCAAAGCTTCGGCAAAGTGCCACTTGATGTTCATCAGCTCGGTGTTGATTTTGTTACCCTGTCAGCACATAAGATTCACGGACCGAAAGGCATTGGTGCCCTTTACGTCCGACGCGGTGTGCGATTGGAACCGTACCTCCACGGTGGAGGGCAGGAACGCGGACGACGAGGCGGTACGGAAGCGGTTGCATTGATCGTTGGCTTTGCGGAAGCTGCTCGCCGCGCATGCGCCGAGATGGATGACCGCGCCGTGCACATGCGGCGATTGCACAACATGCTCTGCCAGCTGCTCTGCGAGCAGATACCCGATGTGCGTATCAATACACCTTCCCAGTCATTACCACACATTCTCAACATCTCATTTCTTGATGCGGAGCGACTCGACGGCGAGGCAATTCTTCAACTACTTGACATGCGCCAAATCGCCTGCTCGAACGGGTCGGCATGTACAAGCGGCTCGATGCAACCGTCGCATGTGCTTCTGGCAATGGGGCGCCCTGATACCGAAGCACGTGCTGCTGTGCGCTTTTCGCTCTCGAAAGACAGCACTGCCGATGAAGTCCGCACAGCTGCTGCTGCCCTTGCCGACATCATTGCGGAGATGCGGTCAGTCGAGCACTCTACCAGTATCTTTGCCGCGCAGTAACGTTTCACCGGACACGAGTTCTTCCTATGCAGTTACGTTCGATCGTTGCGGCAGCAGTTGTATGCACTGCCGTTGCAGCAGCACAACGCCTCGAACTAAGCGGTCGCATACTCGACGGGCGAAGCAATCCGCCTGTGGTCGCGCACGCTGAACTTCGCCGTGCTGGGCGAATTGAGCCGATCGTTCAGGTGCGCGCTAATGCTGACGGTAGCTTCGCTATCGCCACAGAGGGCAGCGGACTTTTTCTGCTTCGTGTGGCAGCTGTGCACCATGCCGCAGTCGAAATACCCTTTCTCGTCAGTGATCGCATCGTCCGCGAGCGCGTGACAATCCAACTGCCTACATTACCATTCCCCGATCGCCGAGATAGTGTGCTCCTGGTTCAGCAGCGCGCACTGCCACAGACAACAGCGGGAGTGCCACTGGTACTTCGTGATGGAATCTACACGGTGCCCAAGGGTGCCCACACAACACAACGCTATCGCATCGCTATTCGCGGTGGTGGCCGGGGGATAGTTACTGCGTCGGTGCGCGATAGCCTTGTGCTCGAACCCGATGGCTACTACAGCGGGATTCCAACTGATAGCACAGTGATATTTGATCCTGCCCAATTGCCGCGACCCAATATGCAATGTTCTATCCGCTGCGAGTCGGTAGCGTGGCAGGAGGTTGCCGATGCATACCTGGCACTGACAAGCTACCAGCGCGTATTGATGGATTCGAGCAATGCACTTATGGATCGTATAGCACGAGCCGGCGGTGTCGGCTACGATCCGACGCACCTTCATACTGTGCTCGGGGCTGATCGCTGGCGAGACACCATCACAGCACGTCTGGCAACAGTGCGGTCTCCCGTGGCTGAACAATTGTGGTTGCTATTTGCCCTTACACTGCCTGCCCGTGGACAGAATGACCAACTGCACCGCCGCGCTGTACAGCAGATCCCACCGTCGTCGCCGCTGTGGGCACTCGATCCGCAGTTGCTCTTTGTAGCACTATCAAATCATTCCGACAATGAACGGCGCTCATTTCTCGATGAACTCATCGAATCAAATCCCGACACCACGGTCCGAGCCGTAGTGGCATTTACAGAACTGGTCAGCGCGAGTACCAGTGGCGACCGAGAGCGTGCACGTATGATGTACACAGTGCTCACCAAACGCTGCCCCACACACCCATTGACCCAAACCGCCGCACGCTACAATCCTGATCGTCGCATCCGGATTGGTGCTCCGCTACCGGAATTTCGTCTGCCTGCTAAGCAAAAAGGCGCCACGATATCACAGGCGCAACTACTTGGTAAGCCGGCACTTGTGGCGGTTGTCTTTGATGGCTGTCAGCCATGTACCGAGCGCTTGGAAGAACTGGTTGTCTGGCTCGATTCGACCAAACGCTCGCTTCCTGTGCTGGTCGTCAGCATTGGTGCTCCGAGCGGTGAACTGGCGCGCGTGCTCCAGCGAATTCCACATACACTGGCAATCGTCAGCAAATTCAATTCTCCCGAACTGGAGCCGTTTGAGATCGAAGGATTCCCCCTTTTTGTGCTTTGCGATGCCAAGGGCACGATCAAAGCGACGACACAAGAGCTGCGTAATCTGCGCACGGATGTCGGACGCTACCTGGATATGCAGCCATGACACGCCACGAAGTCGAAGCTTTCTGCACCGAAACGCTCGAGGCGCTGCGCCGAATCCAATCGCCCGAGGAACTGGAGCAGTTCCGTCTGACCTATTTGGTGCAAAAGGGACGGATCCGTCAGATGCTCGATCGGCTTCGCCAGGTACCGACAGAAGAAAAGCCCGCGATTGGTCGGCTACTGAACAACCTACGCAGCACCGTCGAGGAGGAATTTGCAGCGCTTCGCAATCGCTTCGAACGTCAGCGCAGCCATGATCCGACGTTCGATCCCACATTACCGGGCCGTCTGATTCCGCGTGGTTCACTCCATCCTGTGCTACAGACACTCGATCGGATGATCGACATTTTCGTTCGTATGGGATTTGCAGTCGCCACCGGTCCTGATGTTGAGGACGACCACCACAACTTCGAAGCGCTCAATTTCCCGCCTGATCATCCTGCGCGCGACATGCAGGACACATTCTTTCTTCGTCGAACCGATGCTCACGGCAAACCCTTGCTTCTCCGCACGCACACGTCGCCGGTGCAGATTCGATTGATGGAATCCATGCAGCCACCGATTCGCGCAATCATACCGGGACGCGTCTACCGCAACGAAGCTATCAGTGCTCGCTCGCTGGCAGAATTTCATCAGCTCGAAGGTCTCTGCATTGATGAGCGCACAAGCTTCGCCGATTTGAAAGGGACCATGATTGCTTTCGCCGAACAGATGTACGGCAGCGGCATTCGCTATCGCTTCCGGCCCTCGTTCTTTCCGTTCACCGAGCCGAGCGCCGAGATGGACATCGAGTGCTTTCTGTGCGGTGGCAAAGGATGCCGCGTGTGTAAGCAGTCTGGTTGGCTCGAAATTGTCGGCTGTGGGATGGTGCACCCCCACGTGCTACAGGCATGCAAACTTGATCCCGAGCGATGGCAAGGCTACGCATTCGGCTTTGGTATCGAGCGCGTGACAATGCTGCTGACCGGCATTGACGACATTCGGCTGCTCTACGAAAACGATATCCGTCTCCTCGAACAATTTTAGCGTAGCATCCACTCGACTTGGAGCGAGATGTGCCGTGTCGGACCCAAATTCCCAATGTATTCGGTATAGTAGTAGTCAAGCGCGTTACGGAGGTTCAAGGTCAGGCGAAGAGGTACCGCAACGGGAACATCCCATAGCAGGCGAAGATCGAGCACGTGGATTGGCACACGCTTATCGCCGTCGGGCACCAACCCCAGTTGCACAATGCGATCGTCAATGCGCTCAACGCGAGAGAGAAACCGATAGTCCGCATGCACACGGAGCGCTGACGTCAGATTGACCAGTACCCGTGTATTCCACTGCACATTGTGACGAAAGCGCAACGTCGCATTTTCGACCAAATCCCGTGGTGCCATCACGGTGGTACCTGATTCGATACCGATGATCTCGCGCCAAAACCAACCGCGCACCATGAACTCGATGCCAGGTAACAGCGCCCGCGAGATGTTTACAAAGCGAATTTCAGCAGTTGTATCCACAACGAATTGTGGCTCGATGAGGTCATCCATCCGCGCGACAAATGCGGCGATATCGAATGTCCATTCTCGACCGCCAAACGATGGTGTATAGAGCATCCCGGCTTCTGCCGACCAACCAATTTCAGAACGCAGACCTGGGTTGATGCCAACGGTGAAGCCAGCAAAGCGCAAGGCTGCATAGCGTTCGGTCAGTGTCGCAGCACGAAATGCACGGCCGATCGAGGCACGGAGTGCCACGTGGTCGTCGAGTCGGTGCATGACGCCGATCTTCGGACTGATTTGCATACCCGACGCGTCGCCTTCGGTGTGAACGTTGTCGGCACGTGCGCCAATGGTGGCTGTAGTACGCTCACCGAAGCAGTATTCCGCTTGTGCATAGATGCTCGCGATCGTTTGTCGTCTGTGTCCCTGCGTGTAGGGCGATTCGACAAGGTTGAGTGTCAAACAGGTGCCTGCAGTAATGTTGAGTTGTTCGGTGGCTTGGTAGCTGGCTTGTATGTCAGCAGTGTACTGTGTTGCATCGGCACTGACGTGTCCTGCCGAATCTGGTGGGAGTGCATTGGTGTACCATGTCCGGTAAAGACTTCCGCGGACAGTGGTAAACAGCGATGAACTCCAGATGGTACGCTCTTCGAATCCGATAAGCAGTTTGCGTGAATCCACACGGTCGGTTGTGTCAGTGGTTGCTGGTGGTAGGGTAGCATATCTCAAGTTGCGCCAATTGAGCCAATTGGCACGGTCGTCGGCTGCATATTGGGCAATAAGTTTGATTTGGCTGGCACTGCTGAAGTCGTAGCTCACTTTGCCGAACGTGTACCATCGATGTGAGTCGTTGAATGAGCGGTATGAATCATCGCCTCTATAGCCACCGGCAGCGAGCAGTTGAAGGGTGCCGAGCGAGGTCGATGCACTGGCGTCCACTGCACCAAGTCGGGGCGGATCACTTCGGTAACGCCATGTATCGAAACGTGGGAGCGTCCACACACCGCCGAGTGCGCGCAGACGCAGCTGTGGTGATGGTGATGCATCGCGGGTGATGACGTTGATTATACCACCGAGCGCACTGGTACCGTAGAGTGCCGATCCTGCTCCCTTGACGATTTCGATTCGCTCGATGTCCGCGATCGGTAGTGCATCAAAGCTCATGTCGCCGTTGTCGGCGCTCAATGCGGGAAAATTGTCGATCAGGAGCAGCGCGCGTGAACCAAGACCGTAGGAAAACCCCGACGAACCGCGAATACTCACCTGCGAGCCGGTCACGACCACGCCCGGTACATATCGGAGCACTTCATCGAGCCGTGTCAAGGCGCGCTCGGAAATACTCTGAGCATCAACTAAGCTGACACTGGTGGAGACTTCTTGTACCGATTGCACTCGCCGTGCTGCTGAGACAACAACTGCTGCCGAGGTGATGCTCTCCGGTGCAAGCTCGAGACGGACGTGCACGGTATCACCACTATGGAGAGTCAGCGTCCGCTCTGCTGGATGGTAGCCAATGGCACTGACAATCAGCCGCACCGTGACAGCCGGCACACGACGAATGACAAACGAACCATCTCGACGTGAGGAGGCTCCCTGCGGTAGACCGCTTAAGCGAATACTCGCACCAATGATTGGCTCGCCGCTTGCGCGATCGGTGATCGTGCCAACAATTGTGCCGAATTGTGCGTGGAGCATGCCAACGACTACCATCAGCAACAACAGAATGTGCGTTGCTTTCATCGGAACGGTTGCGGTGGTGGGTTGCGGAAATCAATCTCGATGTCAATATCAATTCTCCGCTCGCCGCGGGTGAGTACAACTGCTTTCGGTGTCCATAGCGAGTCTGCAGCATACACGCCGACAACGCGCCAATCGCTAAAAACATTTGGTCCGTACTGCTGTGCGACGGCGATGTATTCGAGGCGTAAGGGGTCAGGTGTGATCCCGGTGAATGGGATCGTGATTGTGTAGCGGGATGAATCAAGTACTGACATTGCCGTAAAATATGCCTGTCCCCCAAGCACGGCAGCGATGATGCTGGAATCGCGAGGAATTGTGCGGAATGCGACTACGCGCAAATCGAACAGACTATCGCGTGGCGGATAACTTGCTGGACCTCCGCGTACAATGAGTGAGCCGCTGATCTGTGCATCTGGTGGCAGTGCTGTTGGGTCAAGTCCGCCATCGCAGCCAATCACCCACATGAGGAATACGACAATTAGTGCGGTATTACACCCTTGTTTTTGCCGAGCCGACAGCATGTGCAGCATTGAACCAATGTTCCAATCGTAGTTCCGGGAAAATGGCATTGCGACGCTGGGTGTCGTCCAAAAATGCTCGATCGGTTTTGCTCAGCCCACGCTTGGGCTGGTAGCGCTCAGCCATCTCGCAGAGCCGCTCAAAGTCCGCGTGATGGAAGGCAAATCGCATCTGTGCATAATCGGTTGCCGTGCCAGTGGTGACCAAGAACTCCCAGTCGCTGGCTTGGAGCAGCAGCAGCTCGCGCAAAGCTTGCGAGAGAATACGGTCAAGTGTTGGTGTACGGCGTGCATTGGTATATCGTTCGGCGAGCCGAGACCAGCGATATTCGGCTCGATAAATGCTCTCCCACATCCAGTGTACCGGATGTTCGATCCAGACGTCATGATGGTTGCCACGCCCCCATGAACCTTCTGGTAATCGCACCACCTGTCGTGGCTGGTGATGGTCGAGTGCTGCACTCGCCGTCATCGGACGTGCCAGCGGCGACAGCGCCAAACCACGCAGTACATGATAGAGAAATAGCGGACCTTCAAACCACCAATGCCCAAAGAGTTCGGTGTCGAACGGCAAACACACGACCCCACTATGACCGGTCGTGCGATGATATTCGGCCAGCGATCGTTCGATCAGTTGAGTGAAATGAAACGCATGAAGTTGTGCTCGTTGCTGTGCCCATTGTGGAACGTAAAGCAGTTTGTAGCGCATGTCAGCTTTGTTGTCCGTTACGCGCCAGTAGCGCAGTGCACTCGCGAAGTGTTTTTTGTGGAAATCCAGGTAATTCGGATCACCGGGATAACCGAGCTCTGCGCTCCAGACTTGTAGCGAGATGTTGCGGTCGCGTGTGAACACCGTGACGTTGTCGGCGAGAGTATCCCACGACGAAGCAATGCGGTAGAGTTCCAGAGGTGTTCGAGCAAATGGATGGTCGGAGCTTGGGATTGGTGGTACAGGTGTGCCGTCGTCGCGAAGGATTGCTAATGGTTCTGCCCGCCGAATTAGCGGTTCATCGGTGACAAAGTACTCCAATCCGCAGCGTGCGAGCACTTGTTCGATGCCCAATCGTGGGTGAGGCGTCGAAAAGTGCTCAACGGGTAAGTACGTGCGCCAGACGTAGGCAGGACGGTAACCGCATTCAGGAAGCCAAATGCCGCGTGGGGAGCGACCAAAATGCTGCCGATAGTTTTCGCATGCGAGCAGTACTTGTAGAGCAACCGACTCGTCGCTGCCGAGCAATGGCAAATACCCGTGTGTGGCAGCACACGTCATGACTTCAATGACACCAGCATCTTGCAGGCGCCGCAGTGCACCGACAATCGAGTGTTGATATCGTTCAGTAAAATCCTCCAACCGTGCGCTGTACCAGCGTTGCCACATCTGTGCGAGCATTCGATAGTGCGGATTAGGTTCGGTTCGCGCAAAAAAACGCTCGTCCTGCTGCGCCAATTCAATGTGTGTGGTACAGTACTGCTCAAAGAGGGTGCTGAAGTCAGGATGTTCGAGCTGTTCGCACAAGACAGGCGAAATATCCACGGTGATGGGAGCGGTGATCCCCTCGGCAGCCAGTTGGGTGAGTGTATTCAGCAGCGGCAGGTAGCATTCGGCGACTGCTTCACAGAGCCAGTCGGAGCCGTGGGGCCAGGTGCCATGATGAAGGACGTACGGCAAATGTGTGTGCAAGATCAGAACGACCGAACCAGCCTGCATGCTGCCGCGTAAAATAGTATGGCTCAAAAATACACGCTGCTGCGGCCAGTATCTTTGCATCGCTGAGTAGCAGGCAGTGCAGCACGTCTGCGATCGGTATTCGTCCCATCATCCCACGATGCCTCCGATGGAGCGCTCTCGGCAAACAATTCTGGTCATCGATGACGACCACTTGGTCGGTGAAGCAATCGTACACGCCCTGGACGATCGGTACGAGCGCGTTGTGCATCTCAACGATCCGCAGCGTGCGCTGGAAGAGTTCGAATCTATCGCGCCGGACCTGGCACTACTCGACGTGTACTTAGGTAAGGTCAATGGTATTGATCTGCTTGAACATTTGCGTCGGGAAGGTGTGCGTGTGCCGGTGATCGTCATGACCGGATTTGGGGATATCAAGACGGCAGTGCGTGCTATGAAAGCCGGTGCCGATGAGTTCATCGCCAAGCCGATCGACCTTGAGCAGCTCGAAGTTGTTGTCGAACGCGTGTTGACCAACGATGCAATGCGGCGGCAGGTGTCCTTACTCGAAGAGGAGCTGGCACGGTACACGACCAGCAATATCATCGGTTCGAGCGAGGCTCTGCGGAAGGCACTCGAAATTGCGGCGATTGTGGCACGCTCGCCCGATACAACGTCGCTCATCCTCGGCGAATCGGGTACGGGTAAAGAAGTGATCGCGCGATATATCCACCAGCAATCAGCACGTGCCAAGGGTCCATTCATCACGGTCAACTGTGGCGCGATTCCGCGCGAATTGGCAGAAAGTGAACTGTTTGGCTATGAGCGCGGCGCATTTACCGGCGCGACTGATAAAATCCGTCAGGGACGATTCGAACAAGCGCATCGCGGCACTATTTTACTTGACGAGGTCGGTGAACTCAGTCCTGAAATGCAAGTCAAACTATTGCGCGTGCTTCAAGAGCGCAAATTCTATCGGCTCGGCGGTTCGAAGGAAATCACTGTGGATGTGCGTGTGATTGCCGCTACCAATCGTGATCTGGAAAAACTTGTCGAGGAAGGTAAGTTCCGCGAGGATCTTTACTATCGGCTCAATGTAGCGACGATCTACCTACCGCCGCTTCGCCAACGGAAAGAAGACATTCCACTATTGGTAGCTGCATTCATCAAGGAGTTCAACGCCAAATTCGGCAAAGCAATCGAAGGCTTTGAACCGCAAGCAGCAGAACTATTGCAGCAATATCACTGGAAAGGAAATGTACGTGAGCTGCGCAATGTTATCGAGCGTGCGGTCTTGCTTAGCAACGGATCGGTCATTACGCGGGAGCAGTTGTCTTTTCTCCGTACCGATACGGCACCGCCCGACAAAGGAGTGTCGGTGCGTCCGAGTCTTGCGTCGGGTCAGTACCAGTTGGTGATCTCTGAACACGGTGCGCCGCTTGATTCAGTCGTGCGGGATCTGATTGCGCAGACGCTGGCACTGGCAAGTGGTGATCGTCGCATTGCTGCTCGCATGCTTGCAGTCAGCGTGGATCGGCTGACAGATCTGATGCGCCAGTATCAGCTCGATGAGGCTCAATCTGAGCCTGCAACAACCACTCGCAACACCAAAGCAAAAGCATCCAAATCTGCTACGAAAAAAGCTGCCGCCAAGCGCTAAAGGGTGTGTAAACGTTGTAGTGTACCATGAGGGGGCTTACTTACCCTTCCTTCTTATCCTGCACGTGTTGCTTCGTTTTGTCACCCTGAACTTATTTCACGGTCTCTTCCAAAGGCTGCATGACAGACGTGGCAGACTCTACCAGACGCTACAGTTCCGCTTATTCTACTTTCCGGAAAAATTGCCGTCGAAATGCGAGAGCATCTGGAGAGGCATTCGGTGCATCCTTGAATGTGTGACGCACAGTGCGTGTCGTCCGACGTGGGGCAGCGCGAAGTTCGACTTCGCCGTCTGCTCTGCGGACCAGCACGCGCACTGTATCACAAGATTGTGGTGCCCAGATGGTACGGCTGAGTAGCTCGTATTTGTTTTCAGGAGTTACCAGCACACCATTGATTCGCACCAATGTATCGCCATTGCGAAAGCCGAAGTCGTTGTGTGGCTGGCGTGTGGCGATGATAGGGACATCACTTGTACGGCTCAACGTTAGCGATGCTGACTCAAAGTGGTATGTCTCCACTTCTGCTGAGTCACGATACTGATAGCCGAGTGCTGATACACACTCTTCGATCGGTGGTAGTTCGGTACCCTCGATGTAGCGGCGGAAAAAGTCGCGGAGTGATGGATGTACACATGCTGTGAATTCGTCGAACAATGTTTCATCTCGGAATGGGCGATCGGGTCCGTACTTGTCCATCAATTGCCGCACTACGTCGAGCAACGTCATGCGTCCTGCCGTCAAACGGCGAATTGTCACATCCAAACAAAATGCGACTACTGGTCCGTGCATGTAGATAACCGGATACAGTTTTTGATACTCCGGCTCGAGCACGCGCTGGCTCAATTCGACGAGGGAGACTGGTCGTTGGCGGTAGAACAGTTGCATCATGCGGAGATTGCCGAGAAGCTCACGCAAAAAGGTGTCAGGTTCCATCAGGGTGTCACATGCGCGTGCAAGCATCTGGAAGTACTCAGTGCACCCTTCGTAGAGCCACAAATGACGCGACATACGCGGGGAGCGGAAGTCAAAATCGGCAATCTCTTCGCTGTGGAGATGGAGCGGTACCAGGATGTGCAAAAATTCATGCGCTGCTGTCGATTGGATCATTTCGCGTGCAGTGCCTTCGGCCCCGCGCCCCTCTGGTAAAAAGTACAGCGACGCGTACGAATGCTCGAGTGCACCAAATGACATATCGCTAATAATGTCATTCTGCTGACGACCGGCAAAGTAGAACAAAAACGTATAGCGATTTACTGGCATGGTGCCGAGCATTCGTGCGACAGCTGCCAGGGTTGGACGAAGCATCTCGGCGACTGCGGCTGCACGGAGAACTTTGTTTGGCGAATAAACAGCAACCATGATACGAGTACCGCTTTGGTCAAAGCTTGCAGTGTCGGGGATGCAGTACATGGCGGGATTGTCCACAAGCTCCATGTATGTTCGAGCGTGGAAGGTATCGGTCGAGTCGTCCGTAGCTACCCGAGGCAATGATGTCGCGCCATAAAACCTGTGGGGCTTGACGATGGTGAGCTCATACGGCAGACTTTTGTAGCCCTCGATATAGCCAACCATTGCGTGAAAATTCAGAACAAAGTTAGTGTCGCATTGAATATTGCTGCCCGTTGGATTGAAAACATCTCGTTCCTCAGGATCATCCCATGTGTCGTTGACCCAGTATACCAGGCGTGCTGGGGTACCATTGACAACAATATCGCCATCGTCACGACGAACGGGTAATGGATTGCCAGCAGCATCAAAAGCGCTCGCAGCGGTCACAAATCGCCCATACCGATCGAGCGAGTACGTACCCGGCACCGAGCGCGGTAGCACATAGCGGCACTCGGTGCACCGAATCGTTTTCGGTAATTCGATGCTGATGGCGATTTGATCACTTCGACATCCAGCGAGATCGAGTCGAACACGGTAGCCGTTGGGTTCTGCTGCCCAGACACAGCAGGCAAGTGTAGTCAAGACGAAAAGTCGAAGACGCATTGGGGTATGTAAACGAGGATATAGCACCACGCTACAACGAGCAGTAAGGCTGCTCTATTGTTGTGCAATACGTGGAGGTGGGATGCGGAGCCGAGTTCAGTAGAACCGTATGGGATGCACTACCCTAAACTTGCTTATGGTCTTGTGTAGGATGTAGTGGACAGTGTGAGATTCTGAATCAAGTTCGGGATGGTATGCGACATGTAGTACGACCAGAACGCAAAGGAGAGCAAACACTCTATCCGGCTGTGAGCAGTTTCAAGTCGTGTGGAACTACATTCTCACCGTTGCATGGAAGTTGCATGTTGTGCTATAGAATCAAGTAGCATAACCAACGGTTGGAGGGCATCTGGCAACGGAGTACCAAGCACCATTTGTTTTGTATGCGCACCGAGCCGAATGGATAGATGTCGCAGCGGTGTATCAGGTCGAGGAGGATTTGCAGCATTTTCTGGTTCGAGCGACCATAGGGCAGTGTCGGCAATCATCGAACCAATCCGACGGTAGAAGTCCTCTTCGAGCTGTTGAGCACGTGTCCTATGCGCTGTGCTGTCGTCGAGCGATACAATTATGCAGCGTCGGGTAGAATCGATCGTAATACGGTACTGGGGCACGCCGCCAAGCCCACCACTTTGCTCATAGTGTAGCTCGTAGTGCAGAGTATTGACACAGCTACTGATCAGTGCTGCAAGAGCAGGTAGCCAGCGCATATTATCCATCGCTGCTTGTTTGTGGTGGCTTCGGCAGTGTCCAGCGGGGTAGCGTAGGTGTGCAGCGCGTGGGACGGCGACGTCGCTGCGGCGGTATCCAACTGCGAACAGGAAGTTGTTCGATTGTGTCTCGGTCGAGTGTTCTTTCGTCGGGGTTGAGGCTCGCGATGATCCGGAATAGCTCTTCGTGTGGTAGTCTGCGCAATTGTTCGGCTCGTGTTTGTGCGAGTCCAAGACGATCGTATCGCTCACAGTATACGATACGGGTGAAACCATATCGGCGCAGGAATGAATGCTCCAGCTCGATCCACGCAAACAGCGCTGCTAAACTTGGCGCACATTCGATATGCACCATTCCACTGGTGCTGGCAAGCACAGCAACAACCGCAACCGATGGAACAAACGCAATGCTCATGGGGGCAAATCCAGAATGATCATCTCGACGTTGGCAAGACCATCGGCGAGCATTCCCAGTTTCTCCGCTGCTGCGCGGGAAACATCAAGGATACGTCCGCCGACAAATGGACCACGATCGTTGATGCGCACGACAACGCTCCGTCCGTTCTTGAGATTGACAACGCGCACAAGTGTTCCCAAGGGCAGCGTTTGATGCGCTGCTGTCAAATGGTGCTGCTGAAATATTTCGCCACTCGCAGTTCGGCGTCCGTGGAATTCGTCGTGGTAATACGATGCCATTCCACGCATACGGGTACCGGTCTTGAGTGTGCCGTCGGGGGGTGCTGTCATCGTATCGGTACGATATCGCACTGCTGATGCACAGCTGCCGAGCCACAGCAGAACCATTACAGCGAGTACTCGGTGCGTCCATGCACAGTTCATGCCGAGCATCAAGCAAGAATCTTGCCAACAGCTACAGAAGTGAGGTGTTGCCTTTGCGACGAAACATGTTAACCAATTCCGCTACGCGTTGACTCGAACCGCGCCGGCAAATGAGCAAAACATCCTCGGTGTCAACCACGATAAGGTCCTCGATATCGAGCAATGCTATGACCTTGCCGAACGAACTAACGTAGCACCGACGAGTGTCCAGAGCATAAATACTGCCTTCAAGAACATTCTGCCGTGGATCTTTTTTCTGCAGTCGCCACAGCTCATCCCACGAGCTGAGATCGCTCCACTCGAATGTGCCGAGCACACAGAGAACATTGGATGTTTTTTCGAGTATGCCAGTATCGAACGATACGTTACGCACGCGGCCATACACATGCTCGACCAAGGACGGGAAATGCTCCGCTGGTGCCGAACGCAGCTCGCCGAATAGTTCAGCATAGTCCGGCAAGTGGGTGCCAAGTTCATTCCAGAATACCGACGCGCGAAAAATGAAGATACCGCTATTCCAGAGAAAATCGCCAGCATTGATGAATCGCTCGGCGGTAGCCAGGTCTGGCTTTTCAGCGAAACTGCGCACGTGATAGATCGTGGCGCCCGATGCAGTCGTCAACGGCTCGTCGGTTACTTGGATGTATCCAAATGCTATTTCAGCGCGGGTGGGCACCAAACCGATCGTAACGATGGCGTTGGCAGTAGTTGCAGCCTGGATTGCCGCTTCAAGTGCCTGTTGGAATTCCCGCACATTCCAAATCAGATGGTCCGATGGCACAGCAACGATGACAACCTCGGGTCCGTATAGACGCTCCAGGACAGCTGTTGCCAATGCAAGTGCTGGTGCGGTGTTTCGTCGAAACGGCTCGACGATGATATTCGGCGACGATAGTGCCGGTAGTTGTTCGATCAGCAGAGGGGCTAAGTCTTCCGTCGTCACCGCATGAATGCGAGGGGGCGGCACAAGTGGTTGGAGTCGTGCAAACGTATTCTGAATGAGTGTCCCATCGCCGAAAAAGTGCAGAAACTGCTTGGGATGTGCCTGCCGGCTCCGCGGATAGAGCCGTGCACCGGTGCCACCAGCCATGATGATCGCTACTGCATTCATTGTGCAGCTGCTCGATTATGGAACAAGTGCGAGCCAACGAAGGATCACCAGCAAACCGTACACTGCCGGTGCTGTGGCTATCAAACTGTCGAAGCGGTCGAGCACGCCGCCGTGCCCCGGGATGATTGCCGAGCTATCCTTAATGCCGGCATCGCGCTTGAGCAGCGATTCAGCCAGATCGCCAAGCTGCCCCACTGTGCCCACTACGATGCCAATACCGATGCCGAGCCATACGCTGCCCCATGGCAGCAACAGGGGTGCGATCACTGCACACCAGGCGATTCCAGCAAACGCACCAGCAATAGCGCCTTCCCACGTTTTCTTCGGACTGATGCGCGGGGCCAGCAGACACTGGCCAAAGCGTCGCCCGACGAAGTATGCTGCTGTATCGCACATCCAAATGCCACTCATTGTGAGCAGGACAAGCCAGGCTCCATCTGTCGTTGATGATGCCTGCCACTGCCGCAGCGCCACAATCGAGGCCAAGAGCATCGCTGGATAAATCGCTCCCAGCAACGTTGTTGCAATAGCGCTGATTGCGCCATCGGTGCCGCGTCGTAGTTGTCCTATCATCGCAAGGATGCATAGGGCAGCCACAAGCGGTGCAACGGCATGTTCATACCCAGCAGCGACCAGAAGAGGTATCACGGTGGCAGTGGCGATGCCGAGCATCGTATGAGGACGGATCCCCTTTCCCTGTACCATGCGATACAATTCGCCGGCGCCCAGCCCGCTACTGATCGCAACGAATCCAGCAAGCCACCATCCGCCAGCAAGTACTATCGCTACCAGTGCCGGAATACCGACGAGCGCGACGAGAACACGAACGGCAAGATTACTCATCGCTAATTTCGAAGTAGACATGCACAAAGATAAACCACATTCGTAGCAGCATTACCATGCGACAAATGCAAGCGGTACTGCAGCTCAGCAACCGCGAACGCCGTGCGATGAACCTTTCGCTCGGTATCGGGCTTATTATGCTGGGGATCAAGTGGTATGCTTATCTCCGTACTGGCTCGATGGTGATTCTGTCAGACGCTCTCGAATCGGTTGTTCATCAGTTGGCAGTTGGATTTGCATGGTGGTCGCTGCGGTGGAGCTATCGCCCGCCTGATGACAACCACACGTATGGGCACGACAAGATCGCGTACTTCAGCGCAGGTTTCGAAGGTGGACTGATTGGACTGGCAGCACTGTTGATTCTCTATGCCGCAATCGAGCGATTGGTGATGGGTGCCGAGGTGGAGCAGCTGGGATTGGGTACTGTACTGACAGCTGGTGCCGGTGCTGTCAATGCGCTGCTGGGCTGGTATTTGGTACATGTCGGGAAAGCAGAACGCTCACTGGTGGTCGAAGCCAATGGACGACACATACTGACCGATGCTTGGACCAGTGCTGGAGCGGTCCTCGGACTGAGTGCAGCGATGGTGACGGGCTGGATGGTGCTCGATCCAATCTTTGCGCTGTTATTTGGTGCAAACATTTTGCTGGAGGGGTTCCGGTTGGTGCGACGTGCAGTGTTCGGTCTGATGGACACTGCTGATCCGACGATGATCGAGCGGGCGCGGACTGTTCTGGAAACGTTTCGTCATGAACACCCGACGTTGAGTTTTCACCGCCTTCGCATGCGCGAGTCTGGACAACGGATGTACGTGGACTTTCACGTTCAATTTCCCGACGGTACCCCAATCGAAGAGGCACACCGTCTCGCGTCTGAAGCGGAACAACGCGTTGCACAGGCACTTGATCGTCCCAGCGACGTGACAAGCCACTTGGAAAGCTCGTACCACCCCGATGGACATGACGACATCACACTAAACGCTTCTCCATCAGAACGTGCTCGATAGCGTTGTAGAGCGTGTGTGCACGCTCGAGGACGCGGTAGCCATGCTGCAAATAGAAGCGTACCGCTGTCGTGCGGGCGTAGAGCACGATGTGTGTGATACTCTGCTGTTTTGCCCACTGCTCGAGAGACTCCAGAAGCAGTGAGCCGATGCCACGTCCGCGGTAGTCGTCGGCAACTGCCATGAATCGTATTTGAGCAGAACCATCGTCACGCTGATGTATGCGTCCGCACCCAACAATGTGTCCGGTACCTGCGTCGAGTGCGATCCGATGGACGGCAAGATGTTCGCGCTCATCCCGCTCGGAGCCGAGCGGAGCACCCCACGGCTGACGCAAAATGCGATAGCGAAGAGTGTAGTATGCCTCCCACTCGTCGGCCGTTTCGGGAGATCGAATAACGAATGTATCAGTCGAAGCGCTCGATGATTGCATCAACGATACCGTATTCAATGGATTCGTGTGCGTCCATCCAGTAGTCGCGGTCAAAATCCTGCATAATCCGCTCAACCGGTTGGCCGGTGTTCTCCGCCAGAATGTGCGCGCTGATTTCCTTGATTTTAAGAATTTCCTTCATTTGGATTTCGATGTCGGTGCTTGTGCCAGCAGCTCCGCCACTGGGCTGGTGGATCATCACGCGTCCGTGCGGGAAAATGAAGCGTCGTCCTTTGACGCCCGCCGAGAGAAGAATCGAGCCCATCGAGGCAGCAAGTCCCATGCACACGGTCGAGACCGGCGAGCGGAGCGCTTTGATTGCATCGTAAATCGCCATCCCAGAGGTGACATATCCACCCGGTGAATTGATGTAGAGCGTAATTTCTTTGTCGTGTGCAATAGCGTCCAGATAGAGCAAACGGTCAATCACATCACGCGCCGAGTCATCATCCACTTGTCCCCATAGGAAGACTTTGCGTTGCTCGAGCAGTGTCCGTGCGATCGTACTGCCAACGAGCGTGCGTTCTAGCTCAGGAGCAATTTCGGGTTGCTTTGGTTGTGGCTCTTGCATTCGAATGCGAAAAGTAATGGAACACAACTACACGCAGCTGAAAACGAATTTCTCAGTGCTGTTATTTGCCGGAGAGCAAAAGTACACTAAAGATGCGCAAGCTCAGAAGCATGACGGATGCTGGTTTGTAGGATGTTCTGTCGTAATTTCCCAGTGGTAACATCGAGTGTAGGTTGCTATAATGCGACAGTTGGTAGTCCTTTTCGTGCTGATCAGTCCGGTGATGGTTGCTGCCTTCTTTGATGGAAGCGGAGAAGAAGATCCCTTCACTCGAGAGGTTGAGTTTTGGAAACAGCGTGCATTCCCATTTGGTCGGATACCAGAGGGCGCATATGAGCGCGCGATCGAGCAGGCAAAGCAGTTGGCACGTTGCAAGAGTGCCGCTGTCGCCCTTGCCTCGCAGCCACAGTGGGTGCTTATCGGACCCGACAACATCGGCGGACGCACCCGAACAGTGGTTCATCATCCGACGCGCTCTGGTGTTGTGTATGTTGGTGCTGCTGGGGGTGGGATTTGGCGCACAACCGATTATGGTGCAACGTGGGAGCCACTTTACGATGATGGGGTGTCGCTCAGTATGGGTGCTCTGGCAATTGATCCAAATAATCCCGATGTACTCTACGCTGGGACTGGCGAAATGACGCCAGCCTCGAACATGCAAGATGCATGGGGAACTGGGATGTACAAATCAACCGATGGGGGACGTACGTGGCGGCGAATTGGACTGGCGACCGTTGGCGCGTTTTCGAAGGTGTTGCTTCATCCTCTCAATTCGAACTTGGTCTATGCGGGAGGCGTGCGGTCAGCACCCGGCTTGTATAAGTCCACAGATGCAGGTGCTACGTGGCAGCGCATGAATCGCTATGCCATCAGCGATATTACCATTCACCCCGGGGATACGAACCTTCTGTGGATTGGGGTGTGGGGAAATGGCGTTTGGAAAAGCACCGACGGTGGTGTCACGTTTACGCGATCATCGAGCGGTATGCCGCAAGCAGATCAGATTGGGCGGGTGTCAGTGCAATGTGCACCATCGGATCCACGGATTCTATATGCGCTCATTGAAGGTCCTGATCCAACAGGACAAAGCACTACCAACAACATCGGTGCGATCTACAAAAGCATAGATGGCGGCGCCTCGTGGCAACGCGTCTATCAAGGCGACGCGAACTTTTTCAATGGGCAGGGAGCCTACGATAACTTTGTTATAGTGCACCCGACCAATCCAGACGTTGCGTTCGCCGGTGGTATTGATGTGTGGCGAACAACTAATGGTGGTGCCTCGTGGGTCAATGTAACCGATGGATACGGGAGTGGGAGCGTCCACGTGGACCAGCATGCTGGGGTGTTCAATCCGTTGGACCCAAACGAAATCTATCTGGCGAACGACGGTGGTATGTATCGAACAACGAGAGGTGGTGGATTCGGTCAATGGCAGGCAATTAATAATGGCTATGCAGTCACGCAGTTCTACGCCATGGATGTCGATCGCAGTGCTGAGCGCAAGACGTATGGCGGCACACAAGACAACGGTACACTCGGAAGCGTGCAAGAGCGCACTTCGTGGCAGTCCGTTTGGGGAGGCGATGGCTTTTACACAGTCGTCAATATTGCCAATCCCTCAGTTATTTATGGGGAGACTTACTACGGCAATCTCTGGTGGCGTAATCTGGCAACGGGGCAAGCAGGGTCATTCACCACCGGAATTGATCCGAATGATCAGGGGGCGTGGTCGTCTCCGCTCGTGCTGGAACGCACGACTGGGGCGCTTTACCACGGACGAGGGCGGCTGTACCGCAATTATCTCAACGGCACGCGATGGGAATATGCTTCAGCCGATCCGTTTGATTCGCAGGCAAAGATTAGTGCGATCGGTGCTTCTCCGCTCGATGAGTCGCTCGTGTACGTCGGTTTAGAAAATGGCCGTGTGTTCCGCACAGACGACGGCGGAACATCGTGGACGGATGTCTCCCTCAATGGCCTGCCGCTCCGCTTTGTGCGGGACATCATTTGTTCGACCAGCGAGCCGTCCACTGCCTGGATCTGCTATTCGGGATACGGAACAGGGCATGTATTCAAAACAACGGATCGCGGTAGGAGCTGGCAGGACATTAGCACTACACTTCCCGATGCACCTGTCAACGCACTCGATGTACATCCTTATAACCAAGACATTCTCATCGCTGGTACTGATGCAGGAGTATTCATTACATTCAACGGTGGCCGTTCATGGACACCGTTAGGACGCGGACTGCCGCGTGCACCAGTACTTGATTTGCAAATTGTCCCAGAACGTAGCGTCGTGCGCGTGGCAACACACGGACGCTCGATGTGGGAATGTTCGATCCCGTCCGAAAGTATCACCGAACCGGAAATCACCTCGCCACTCGGTGGAGAAGTAGTTGTTGCGACCAGTGCGATGGTCTTTTCGTGGCATGGCTTTACCGACCCGGTGACGGTTGAGATCACCTATACTGATGGTCAATACTGGAGCACGTTAGCGACCAACGTCGTTGGCGGATCGTTGCGCTGGATCGTCGAAAACCGTCCGTCGGAACGGGTACGCATTCGAGTGACAGAAGTTGGCAATCCGCTGGTGTCGGTCATATCGAATCCGTTTGCCATTCTTGAATTTCAGCGCGGATCAGTACAGAGAACAGTATCAATCCCTCACGTCGCATATGGCATTGCTTACGATGGTGCAGGCGGTCTGTGGACGACCAGTTTTTATACGCCGTATCTCTACAAACTTGATGCGACGACTCTGCAGGTGCTCAAATCCATCAAGTTGCCGGCTGGCGATACAGTCAATTGCACCGATCTGACGATTGACCGCCAACGGGGAATTCTGTACGTCCATCGTTTACTGGGTACAGCATCAAGTGCCGCCGCGAGAATTCTGGTGCTCGATACCAACGGCACTTTGCTACGGCGAGGCACCAGTCCTGCGAGCTCGTACGGAATTGGTATTGAGCTGGTCAACGGCAAACTCGTTCTCACTGAGCGTGATGGTGCGCAGCGAATCTTGATATGTAATCCGGAGACCTTCCAAGTCGAGCGCACATATTCCAACCCCTTCCGCGAGTTCTATGGACCCCGCTGTTTGGCTTATGATGGGGAACGCTACCTGTATCAGGTGGGGACACAATTCAGTGCAGGTGGAGGCGGACTACAGGCTGCATATCTACTTCGTCTTGATCCCAGCGATCCGAGCCAAGAAGTGCAACGGATGGAAATTCTCAACAGCAGTGGGGGCACGATCAATGCCCGCGGCGTCGAAGTTGATCCGCGCGACGGTAATTACTGGGTTACCGATCTTGCTGGCAATATCTACAAGATTGCCAACTTCGATACCCCTTCCAATCCGTTGAGCGATGTGCGGGACCCAACCCAATGGGAAGCAGCATTGATCATTGCGCCGAATCCTGCGCGAGACCGCGTGGCAATTCGCGTTCTCTCTGGGACGATGCTCCCTCGCCAGGCTGTTCTTGAAATTGTTGATGCGCTCGGTCGCACAGTGTTCCGTACAACAGAAAACGTTACTCATACAGAGCACAGTATTGCCATTGAATCTGCACATCTTCCGGTTGGTATCTATAGCGTTGTACTCTGGCTTGACGGGAGAGTTACTGCCACGAGCCGCTTGGTGATCATCCGCTGAATTCGGCTGCTTCCTACAACTGATATAAGGCTTCCCCATCGGTATCTGGCGATGGGGATTTGTTCCTGTTTCGGGGAGCACATCTGGAAAGACAAAGAGCTGGCACGGTGTTTGTCCTTCAAGTTGTAGAATTCCAGGACGATACCTAAAATGTCGCGCACGTACTCTTGCGGCATATGTCAGAGCATCACCAGGATGATGTATGTTTTTGTACCCGGATCGTGTGGCTTGGTGGGTAGCGCGTGTTCTTACAGTGCTGCTTACTGTGCCCATACTGGCTCGTTCAGATGAAAATGTTGGTATCGGGACGACATTGCCAGATTCGTCAGCAGTCCTTGACGTCAGCATCGAAGCGCTTTCTCGACCACGAGGGATGCTTGTTCCGCGGATGACGCAACAGCAACGCGATGCGATTGTTTTTCCTGCCCGTGGTCTGCTCATCTTCAATACGACAACCAATCGGCTGGAGATGAATATCGGAGATCGTACTGTTCCAGCGTGGGCACAATTCATAAGCCACGGTGATGCATCCGGTGGAGACTGGGCACTCATCGGTAATAGCGGACTTGATCCGTCGCGGCATTTTCTTGGTACAACCGATGCTGTTCCTCTCATCTTCAAAACGGGTGGGCGGGAGCGCATGCGAATTACCGAGCGGGGGTGGATAGGGGTTGGTACAACCTCGCCACTTGGGTGGTTATCTATCGGTCCGAATTCAGAATTTTATGTGGATAGCATAGGCAACATTTTCGGTACGCAACTTCACTTACAAGGACCTGGTGCTCGGCTCTACATCGGTGGCAGTAGCGGGCAACCGAATCAGGTTCTGGTCAGTCGTGGAGCGAATGCTCCGCAGCAGTGGAGTAGCCAGTTAGACACGCTCGATATCATCCGGCTCCACTCGACGAATGTGACATCGCAGCGCGTCATGGCCGATACGTTGCACGCACGCTACATTGCCGGCGCGGTGCCGTTTGATTCGATCAAGAGCGGTGTCAATGAGAATCAGACGTTGAGTGTTGGGAATGGTTCGGTGTTGTCGGCCAGTGGGACGGGTATTGTTCGTGCCAATCGTGTGAACCTGACAGGCCCGAGTGCTCCGTTGGAGACGAATGGTTCAGCGGGGAGCAGCGGTCAGTTGCTCAAGAGCAAGGGTTCAGGTCAGACGCCGGAGTGGACGTGGAGTCTTGATTCGGTGGATATTGGGCGGGTGACGGTTGGTCACCTGTGGAGTGACAC
>JAOAEV010000019.1 GCA_026416585.1 Chlorobiota bacterium | reverse complement strand
TTCGCAAAGCGTCGTGACTGCGTGGTTGTCCACTTATTGTGGGCCACGCTTTTGCCACCAAATAACTTACCCGCTCTTATTTTTCTTTTCTACTTACAAAAGTATAAACAAAAAACTATACTTTCTAATCCTTACTCTTCTCGTTTCATTGTGGAATGATGGCTTCGGTAATCCACCCACGTACTGAAAAGAAAGGATGCGTATAAATTTGCTGGGCAAAGCTTGACACGGAGTAGTTTCAATGGTAACACCAGACATGTTCCCTCGACACCCGTGGGGACGCGCAGGCAGAGTGCTGCGAACGATTCTCCTGGGCGAAATCGTTGTGCTGTGGATAGTTGGAGCTTGGTGCTATGTCGATCTGCCACCAATAGTGCCGCTTCACTTCAACGCTCGTGGTGAACCGACCGATTGGGGTGACAAAGTTTTTCTTTTGGTAATCCCCGCAGCGATGAGCATTGGGCCTGCCATAATATTCCTGGTGGCGCAGTGTCGCTTTTGGCTCCTGAAGCATGTTCCCTATCTGGTGAATTTGCCAGCAGTATTCCTACACACTAGTGAGCTGCCACCGGAGCGTCGGAGTGAGTGGGTCAATCGCTATTTCGAGCTGCTGCTCGGTATGGGGGTCGCATTGGGGGCATATCTGCTTGTGCTGGAGTTGGTCATGTGCCAAAGTATGTCGAGCGGTACGCTCACCCCGTGGAGTATCACGCTCATCGTTGCAATGCCGCTGGTCATTGTTGGGGTGTTCTTGATGCAGCTCCGCACGCTGACCAGACGGATGGTCGCAGAACTCCAGCGGGATAATACTGTGCGAGAATAGCAGCGGAACAGGAGTATCTTTGGGTGAGCTTTACCGATAGCGGAGATAGTCCCGAGATAAACAAGTTTCTTACCATTTGATGTATGGGTGCATGCTGAAATCCTGATTGTGCATTACATTTGCTAATAGAAAACGCCGATATTGACAGCTGGTTACTGCTCTGCAATCGGAGCGCCTGGTGTGCGTCCTTTGTACCGAGCCGTTGGCGCCAGCGGTGTCAGCGCGTGTACCACCAAAAACATTTGTGACGATTGACCGATGGAGGGCAACTTTTCAAATCGCGTGCAAGAAGTCATCCGGCTCAGCCGTGAAGAAGCGCTGCGGCTGGGGCATGACTATATCGGCACGGAACATTTGCTCCTCGGTATCATCCGAGAGGGTGAAGGCATTGCTGTCAAGATTCTGCGTAACGTGGGCGTAGATCTCTATCGGCTCAAAAAAGCCATTGAAGATACCGTCCGTACAACCAGTGGGACATTGACGATTGGCAATATCCCGCTGACCAAACAAGCCGAAAAGGTACTCAAAATCACATATCTGGAAGCCAAACTCTACAAAAGCGAGGTCATCGGTACAGAACATTTGCTGCTGTCGCTGCTCCGCGATGAAGATAACATTGCCGCGCAGGTGCTCTCGCAGTTTGGTGTTACCTACGACGCCGCCCGCAAGGAACTCGACGCAATTACGTCGGGCAAAAGCAGCTCGTCCCGTCCCAGCTCGGGCAGCCAACGGGGGCGCAGCAAGAAGGAGTCTGCTGAGCGCGTCAAAACTCCAGTACTCGATAACTTCGGACGTGACCTAACCAAGCTTGCACTTGAAGGCAAACTTGATCCGGTCATTGGACGTGAGCGCGAAATCGAACGTGTCGCACAGGTGCTCGCTCGCCGTAAGAAGAACAACCCTGTACTCATTGGTGAACCGGGTGTCGGTAAGACCGCGATTGTCGAAGGATTAGCACTTCGCATTGTCGAACGAAAAGTGCCACGCGTTCTCTATGACAAGCGTATCGTGACGCTCGATTTAGCAGCTCTGGTGGCGGGCACAAAGTATCGCGGACAGTTTGAAGAGCGCATGAAAGCTGTGATGAACGAATTGGAGAAAGCCAAGGACGTCATTTTGTTTATTGACGAAATCCACACAATCGTTGGAGCTGGTGGTGCCTCCGGTTCGCTTGATGCGTCAAATATGTTCAAACCAGCACTGGCTCGCGGTGACATCCAATGCATCGGCGCAACAACGCTTGATGAGTACCGACAGTACATCGAAAAAGATGGGGCGCTCGAACGCCGATTTCAAAAAATCATCGTTGATCCACCCAGCGCCGAAGAGACGCTGCAGATTCTCGAAAACATCAAGGATCGCTACGAAGAACACCATAGTGTTCGCTATACCGACGATGCGATTGTTGCGTGTGTGCGGCTGTCGGAGCGGTATATCACCGATCGCTACTTCCCCGATAAAGCTATAGACGTTCTCGACGAAGCCGGTGCGCGCGTTCATCTGGCGAACTACACCGTACCACAAGAAATTCTCGAACTCGAACAGCGCATCGAGGAAGTGCGCAAACGGAAAAATGAAGTTGTTCGTGCCCAGCGCTTCGAGGAAGCTGCGTCGCTGCGCGACGAAGAAAAGCAGCTACAAACCGAGCTTGAACGTGCCAAGGAGGAGTGGGAAGAACAAGCAACCGAACAAGTCTTTACCGTCGCTGCTGATGACATTGCCGATGTTGTCGCCAGCATGACTGGCATACCGGTCAATCGTATTGCCGAAAGCGAGTCAGAGAAGTTGCTCCGCATGGCGGACGAACTCAAAAAGCAAGTCATTGGTCAGGATGAAGCTGTCGAGCAGCTTTCACGTGCTATTCGTCGTGCACGGGCAGGGCTTAAAGATCCTACTCGTCCAATCGGCTCGTTTATGTTCTTGGGTCCGACCGGTGTTGGAAAAACAGAGCTGGCAAAAGCTCTGGCGCGGTACATGTTCAATACAGAAGATGCGCTCATTCGCATCGACATGAGCGAGTACATGGAGAAATTCAGTGTCTCTCGCTTGATTGGTGCTCCGCCGGGCTATGTCGGCTATGAAGAAGGCGGTCAGCTCACCGAGAAGGTACGCCGCAAACCGTACAGCATCGTGCTTCTCGACGAGGTCGAAAAAGCGCATCCGGATGTGTTCAACATCCTCCTGCAAGTGTTTGATGATGGCATACTGACCGACGGACTCGGTCGGCGTGTGGACTTTAAGAACACCATCATCATCATGACATCGAACGTTGGGGTGCGCGACGTCAAAGCTGGTGGAAAGATCGGCTTTGCGACAGGACAGCAAGCCGAGGATAAGTACGAGGCGATGAAGCAAACAATTGAAGAAGCCATGCGGCGGATGTTCAACCCCGAATTTCTCAACCGCATTGACGATTATATTATCTTCCGTCCGCTGCAGAAAGAACACATTTACCAGATCATCGGGTTGCAACTGGAGAGACTCTATAAGCGACTCCATCAGCAAAACATGACGTTAGAATTGAGCGAGAACGCCAAGGACTTCCTTGTCGAAAAAGGCTATGACGAGAAGTATGGTGCACGACCATTGCGCCGTGCTTTGCAGCGCTATTTGGAAGATCCGTTAGCAGAAGAGGTGCTGCGTGGAACGTTCAAAGAAGGTGCACACATCGTCGCCATTGTGGATCAATCCGGCAAAGCTCTCGCCTTTACCGAGGCGACGGGCACTGAAGAAGCAACACCTGAACTGGCAGCCGCTGATGAGTAACAGTTAGAGCTCGTTGGGCGCTGAGCTTCCACTCTCCCACGCATCCAGTGCAGCGATGGACGTAGTAGCGATGTTATGTAGAGCATCGTCGGTTAAGAATGCTTGGTGGCTCGTGATGAGCACATTGGGGAAGGTTAAAAGCCGTGCGATCAAGTCGTCGGTAATGATGTCCTCTGAGTGGTCATAGAAAAATAGTCCTGCTTCTTCTTCGTACACGTCGAGACCAAGGTAACCAATCCGACGCGCTTTGAGCGCTTCGATCACTGCACGTGTGTCAAGCAAGCCGCCGCGTGCAACGTTGATGAGCATGATGCCGGGTTGCATCATTGCAAGTGTATCACGATTGATTACATAGCGCGTCTGCGGAGTCAGCGGCGCACAGAGCACAATAATGCGGCAGTCGTGGCAGAGTTGCTCCAAGGATACGTACTCGAGTCCATACCGTTCAATCAGTTCAGGGCGCTTGACTGGATCGCAGCCCAACACACGACAACCGAAACCGTGAAGGATGCGCACGAGCACTGAACCAATCCGTCCCACACCGAATACTCCAACTGTTTTCCCATGCAGGTCGAACCCGACCAACCCATCGAGTGAGAAATTCAGTTCTCGGACACGACTGTACGCCCGCATGAGTTTGCGGTTGAGTGCCAGTATCATTCCGACAGCATGCTCCGCGACGGCATACGGCGAATACTCCGGCACATTCGCTACACGTATGCCTAAGCGATGAGCGTGCGTGAGATCCACATGATTGTAACCGGCTGACCGCAACGCCAGAAACTCGATACCGATGTGCGACAACTCTTCGAGTACTGGTGCTGAACCGTCATCATTCGCAAAAAGCATTGCAGCGCGGCACCCGGCGGCTAATTGGGCGGTGGTACGGTCAAGCCGGTGTTCAAAAAACACAAGCTCATGCCGCTCGGCTGCTGCTGTCCGAAGGTATGGCTGTTCGAAACGATGTGCAGAATACACAGCAACACGCATAAAACTTCCTTCCTCGACTTCCGGTTACACATTCCAACCAAAAATAGCCAATTGAACGTGAACAATCCAGGGTTCCTCGAACAATACATACAGCAGACGGTGGCAGTGCGTATATTTGATATTGTAAGGAGTCATTATTTTTTTTCAACCATTTGGAGGTAGTTATGCAGCGCTTGATCTATGCAATTTTTGCACTTGCAGCAATTGTGGCTCTTGTTGCAGTATCCCAATCCCCGGGTACCAAGCAGGTGCCATATCAGGATACCTTTCGCTCCTGGACGCACGTGAAAACTCTTGTGATTCGTCCTGGTCATCCGCTTTATGATGGATTTGGTGGGATCCATCATGTGTATGCAAACAACAAAGCACTCGGCGTCCTCAAAGCAGGAAGCGGCAAATTTCCCGATGGTTCCGTGCTTGTGTTCGATTTGTTCGAAGCGTCTGATAAGGACAACGCTATCGGTGAAGGGAAGCGAAAGGTTACTGCTGTCATGGTCAAAAATTCCAAGTACTACACTGAAACGGGCGGGTGGGGATTCGAAGCATTCGAGGGGGGAGATCGTACCAAGCGAGTCGTCAAGGACCCTGTTAAGGACTGCTATACGTGCCATACTGGACAAGCGCATCGGGATTATGTGTTCAGTCAATGGCGCCCATGACCAGAACCAAGGCAGGCGGCGGGGGGTGATATTCACCCCCGCCTTGCTATGTTTGTGCGGTGTCACTACCGAAACGGTACCACGTGAACATGGCGACCGATCCTCACATCATCGCGGCAGTTGAGCGGCTCAGCGCTGTTGTGCGAAGTCTGCAGTGGAGTGCAGCCTATGCCGAAGGACTTTATCCAGCGCAATTGCAAACGCTTCAGATCTGCGCCAGTCGGCAAAGCGAAGGACTCACACTCTCGACACTAGCAGCCGAGCTGAATGTCAGTTCTGCCTCGATGGGTGATACTGTCAGCGCATTAGAACGTAAAGGACTCCTTATTCGGAAGTCAAATCCCCGTGATCGTCGTGCTGTTGTCGTGGAATTGACAGATGAGGGGCGCCGCGTGCTCGACCGTGTGCAGCAGTGGGATACTCCGCTCCGTGGCGCACTTGAGGCATTACCAGAGGCGCGCCGCGAGACCGGCTACGAATTTCTTCTCGAAGTGCTCCGCCAGCTGTGGCACAATGGGGTCATCACAATGCCGCGGATGTGCCTGACCTGTCGGTGGCTCCACTACGACAAGAGATCCTACATTGCTACGTACCGCTGCCAGTTACTCGAGATGGAACTGGTTCCGCTCCAGCTCCGACTCGAGTGTCCTGATCACCAAAGCCTCGATACTTAGTAGCGCAGCGTCATAGCAATGTGCTTGCACGGCGACAGCGACTGCGGTGGCACAAACGCCACGTGTCCGTGGTGATCAAGCGTTGCTTCGATGATGTCATCAACAACGTCATCGATAATGTCTGGCTCACGTGGGTCATCCACTGGGGTAAATATGCGGTGCTCGGTGTCCCACCGACCGGCGACAGTGTATCCGTGCTCGACAATGAGCAGATCCGCACGCCCCTGTCGTGAAAAGTGCCACATGTCGGTGATCGAGCAAGTGTAGAGACCCGCAGCAATCGCGCGACTGAATTCGTTTATGGTAGTGATCGCACGTCTTTCGAGGTATTCTTCCAGCGTTGGCGCGATGTACTCGGCAATTTGGTGTAGTGTTGCCTCGGTCATACTGCCATCGAGCTCGGCGATGATCTCGTAGTGCTGAGATCGCACCTCGGCAAAGTAGGAACGGTTCCGTTCTACTCCGATGATCGCCACTGGTGGGTGTTGCATTCCGATCGTGTGACGAAGTGCTTGATCCACAGCACGGAAGTAGTTCCGATACTGCTCGTCGCGATACTTCGATGGATCCTTGCCGAAACCGCCCGGCAACGGATTGTCCGGATCACCCGAACGTGGCCCATCGTAGTGTAGCGGGAAATGATCCGAGATAACTTCAACCAGATGATTGCCGTACCCTTCCAATAAACGTGTTCGGTCCGTGCTCAACACGAGTACCCAGTAGTGGAGCAGCTTGCTCTGGGCAACGACCAAGTCTCGCGTGGCAAACGTCTCGTCAATAATTGCACGTTCTCGCACTGTGACTGGTAAATACACGACGCGCTCGATTCCGTCGCCTACAAAGACAACCAGTCCATCAAGTGCATGTGCCCAGTCGATGCGCTCAGCAATGGTCGCGAGTTGTTCGTTGATGTTGGCAACCTCACGTTTTGACAGCTCCCGGGAAAGCCGGTCTCGTACCTGCCGCACCAGGTCCTTGAATCGGATAGGATCTTGTCGGTTTTCAGGAAATGTACGGTGAGTCGGCATTGCAATCGTGACGAGTGGATAGCCACGGCGTGAGCGAAGGTTTTTCAGCTCGTCTGGAAGAACGATGGTATGCTTGTTCATCGGACAAAAGTATAGTAAAAACAAATGAGTTTCTAAAAACAAAAATATTCGGTAGAGTTGTTTGGCATTGTCTTTGCAACTTTGAATACGATGGAAACATGGATGTTCAACCCGAACGAACCGATCCCGACGGCGTGGCGGGCATGCATCGAGCGCTGGCTACCGGAGCGGTGTGATATCTATGCCGATCCGCGCTACTGTTCAACGTGGCTTGAGTGGGAAGATGCTACGGCGGTGGCGCTATGGGAACAGATCGAGGGCATCGAGTTCCTCTACACCTTCATGCTCAAGCCGCTCCCAATGGTAGTGGACAGGCATTGGCGTTATGATGCGCAATCATTCTATGGCTACGGTGGGATCATGACATCCGAGCCAGCATCGCGTGCAGTGTTCGACCAATTCAATGATGCGGTTGACCAATGGATGTGCGAGCAGGGTGTCGTTGCTGAATTTGTGCGGCAGCATCCGCTGATGCATCCAGAGCCGACGTTGGCACGTCGAGCGCAGTATCGGATAGTACGCACGAACGTCTATGCCCAACCAGTAGCGGTTTTGCAGTCACTCGATAGCGCAACACGTCGCAACATCGCCAAGGCTACGCGTGCTGGTATTAGCATTGAGCGGTGGAACGCTCGCAATGGTGCCGAGCTTTTTGCGGATCTCTACCAACGAACTGCAAAGCGGCTTAGTATGGATGCGTTCTATCACTTCCCCCGCAGCTATTTTGACGCCGTTGCTGAGCTGCTCGGTGATCATGCATGGTATCTGGTTGCACGCATCGACGACCAGCCGATTGCTGCACTGCTTGTGCTCCAGTGGGGCGATACGCTCACTTACCATCTTGGTGCGTCCGACCAACGCTTCTGGGCGCAACGTCCCAACGACGCGCTCTTTGCTGCACTCCTGCGCACAGCCGTGGACAATGCCTTCAGCACCGTCAGTCTGGGCGGCGGTACAAGTACTGATCCGGCAGACTCACTCTATCGCTACAAATCGAAGTTTGGTAATCGTCATGTGCCTGTATTCATCGGGACCCGTGTCCATGAGCCAAACACCTATCAACGGCTGTGTACCGAATGGGAGAGTCGCCATCGAGAGCGTGCATCGCAGTATCGTAGCTATTTCCTACGTTACAGAATCGGTGAGTTCGATCGTCGTCGTATAGTGCTGACATGAGGCACGTTCTCCTGATTGGGCAACGCGACAGTGTGCTGAATGTGCTCTTGACACATCCAGCAGTCACCCTCAGCTGTTGTATGGCGATTGCAGGTTCGCATCTGGAGCGCAGCGCAGTCGAACACGGCATTCGGTTGCTATCGTTTGACAAGCGCAACAAAGCTGCTGCGATGGACACACTGGCGAACGAACGGTTCGATCTTCTTATTTCGGTCGGTTGTCCATGGCTCCTCCCGGTTACTGAATTGCAGCAGCAGCATCCGGGAGCGCTCTTTGCCAATGTGCATCCTTCGTGTTTGCCGCGCTTGCGAGGAAATAGCCCCCTCAACGGTGCTATTCTTTTCGATGAGCCGTGTATTGGTGCGACGGTGCACTGGATGGATGAGCATTTCGATACAGGCGCAATCATCGCACAAGTGTGTATCGAGCGCACACCTGATCTCGACCTTGGTTTGCTCTATGCAGTCTCGCGCATGCTTGAAGCCGATGCACTCGGTATTGCACTCGACCGACTTACCGCAGCAAATTTCACCGTCAAGGACACACCCCAGCAGGGCGAGCCAACGTACTACACCCGCCGTCCCGAGGACATGCAGTGTGATGCTACTGTGGCAACGACCGACGAGCTGATTCGCCGAGTGCGTGCATTCGGTGTTCCCAGCCAAGGGTGCACAATCAACCTGGCCGATGGCTCGCAACTTGTTGCACTCGACGCTGAGCAAATCGCCAATCCCTATCTTCACCAAAAATTTCGTCAAGCACCAGCAGGGAGCATACTGATGCAGTTCGACGAGCGGATGTTGGTGCGAACGACCGATGGTATTGTCGCACTACGTGTGGCGCGTCAGTGATGCTCTTCGAACGTTGTGCCACAGTGCGGGCACGTATGTAGATGTCGGCGATGGCGACGCTGTAATTCCCGGAGAAAACCTGCGCTCAAGATCGCGGTCGGGAGTGCAACCAGTCCAATCCCCATCAATGCGACCAAGCCACCAACGACTTTTCCAAGAGGCGTGATGGGGTAGATGTCGCCGTAGCCGACCGTCGTCAGCGTGATAATTGCCCACCACATAGCCGAGGGGACATCGGCGAAATTCTCTGGCTGGTAGGGGTGCTCGATGTAGTACATCGCTGTCGAAGCAAATACAACGACGATTCCGTGTACAACAAGCGACATCCCGATTTCGCGTCGCTCGCTTTTGGCAACTGCTACCAGAATCGAGAGTGAGTGTGAGTAGCGGACAAATCGCAACAGACGAAATACCAAACGTAACACCCGCAGGACACGCAGATCAACTCCCGGCATCAGCAGTTGTAAATAGAACGGCGCGATTGCAAGAACGTCCACAATCGACAGTGGGGTCAACGCACAACGTAACCGACCGACAAATGGACGACGGTAACGATGATCTGCTGTACACGACCACAGTCGCAGCAGATACTCGATCGTAAATACCGCGACAGACGCTGCATCGAACCACCACAGTTGCTTGCCCCACCGCTCGTGTATGGCACCGACGGTTTCGATAATGCCGGCTATAACATTGGTGATAATCAAGCATGCAAGTGCGATGTCGATTGCGCGTCCGATTGTATCGCTTGGTGTTCCGTTGAGAATGTGCCAGAGACGATGTCGTACAGTCATGGCAATCGGCAGGAGTAGTACCAACGATAAAAATACGCCTGATCGTGGCGGCGTGGTAGTGCTCAATTTTGCATCGGTGTACAGCTCCGTGCATCCTATGGGCACTCGATGAGATGATCCTTGGCTACTGTCTCTGTGAAGTTGTAACAAATGTTCCGTTGCTATTGGTCTGTGTTGGTGGTGATAGCTGCTGGGTGCAGTGTGCCGAGTATATCTGCCAGCGATGGCAGCAGTTGGGTAATGGCGCTGGCAACACCACGCTTTGACTCAGCATCCCAATGGTACGGTTGGATCGAGATTCAGCAGCGGTGTCGGCTCAGCAGCTTCGATATGTATCAGTGGATCGTGCGGCCCGGCATCGGCTGGAGGATCGGAAATGGTACGAGCGTGTGGGTAGGTTATGCTTGGATCGAAACGTATCGCCCGTCCTATAGCGGAGAACATCGTCTCTGCCAGCAAATGCAGTGGGCAGTGCTACCGACGCTCGGAGCACGTGCCAGAATTGAAGAGCGATTCTTCGGTCGCGGCGGGGAACTGCGGCTTCGTGGTCAACTTCGCATGGTTGTCTCTGTCGGCAGCGTTCCCCTCATCCTCGCCAATGAACTGTTCGTCACGGCTGCTCGCTGGGAGCGAGCGATACCGATCGGCTACGATCAAAATCGCTTCCAAATTGGCACAATGTTTCATCTCCCAAGCCATCTTCAGGCAGAGATTGGCTACATGAACATTGTTTTGGCCAGTGGCTCTCCATGTCATGTGATAACGATGGCGCTGATTTATCAGCCGTAGTGACTTGGCCAACAAACGATCCCGATAGGACCCATAGCAATGTTCTAGCATTGGCACAAGTCGGTTCCTACAATGTACATTGCTTTTTTGTTAATGCCTGAATCTGAGCACAACAACAATATAGGGTGCACCTGAACCTGAGCCGGACTTGGCAAGGCATTTGCTGGATGGTTACGACACGTGATGGAACGACAGGATTGTTGCATGGAGCGGCTCCCGCTATCGGTTTGCATCATCGCACGCAATGAACAACAGCGCATCGAGCAATGTATCGCCTCGGTAGCGCCTGTTGCTGCGCAGATTGTTGTCGCCGATACTGGCTCGACTGATGCAACCATCGAGCGTGCAATCCAATGCGGCGCAGAAGTGTTTTCGGTAGAGTGGAAAGATGACTTTGCTGCTGCTCGCAATGCATCGCTTGCTCGCGCAAACCAGCCTTGGATACTTGTGGTTGACGCGGATGAACGCCTTATCACACCCGGTGCTGTCGCCGCAGCCATTAGGAATGTGCCAGCAGACGTTGGTGGATTGTTGGTAGCTGTGCGTTCGATCTCGACTGCCGGTGGTGCACCACCGACGCTGTACGCGACGCAAGTGCTGCGTCTTTTTCGGAACAACGAGTGTTTCCGCTACGAGGGAATCATTCACGAACAAATACTTCCCGCCGTTCTGCGCGCGGGCTATCGGTGCCTACCCAGCTCGATCGTCGTCGAGCACGAGGGATATAATCTCGACCCACAGAGTATGCAGCAAAAACACCGACGCAATCTGCGCTTGCTCGATCAGGCGGTGGAGCGCCAGCCGGAGAGTGCCTTCTACCGATTCCATCGCGCAAAAATTGCAATGGCACTGGGGATGCTCGAGCGTGCGGAGGATGATCTCCGCGTGGCACTGCAGCACGCACGAAACGACGGTATCCTGCTGCCCCAGGTGCTCAACCATGCAGCATTGCTGGCAGCAGTGCATCAACGGTGGAGGCAGTCAATTGCGTATGCGCAGCAATCGCTGACGTTACTGCCGCAGCAACCGATGAGCTGGTTCCTCATTGGTGAGTCCTTTCGTGCACTCGGCGACTATTGGGCAGCGCTCAATGCATATCGTCACACGGAGGAAGCGCTGAAAGCGGATGACTACCGTGTGCGCATTGTTGGTACGCTACACATCCCCCACCAGGAACTGCAGGAACGCATTGCTCAGATGGAACGTGCACTGCAGGGTCAGGCGCCTACATCGAGTATACCATTTGCTCATTATCACTACTCCGCATCAGAACCAATGAAAGCCAACGCGAAATCTCCAGACCGACCCTTGCTGACGCTGGCGATGATCGTTCGCAACGAAGAAGAAATGCTTCCACGCTGTCTTGAAAGCGTGCGAGGAGTCGTTGAGCAGATTGTCGCTGTGGACACAGGGTCAAGTGATGCTACGATCACCGTTGCCGAGCGATACGGTGCAGAAGTGTATCGGTTTGAGTGGTGCGACGATTTCGCCGCAGCGCGGAACGAAGCACTCCGCCATGCGCGCGGGGAATGGATTCTCTACCTGGATGCCGACGAAACGCTCACGCCGGAATCGGCAAGCATATTGCGAAATGTACTCCAGCAACAGCCACTGCAGGTCGGCGGTTTGCTCTGTACGATTGTCAGTCCGCATCGGCAGGATAGTGGGAGTGTCGAGACGCATCGCGGTGCGTATCCGCGACTGTTCCGTAACTATGGCTATCCGCGCATTGCCTTCCGTGGGCGTGTTCACGAACAGATCACGCCTGCAATCATCGAATGTGGGGGGGGGATTGTACATTCGCCGATCGTTATCTACCACAGCGGCTACAACATCCCACGTGAGCACTTGGAAGCAAAAGTGCGCCGCAACTACCGCTTACTCATCCAGCACGTGCAGGAAGAGCCACTCAATGCGTATGCGTGGTTTCAATTGGGGCAAACGTTGGCGCGGATGCGTTTATTCGCGGAAGCCGAGGGTGCGTTCGAGCTGGCACTCCAGATTGGACTATCCCCGCCGCTGCGGGCGTCGGCGACTGCTGCCATGTCGTATTTGTGCGGCGCTCAAGGTCGTTACGCGGAAGCAATCGATTGGGCGGAGCAATCACTCCGCGTTGTTCCTGATCAAGCGATCGCGCTGGCATATAAAGCACACGCGCTTGAAGCACTCGGTGATATCGAGCGCGCACATGCGGCATTTACAGAGCTGCTCTCACGACTTGACCGTCAGCCAGAGCAGTTGGCGGTCGGTTTTGAAATTGAACTCGATCGTGCTGCGATTGAACGAAAATTGCAAGCGTTGTCAGTGGCGACCGTGTCCACAATGAATGCTTGATGAAACGCCAGAAAAATTTTTCTGGCACGTAAACCTTTTATCCGTTCCCTGTGACTAAGCACACGCGCTGGACATGCTTCGGATGGCGAAGCATGCGACAAAGCGCGTGAAATGTTTCACCATGTTTCATGGGGTCATCCATGAAGAAGCTCGTAGTGGCAACGCTCGGCGTTGCAATGCTTGCGGCACAGGTGATGCTTGCCGCCGATCAAGGAAAGAGTACGGCCGCACCTGCCAAGCCAGCAAAAGAGGCGGTCGCTCCAACAACGACGCCGGCTCCCAGTACCGCACCAGGTGCACAATCGGAGCCGATGGCAAAGAAAGGCAAAAAGCATCACCACAAGAAGAATGCAGCCGAGCAGCCCAAGTAAGCGCTCGGTGTGCCTTTCCAGCACAACGGCTCACCTCTCGGTGAGCCGTTCGTTTTTTGCCGTAGATGTAAGTTGTATTTTTGAGCACAGTTGCGTCCGTTGTTTCACGAACTTACAGGATTTCGATGAAGCTCCGTCTGTTTGCACTCTCGCTTGTTGTGGTGGGAGCGTTTTTCGCAGGATGCGAAGACACCGGCACCAATACGCCGGTGACCTTCATCCCCGCACCGCCGTCAAATCCGATGGCAGTTTCGCTGAGTGAAACCAGTATTCGATTGAAGTGGTCGCCCTCGCCATCAGAGTCGAACACCGCATTCAAAGGCTACCGCATCACAGCCACCAGCGGTGCACAGTCATTCAACCCAATAACGACAGCACCTGGTCAGACAATCGTGGACATTCTCGGACTTGATGCCGGAAAAACCTACACGTTTACCATCGTCGCGTACACAAACGACACCGTCTCCTCGAGTATCTCGATTGACTGGGCTGGTGCCAGACGGTTCCGTGGGATTCGTGCATATGAGACGGCCTCGACCAACGGAAGTGGTATTCGGCTCTCCGACGGTGCCAACTTGACGATCGCTAATGGGACGCAGTGGGATCTCTGTCTTGACACGCGCACTGATGGCGGGCAGGATAACTGGGCATTTGGTTCTCCCCAAGCAAGTACGTACACTGATGCGCAAGGGCGATTCATCCGTGGTGCTCAGGCAGGACAGTTAGCGAAAGTAACGACGGTCTTTTGTGATAGTACCTCACCACAGAATATCACGCCGTATTTTGTTGTTGCTGATTCGCTGGAAGGGGTTTTCGAAAGTCGTGCCCTTGGTACAGGCAAAGCACATCGGCAAATCATGCTTGAGAACTTGCAAAATCAGAATAAAAACGTAGTCTTCTATGTGATGACCGCAGAAAAGAACTTCGCGAAGGTCTTGCTGAAAGCAGCCGGTGGAAGTGTCCTACAAGGAACTGCGCCGAATCGTTACGTTGAAATTGACTACTCGTACCAAACAGCGGTGAACGTTCCGTATGCCTTGATCAGCCGGGTACGGTCAATAGGCACACCGCGCATTGTGAAAATCGGCACTCAAACACTGCGATAAGGAGAAATCAATGAAACAGTTTCTTGCGATATTGACAGCACTCACCGTTGCCGCAACAGCCCAAGTACCTGTTGTCAAGAAAGGCACCAGTGCGCCACAACAGCCTGCTCAGCAGCAGGAGCAGCAACAACCTGCAGTGGTCAAGAAGGGATCCTCGTCTGCTGTACCGGGCGATGCGGGCACGCCGGTCATCAAGAAAGGCAGCACTGCATCTGCTGACAGTGCTACTTCACCAGTCAAGAAAAAACGCACCAAATCCACCGGACAGAAAAAGGTACGTGCAAAGCAAACCAAACCGTGATACCAAAACACAGCGAAAGTGAATAAATTACGCGGGCTTGCCATTCGCAAGCCCGCGTTGCTTTTGTGTGCGGTGCTTATATGGTGTTAATGTGGTGTCAATAAAAGCGGTACATAATCCCTGCGGTGAGAAATGAGGCGTTAAATGCGATGCGGATATGCCCTGCCAGCTGAGGACTGAAAAAGTACCACGCACCAAGTCCTCCAACCAACATCACGTCGTTATTCGATCGGGAGTCGGTGGCACCGAAGCCAATATCAGCAGAGACTGTTTGGATGCGGTATGCAAATCCTGCCAGGAGGTATGGATCGAATTCTGGGGTATCTTCGATCGACGGCGAAAAGTGGTACGTCCCACCGAGGGTGATCGGAACGTATGTTGTTGTTTGTGTCCCCGAAATGTTCCCTTGCGTAACGTTTTTGACGATGCGGCTATAGTCGAGTGAGACGCAGAGATTGACAATGCCTGGTCCGGCTTCATCTTTTCCTGTGAGAGTGTACTCACCATCAACGCCAATGTTGAAGGCGTTCTCTTTTGCACTCAAACCGATGCGTGCGCCGCCAAAAATGCTGCCTTTGGGCAAGTACTGCTGAGCCACTGTCGCTGAGGTCATCAGTGCCAGTATGCATAGATACACCAACCATCGCATGGTCATAGCGACTCCAAGAGAATGTGAGACTACTGCACTGCAATGCCGGACTGTGTCTTGGCGGGAATCAAACCCAGCTGCCGTCCAGCACGCTCGAAAACGTCGAGAATGATGTCGAGATGTTCTCGTTGGTGGGTGGCCATATAGCTGGTCCGCATCATGCTCATGTTCGGTGGTACACCGGGGGGTATGAAGGCGTTAACAAAGACGCCATCGTCGTACAGTTTACGCCAGAGCACCAGCGCTGTTTCGACGTCACCGACAATGACAGGAACGATTGCCGTCGGCGAGTGATAGACATTGAAGCCAAGTTCAGTTAGTCCTTTTCGGATGTAATCAGCATTGGCGATGAGTTGTGAGACCAGTTCTGGATGTTGCTCTAAAATGTCGAGTGCTGCCAATGCTGCTGCAACGGATGCAGGAGTCGGCGATGCGCTGAAAATGAGCGCCGGCGAATGATGCTTGAGATAGTTGAGGACACGCTCGGGGCCAGCAACGAATCCACCGAGGGATGCGAACGTCTTCGAAAACGTTCCCATCGTTAAGTCTGTTTCGGCGGTTAGCCCAAAGTGACTCGCGGTGCCGCGCCCACCCTGACCGATAACGCCGATGGCGTGCGCATCGTCAACGAGCACGCGTGCGCCGTAACGGTGCGCAACCTCAATCAAGCGTGGCAAGTCCACAATCTCACCGGTGACAGAGAAAACACCATCGGTGACTACAAGCTTGCCGCTCTCGGCGGGAAGACGCTGAAGAACCTTTTCCAGGTCATCCATGTCATTGTGCTTGTAGCGGATGAACTCGGCAAAACCACCCTTGGCGAGCATGCAACCATTGATGATGGACGCATGGTTTTCCTTATCGCTGATGACATATTCCCCTTTCCCTACCAGCGCGCTGATCGTCCCGAGAGCTGTTTGGTATCCGGTCGAGAACAGCAGTACGGCTTCATATCCCAAAAATTCCGCCAGGCGACGTTCCAGCTCGATGTGCAAATTGATGGTCCCCGTCAAATACCGTGAACCCGAACAGCCGGTCCCATAGCGCTCGATGGCGTGGATCGCTGCTTCCTTGACCGCAGGGTGGGCGGTCAAGCCCAAGTAGTTGTTCGAGCCTGCCATGATGACCCTCCGTCCCTCAATATGCACGACGGGACCTTCGTTGTCCTCAATGGGGCGGAAATACGGATACAAGCCTTTCGCTTTGACTTCGTCAGCGCGAGTGAACTCGTAACATTTTGCGAATAAATCAGCCATAACACGTACCCGGAGAAAAAGTCGTAGCACTGTGGTGCAGCCTCAGCACGCACCGATGCAAATATCGTAAAAACCATTAAAGCTTAGCAGCAGCGGGGCACTGTGCCTACATTCTGCCGACTGCAATGTGTCGGTCGGGGAAATCGAGACGATCATGAATTGAGCGTTGCCAGAAACTCCTTGTTCGAACGCGTTTTTGCCAAACGGTCGAGTAATGTTTCCATCGCTTCGGCGGGATTGAGATCGCTAAGGATTTTGCGCAATACCCAGATGCGGCTCAAGTCTTCTGGTGGTAACAGCAGCTCTTCTTTCCGTGTGCCCGATCGGTTCAGGTCAATAGCAGGGAAAACGCGCTTTTCCGCGAGCTTGCGGTCGAGCACCAATTCCATGTTGCCTGTGCCTTTGAATTCTTCGAAGATAACTTCGTCCATCCGGCTACCGGTTTCGATGAGCGCAGTAGCGATGATTGTCAGTGATCCGCCTTCCTCAATGTTGCGAGCAGCGCCGAAAAAGCGTTTCGGTTTGTGGAGCGCATTGGCATCAACACCGCCGGATAAAATCTTACCCGAATGAGGAATGACGGTGTTGTGCGCTCGTGCCAGCCGTGTGATGGAATCGAGTAAGATGACGACGTCTTGCTTTGCCTCGATCAGTCGTTTGGCTTTTTCAAGCACCATTTCGGCGACCTGCACGTGCCGATCGGGCGGCTCGTCAAAGGTTGAGGAAATTACCTCTGCTTGCACCGAGCGTTGCATGTCAGTAACTTCTTCCGGGCGCTCGTCAATGAGCAGGACGATCAAGCGTACTTCGGGATGATTGCGCGAAATGCTGTTTGCGATTTTCTGAAGCAGGATGGTTTTGCCGCTTTTGGGTGGCGAGACGATCAAGCCGCGCTGCCCTTTGCCAATTGGTGCAAACATGTCAATAATGCGCATTGAGTACTCGCTCGGTACTGTCTCGAGTTTAAGCTGCTTGGTCGGATACGTCGGCGTGAGGTTGTCGAAAATCGTGCGATCTTTCATCAACTCTGGCTCGACGTAGTTGACCGTCTCGACCTTAAGTAGTGCAAAGAAACGCTCCCCTTCTTTCGGCGGACGCACATGCCCACGGACAGTATCACCCGTGCGTAACCCGAACCGTTTGATCTGCGAAGGTGACACGTATATGTCGTCCGGCGATGGCAGATAGTTATAGTCCGCCGAGCGCAAGAAGCCGTAGCCTTCCGGTAGAACTTCGAGCACACCAGTGCTGATGGTTACCCCTTCGCTGTGGCGCTCGCGCATTTGGAGAGCCGACTGTGCCTCGAGTATACGGAAAATCAAATCCTGCTTACGCAGGTCCGAGTAGTTGGCAATACCGAGCGCTTTTGCAATTTTGGTCAGCTCAGCAATTTTTTTCTGCTTGAGCTCGCTAACATCGAGCACCGTCGGTAGCGGCGATGCCACCGGGGCGTCGTTACCGTTTTTCGCCATAGGTGCATAAGGAATCGTTGAACAAATTATTGCGTGTCGTTATGGAAAGTGGCGTCTCATCCGGTGCCGCGCGATGCGACAGTCTGCACTCCGACTGCGGGTTAAGCGACGTTCGACAGGGTGGCTTGTTCCTACGCCAGCACGACGTTCGGGTGCCAAACTACGACATCGAGATAGTTGTTTCCAAATTCGAAAATCGATGGCACATCATGTTGTGATCCTCTGTGCCGAACGCACACGGCGCCCCACAATCACGGAATTGTGCGATGAATATCTCCACCGGTTGAAACGGTACAACATCCGTGCCACACTCGAGGAATGCCCGCGCAGTCGAAGTAGCGATGTGGCGCATGCTGTCGCCGAGCAGAGTGCACGTGTGGAACGCTACCTTGCGTCGGACGATTGGGTTGTGCTCCTTGACGAGCGCGGTACAGCACTCGGCTCCCGCCAACTGGCCGAGCTCTTGGAGCGGCAGCTACCTGTGCACCGGCGCATTGTGTTTATCATTGGGGGTGCCTACGGCGTAAGCGAGCGAGTGCGCCAGCATGCGGATATGGTGCTGTCGCTTGGTCCCTTAACGCTGCCGCATGAGCTTGCGCGCGTGGTGCTCTGCGAACAGCTCTACCGCGCAATGACTATCCTGCGCGGCGAGCCGTACCACCATGGCTCTACCGACGAATGATAACAAATTCGGTGCGCCGATTCTTTGCGCGATTTTCTTCGCTCGTGTTCGGTACAAGGGGATAAAGCATGCCCATACCTCGCGCACGAAGGCGCACAGAATCGATGCCGCGTTCGACGAGGGCCTGCACAACTGCTCGGGCACGCGCTTCCGACAATCGTTGGTTGAACTCAATTCCTCCGATGTCGTCGGTATGTCCACGCACCTCCAGCCACACGCGCTCGTAGCGCTCCAGCTGGTCAACAATTTCCTCGATGATTGGTATTGCATCGGGCCGGAGGGTGGCTTTGTTGTAGTCGAAGTTGATCATTTTGTTGAAGGCATCGTTCAGCTGTGCCCAGGGATTGATGTCGCTCTTGTCGTAGCTTCCGCGTGCTGTGAGCACCTGGCTGCCTGCACGTGGCTGGAGCGAAAGCTCGCCATGATGTAATCCTGCGAACACCGGCGGCGTGTAGCGCACCAAGTAATAGTATCGCAGCGAGCGGTAGATTTCTTCGAAGGCAGCAAGTAATTCTTTGCGCGAGGTTACTCGGTAGAAGCGCCCGCCGGTCTGCTGGGCAATGTACTCGAGCAGTTCATCGCGCACATATCCAAAACCAATCGGAAAGATGCGCACCCGCCGACGTTGGGCATGT
>JAOAEV010000108.1 GCA_026416585.1 Chlorobiota bacterium | reverse complement strand
CGCAGGTGTGCTCGATCTGCTCGCCTAAAGCATGTCCTATGCAAACATTCCCTGGTGCACGATAATGTACGGAACTGTATTCCGCGTAGTAGTTGCGACAGCCTGGTTGGGGTGTATGGCATCGGCAATGCCTGATACCACTGTGGAGTTGGAAAGTGTCGGTCTGCGACTTCGATTGCCGCAACCTGATTCATTGCGTTTTGGGAGCTGGTCTATGGGACAATATTCGACGGCAGATGTGTATAGTTTCCGTCTCGGAGTTCCAGAGCCTGTGGAATCATCAGCGCTGCCGAATGCGGTGTCGGCCACCTATGGGGATTCGCTACACCTATTTGTTGGCGTTGTTCCGGAATTCCTGACAATCACAGAGCTTTTCAGCAGATTATTAGATATGCACCAGTTGCAGCGGTCGGCGCGAACGGATCCGCCGGTGATGTTCACACAGAGCCGGCAGCGTATGTTTGGAGCGGTACCGGTAGAAGAAGCGGAACTGGTTCTCCGTGACACCACGCGATCGGATTCGATTCTGACTCTGATCGCCAGCGGCAAGCGTGGCAGTGACGCTGTTGTGTACATTCTTCGCAGCCGCCGCAGCGTGTACGGACAGGGGAGCTGGTTGACACGATTTCTTGCGACTGTGTTAGCCTCGGTGGAATTCCCGCGGCTCCTCAATGCTGATACGATGCACCTGGTTCATCCAGGTCAGCAGTGGCAAGTGATTGTTCCAATGGCGTGGATGAACACGATTGTAACACAGAGCCAAACAATGCCAGTTGTGCCAACGACGACCGATGATGATACGGTGTGGAACACCGTCGTTGTGCGATTGCCGCTGGTACAGATTGAATATACGGTTGTTCCCACCACGCTCAGCGATACAGCAATTACTGACTACACGGAGCATATCAGCGGGCGGTATGGATTGGAATCGTCTGCTGATTTACTTGATCGTAGGGGACCGATCCAGTGGCGCTGGTATTTCGCACGTTCGCCTCGCCGAGGAGATATTGTTCAGACGACCTATGGGATCGCTTGGCGCCAGGGACGTGTTGCGGTAATACGCTTGACTGCATGGGCAAGTGACATGCCGCATGTCGAGCGCATCATTGCTACGATTGCTGGTGCTCTCCAGTGGTGAGATGACGCAACGAGTTCAGCATGATGAGTAGTGGTGATGACGCGTGTCGGGACGCCGAAAAAACACGGTCGGCATACCGAGTGGAAAGCCTTCGTGTTGCATTACCTCAATGCTTGTTTTTGGGTCTTCCCTGCACCAGGAGATACTGAACCGCTTTCAGCTTTCAGTATGATAAGCAGTGTGCGTTCCGCATGATGGCACAATGCAACCGTAGCATACCATGCGATATTTTTGCTGCATCGCCGACTTGACATAGCGATGGTGCATGGTTCTACGTGGTGTGCTTACGGTTCTACTGCTCGCCATCTCGAATGCGTTCATGACGTTCGCCTGGTATGGTCATCTCCGCTACAGCGGACAACTTGGGGGCGGACGTTTCGGAATTGTCGGGATAATTCTGTCGAGCTGGATGATTGCACTACTCGAGTATATGTTTATGATCCCGGCGAATCGCATCGGGTACGTTGGTACAGGCGGACCGTTTACGATGGTGCAACTGCGTGCCATCCAGGAGGCAGTTAGTTTGACGGTGTTTGCGTTGATTGCAACGACTATCTTTGGGACCGTGCGTTTGCAATGGAACCATGTTGTTGGCTTCGTGTTGTTGGTAGCAGCAGTGTACTTCATCTTTCGGTCCTGACGTGGAACTCTCAGAGGACACACTGGCAGTAATTGCCTATTTGCAGCAGTACAGCGGCGACAATCTCCGCAAGCCCGAGGATGTGGCGATTGTTTTGGAGCTGTGTGCCCAGCAGCAGAATGCCGAGCTTGCCAAGCGGGTTATTACTAGTGGTGCTGCACTGTGGCGAGTATATCGTGCACTCCGCCGAATGCGGCGGGGCGACGAAGGATACCGCCAGCTCGAAGACGAGTTTATGCTGCAGGTCAATGAGCTGCGCATTGGCATCGCAACCGCGCTCGAAGCAACCGATGAAATGCCAATTCTCGAACGATTCCAGGCTGTATATCTTGAACTGACTCCCGGCGCGCTGCGGAATGTTGTTGACTTTGCACACGATTTTTCGTACCTCAAGCAACTCCAAAACGAGCAACGCTGGGGTGATTCTTCATCACATTGATAAACACACATGACGAAAGGCATCGTTTTAGCTGGTGGCAGCGGTACGCGACTCTACCCAATGACCGCTG
>JAOAEV010000076.1 GCA_026416585.1 Chlorobiota bacterium | reverse complement strand
GAGTGTCGGTGCTGCCCGTCGTACTGGAACGGCGCTTATCAACGAGGATGTTGCATTTCCGCGGGAACGTTTAGCTGACGCTGTGCGGGATCTTCAGTTGTTATTGGCCGCGCACCGATTCGATGACGCTGTCGTCTTCGGTCATGCGCGCGACGGAAACATGCACTTTGCGTTTTCACTCGACAGCGATGGTAGCTCGATCGAGCGGTATGGGCAGTTTATGGAACGGCTTGCCGAGCTGGTCGTCGAACGTTATGATGGCTCGCTGAAGGCGGAGCACAGCACTGGTCGCAACATGGCGCCATTTCTCGAGCACCAGTGGGGAGGGCGTGTTGTTGACCTGATGCGTCATGTCAAGCAATTGCTTGATCCTGAGGGGCTACTCAATCCAGACGTGATTTTTACTCAAGATCGCAGGATACACCTACACAACATCAAACAGCTTCCACCGGTGAGTTCACACGTGGACCGTTGTATCGAGTGCGGATTCTGTGAGCGAGTCTGTCCCTCCTCAGAACTGACGCTTTCACCGCGCCAACGAATTATTGTCCAACGAGAAATCGTTCGACACTCACGTGATTGCATTGCACGCCGTCTCGAACGCGATTACGTCTATGCGGGTATGGAGACATGTGCGACCGATGGCTTATGCATGGTAACATGTCCAGTTGGCATCAATAGCGGTGATTTGACAATCGCACAGCGTTCACAATCAAAGAGGATGCTCGAGCGAGTATACTGGCAAATCGCTGCATCGCGTGTTCGTGGGTGGATCCGTGGCATTGGAATCGCTCTCAGCGTTGCTCGAGGTGCATCGAACGTGCTTGGGGAACGCGTTGTGCATTGTACCACGGAGCGTTTAGCGCGTCTGTTCCGCATTCCATCGTGGCTGCCGGCGATGGGAATCCCAGAGCATTTTTCTGTAACAAGTTTGCCCGAAGCGGATGTGTTGTATGTGCCCTCCTGTATGGCGTGTTTCGGGGGGCGTTCACCGCATGGACATTCTATTGTTAGTTCCTTACTGCGAATTGCTGAGCGTGCTGGCATTTCCGTCGCGGTTACACGTACGGCTGGGACAGTGTGCTGTGGGCATCCGTGGCATTCGTATGGTTACGAACACCAGTATCGTCACGTCCTCGATCAATGGGTCGAAGCAGTCTTTTGTGAGAGCGATGGCGGACGAGTGCCGATAGTAATCGACAGTAGTTCGTGCCAATTGTCTCTACGCGTTGCCAGAGAACACTCTGGTAAAACTGGACAAATGCTCGCAGCACTCCGCATCCTCGGTCCGGTCGAATTTGCAGAGCTGATTGTAGAGCGTCTCGGCATAGTTGGGCAATCAGTGAGCCTCATCGTTCATCCAGCATGTTCATTACGCAGACTTGATGGTGGAGTGGAAAGCCTGGTGCAGGTGCTGCAAAGATCAAGATGCACAGTAGAGCTCCCACACTCAGCGTGGTGCTGTGGGATGGCGGGCGATCGTGGACTGCGCTATCCCGAACTGCCGGCTCACGCACTTGACGTTGCGATCAAGGAAATTGCCGCACTTGACGCAGATATGGTTGTGAGCACAAACTTGCCGTGTCAATGGCAGCTATCGCATAGGATCGGCAAACCAGTTATTTCGCTGTGGGAAGCACTCGACCTCCTGTACCAATGAAGCTTCCTGCAATCCTCGAACCACACTACCAGCACTTTGCAGGTGCAATATCCCAACGACTGGCTGAGCTATCTGCTCTGAAAGATGAGCGTGAGGTGTTTTACGAATTCTGCTACTGCATTTGCACGCCACAAAGCAAAGCACGACATGCTTGGCATGTTGAACAACAATTGCGCCAGCTAAACTTTTACGAACAGGGATTCGACCCGACGCCGCTGTTAGCGAATCCCAAACACTACATCCGTTTTCACCGCACAAAAGCAGCCCGACTGCTTTCACTGCGAGAGCGCTTGAGTGATATTGCAGAGGCAATAAGGAGCATTACCGACTCCCACCAACTGCGGCTGTGGGTTGTTGAAAACGTTGCTGGTTTTGGGATGAAAGAAGCCAGCCATGTATTGCGCAACGTGGGGCGTTTCGAGTTGGCGATACTCGATCGACACATTCTGCGGAATTTAGCACGACTTGGAGCGATTCGCTCAGAAGAGCCGCCGCGTTCCCGCAGCCAGTACGAATTAATCGAAAACAAATTCCGCATTTTCGCGACCCATTGTGGTGTTGAACTCCAAGTACTCGATCTTTTGCTATGGGCAATCGAAACCGGCGAGGTTCTCAAGTAGCGCGAAATAGTTTTACCGAGTACATCACGAAACAGTGTGCGTATGTTGGACCTGATGGGCACCGATGCCGTCGTTTGACCACAATAACCCATCCATACTGCCCCGTTCACACACGGATTGTGCATGGCGTTGAAGTGCGCACATCAACGATTCCTGGTGCGGGAAACGGACTTTTCGCAGTGCGTCGTATTCCCACGAACACGTATTTGTTTGATTATGACGGTGACCGTCTCACGCTACGCGAGTACACCGAGCGATACGCAGAATTTGGCTACGGGCCATATGCAATCGAGCTTTCATCATCGGTCATCGTTGATGCCTGCCGTACCGATGCGGGTATTGCGCGCTATATCTGCACTTATCATGGCTCTGGCCGCAAACCAAATGTGCAGTATTATACAACCGGTGCGCGTGTCGAAATTTGGACGATTCGAAGAATAGAGCCCGGCGAGGAGCTGCTTGCTGATTACGGTGAGGAAATGATTCGCGCACTTGGTCTATCGCGGTAGAGGTAATGCGTGTTGACTGTAGGAGTGGCATATCTTTTCTTCGATACGGTGGGCGGGGAGCACTATCTGGGTCTGCGTACCACGAGCGATTTCTACGTGGGTGGTTTGTGCCACGATCTCACAGATGATTCGGTTAGCTTCGACGTTCACAACTGTGGCGGTAATCGAAACCCGTGCGCCAAGAGGACACATTGCGCGATGTTCCAATGAAATACCAGCACCGACGGCATTTTCACCGTCATCGAAGTATGGCTCGATTGCTTTACGCGCAGCAACTTCTGCATGGTAGGCGAGCCAGAATGTCGAATAGAGTGGATGAATGAGACGACCATCAAGTGAAGCTGCCATGTCCGGTGTGACAGCGATTGTGATGGTGACGCGGCTAAAACGTACCTCTGGTTTCATGCGATGTCTGGTTCAATGTGAGCGGCTAATTTTGTAGCAATGAAAGCAGCTATCTACACATTCGGTTGCAAACAAAACTACGCTGAAAGCTCCTCGCTCGCGCGGCAATTGGAAGAGGAAGGGTACACCATTGTGCCGTTCGGCGAGAAAGCTGATGTTGTGGTCATCAATACATGCACGGTAACAGAAACAGCTGACCGCGAATGCCATAAAATCGTGCGTCGTGCGCTGCGCCATTCGCCGGATGCCGCAATCATCGTCACGGGGTGCTATGCACAACTGCAACCCGACGAAATTGCCCAAATCGAGGGGGTTCGCATGGTTGTTGGTAATGCCGAAAAGCATCGACTCACGCAGTTGCTCGAGCGTGCATTCACGACCGAACAGCCTATCATCGAATGCAACGACGATCTTCGTGTCGGTCAGCTGGAATTCGTCCCTGCGGTGTACTCTGAACATGATAGCCGCACAAGGGCGTTTCTGAAGTTGCAAGATGGTTGCGATTACGCCTGTGCGTTTTGCACAATTCCGCATGCGCGAGGGAAGAGTCGTTCGATGGCGTTCGATGAAATTCCTGTGCACGTTCAACGACTTGCAAACGCGGGCTATCGGGAAATCGTGCTGACGGGAATCAACCTCGGCGAGTACTGCGCCCCGACAGGGCAGCGGTTGCTCGATGTTCTCAGGCTTCTGGTATTGCTTGACACGGATTGTCGTTTCCGCTTGAGTTCGATCGAGCCGAACCGCATGCACCCGGACATTATTTCATTCATCGCCGATCATCCTTCGGTGTGCCCACACTTTCATTTGCCGTTGCAAAGTGGCTCCCCAGAGATACTGCGGCGAATGCGGCGTCGGTACAAGCGCCAGCTATATGCCGAACGAGTGCGCATGATCAAAGAACGTATTCCGCATGCATGTATCGGTGCTGATGTCCTGACAGGATTTCCAGGAGAAAGCGATCACCACTTCGACGAAACGTATTCATTCATTGAGTCGCTACCAATTTCGTATCTCCACGTCTTCACTTATAGTGAGCGGGAGCGCACCGATGCTGTTCTGTATAACAGTCCCGTTCCATTCCGTGTGCGGAAAGAGCGGACAGCTCGTCTGCGCCGACTCGGTGAAATGAAGCAACGCAGCTTTTACCACCAGAATATTGGCACTCAACGAACGGTACTCGTTGAGACATACAGTATGGATGTCCATGGTTGGGTTGGGTACACCGAGAATTACTGTCGGGTTGTCCTCCCCGCCGCAACGGAAGGCACGCTGCTTGATGTGGTGGTCGAAAGTTTCGACGGTTCGCTCTTGCATGCCCGTGGGGTAGCAGCTCACGACGATCAACCACACTACGTTGCACTTCCGGTTGTAGCCTGAAACGGTGGTGAAAACTCTTGTGTTGAAAATTGCCTACGACGGAACGGACTTCGTTGGTATGCAGTGGCAGCCCAATGGGCGTACAGTCGAACAAGAGCTTCGTACAGCGATCGAACGACTCTACGGTGAACAAGCCACAATCGTTCCAGCTGGACGCACAGATGCAGGTGTTCATGCTCGTGGCATGGTGATCCATACGTGCTTGGTGCGTGTCAGTCGGATTCCCCTCGAACGTATCCAACGAGCGTTCAACGGTGTGTTACCGGCAGATGTGCGCGTGTGCGGTGTGCTGATACGCAATGATACGACGTTCCATGCCCGCTACAATGCACGCCGACGCACCTACACGTACACCATTGCACAGTGCGACGATCCGCTGCTGCGGCGATACGCATGGATATACCATGCGCCGTTTCGCGAAGAGTTGCTCCAGCAATGTGCTGACGTGTTTGTAGGCACCCACGACTTTACGACTTTTTCCAAATTCAACTCTGAACAGCGCTCGTACATTTGCACCGTTGAGCGCTGCCAGTGGCAATACTGTGGCAGCGGTCAATTTCGGCTAATCATCACTGCCAATCGCTTTGTGTATGGTATGGTGCGGGCACTGGTCGGTGCGATGCTTGATTGTGCACGGGGCAAACGTTCTTCCGAAGAAATTGCCGCAGCTCTGTTGCAGCACGATCGACGTTTGGGCAGTCCACTTGCACCGCCGCACGGACTTGTGTTCGAGTCAGTTGAGTATCCGGAAGAGCTTGGTGTAGTATTCCATTCGTACTGCGAGGAGTCATGAAACGATACGTTCTTCGAGCTGCTCTTGCGATCGTGTTGACAGCCGCTGTGGTCACGTGCGGCGTTAATATTTTCCCGGCATCTTACGATGCGCAACTTGGCGCAAATCTCGACCAGGAGATTCGTCGGAATCCCCGTGAGTACCCATTACTTGACAACGAACGTGTACGCTCTGCCGTGCAAGCGATGGTTGATGAAGTTGTCCGATCCCCACTCGTTGAATATCGCGGGCGCTTTGCCTACAAGGTGAGCATTATCAACGATCCGAAGACACTCAATGCTTTCTGTACTCCAGGTGGTTATATCTACGTGTACACTGGACTGATGAAAGCTGTGGACAACGAAGCGACTTTGGCAGCTGTGCTCGGGCATGAAATCGCACACGCCGAACGACGGCATGCAACAAAGCGAATGACAAAAGCGATGGGTGCGCAACTATTGTTGGACATCGCTCTTGGTAACAATCCATCGCGAACAACCGAGCTTGCTGCGAATCTCTTTGTTGGGCTGGCATTGCTCAAGAACAGTCGCGACGACGAAGCAGAAAGCGACGAATATTCGTTCCGATACCTTCAGACAACGCGATGGTATCCTGGTGCACTGGGATTTTTCTTCGAAAAGATCAAAAACCGCAGCGGCAGTGCAATCGAGCGCTTACTCAGCACTCACCCACTCCCACAAGACCGCATCGAAGCAAATGCCGAAAGGGTGCGGAAAGCGAATTTTCCACCACCGACGGAAGCAAATCTCCGCTCGCAGCCCTATCAGGAACTCAAACAACTGTTGCCATGACTGGTCGTGACAAAATTGCCGCAGCGATTGCGAAGGCGGGAACATACCTGTGCATCGGTGTGGACCCGCCACTGGATCATTTCGATTCTGCCGAGGCAATGCTCGAAACCGAACGCCGATTCATCGAATTTGGCAGTGAGTATTGTGCCGGATTCAAGTTTAACCTTGCATTCTTCGAAGCACGTGGTAGAACAGGGTGGGAGATTCTGGCTGCCCTGATCAGTGCTGTGCCGGATGAAAAAGTAATAGTCCTCGATGCAAAGCGTGCCGACATCAGCACGTCGGCACAAGCATATGCCCACGCACTATTCAAAGAATTACGCGCTGACGCCATCACGGTCAATCCGTACATGGGGCGGGATTCTATCGAACCATTCGTGAGAGAGACTGAGTGGTTCGCATTTGTCCTCGCAGCGACGTCCAATCCTGGTGCACACGATTTCCAGATGCTTGAGTGCGGTGGTATTCCACTTTATGAACGAGTTGTGCGGACGCTCGAGACGACAGCTTGGCGTGATCGTCTCGGCTACGTCGTTGGTGCAACACAGCCATCCGTTCTGGCATCGGTACGACGGATCGTCGGTCACAATACACCGTTGCTCGTCCCTGGGGTTGGTGCCCAAGGCGGCGATCTGGTTGCTGTGCTTGAGTCAAACGCAGGCGGACCAATGCTTGTCAACGTCTCGCGTGCGTTGCACGAGCCATTCGTTGCGGGAAACTACGAGACCACCCGTGCTACTGCACATCAATACCGACTCCGGCTGCGTGTATCATGAACGAGCCATTCGAGGAAATTTCGTCGGATGATGAGCGCCACTTGCATCATGCTGTGCATCAGTGGATGAGCGAGCCATCTCGTGTGCATCGCACGGTTTCGGGTAAGCGATTGCAGATTCTTTCGCCGGGGACATACAACCCACATGCAGGTCCAGACTTTTCAGGTGCAGCTATCTTGCTTGACGCGATGATCGTTGCCGGTGCAATTGAATTCGACAAACGCCGCAGCTACTGGCGAATGCACGGACATAGCTCGAATCCAGAGTATCGTCGTGTCGTCTTACATGTGGTGCTCGACTGCGATGCAGAGGGTGAGGATTTGCCAGAAGCTCTTGTCATACCTACTGAAGAGCTCCAGTCAGTGGTAGAGTGTGCGTCGAATGAACAGCGAGTGTCGCTGGAAGAGGTGCAGAGCTTTGCACTACTGCGTTTACTGCGTGCAAGTGCTGCACATCTTGACTATTACCACAATCGGTCAGTACGTGAGGGGTTCGCCTTGTCCGTGCGCTCTTTCCTAACACGGTACGCACAAAAACGACGGCGACCATCATACCGCTTGGAACGACTCGATATCATTGCAGCATGTGCAGCTGAGTCAGAGCATGCACGTTTCCTCGAAGAGATTGCAATCGGGAATGTGGTGAATATACCGTTGCGCTTGATGGAATTATCTGCTCGTTCGATTGCCAATGAAGGACGACACCTCCGCAATGAGCTAATGACCAACAGTGTGCTGCCGTCAGCATGTGTTCTTGCCTCCGACGCCGATCGAATTGGAGTATTCACGTGGTATTGGAGTGCGTCTGTTACGTCACATTACAGCATACTTGCACGGAAATATCCGGAGATTCCTCAACAGTACATTTGGCAGCAGCAGGGAATGCTTGAAATGCTGCGCTATCAGCACACAGTGCCCAATGTCGGCGACATTTTCCGTACCTATGGGACGTTGTTAGCCCTGGATTTTTATCGCTCTGCTGAGGAGCCACCGCTGCTCGAGGACGAGCGCTGACCAGCAAAGAAGGCTCTATTTTTGCACGCCAACCAACAACGAGGTCCAATGTCTGTTCCGACTATTCTGATTACCGGTGCAGGTGGTGAGATGGGGCATGCACTCATCAAAGCGCTTAGCAACGCTGGTGTGGAGATTGTGGCAAGTGATCTGCGTCCGCTTGCGCCGGAGCTGGCACAGCGCTGTGCTGTCGTGTTGCATGGTAGCCACGGTGATGTGACCAATCCAGCATTTATCGAAGCAGTTTCGCAGTACCCCATCGAACGCATTTTCCACTTGGCAGCCGTGCTTTCGACGGCGGCAGAACGTGATCCCGTTAGGGCACACCGCATTAACGTCGATGGTACACTGAATGTGCTCGAACTAGCACAGCAGCTCGGTTGCACGTATCAGCAACACGTGCGTGTTATCTTTCCAAGCACAATCGCTGTGTACGGTTTCGAGTCGCTCGATGCAAAACTGCATTGCAGGAAGGTCGGAGAAAATGATGCGCTCCAGCCGCAGACGCTTTACGGTATCGCAAAACTTCACTGTGAACGGCTTGGCATCTATTACAACAGCCACTACAAAAAGTTGTCAGGAGAAAAGCATTGGGTGGACTTTCGTTCGCTTCGTTTCCCTGGCTTGATCAGTGCCGATACGTTGCCGGCAGGTGGAACGAGCGACTATGCACCAGAAATGCTCCATGCTGCAGCTCGTGGTGAGCAATATGTGTGTTTCGTGCGCCCCGATACGCAGATACCATTTATGGCAATGCCTGATGGTGTGCGTGCGTTGTTGCAGCTGGCAGACGCAGCTCCTGAGCAGCTCTCTCGCCGCGTGTACAATATCGGAGCATTCGCACCTACTGCAGCCGAAATTGCCCAAATGATCCAGCGATATTTCCCCGATGCTGCTATTGAATTTGAACCCGACCCCCAGCGGCAAGCAATTGTTGACTCATGGTGCGCTGATGTCAATGATTCTGCGGCTCGGCGAGATTGGGGGTGGCAACCATTGTACGATTTCGAGTATGCATTTGCTGACTACTTGGTGCCGGCGGTAAGACGCCGCTATGCCACCATTGAAGCTACAGACCGCCACTAATACGACTATGCCAAACGCACTGGCGACGCAGGATTCACTCTACTTGCGTCAGCACGCACACAACCCCGTTCCGTGGCAGCCATGGAGTGAAGAAGTTTTCGAGCGTGCTCAATGTGACGACAAATTAGTGTTCATCAGCATTGGCTATTCCTCGTGTCATTGGTGTCACGTGATGGAACGTGAATCATTCGAAGACGAAGAGGTGGCTGCTATACTCGACCGCTGGTATATACCCGTCAAAATAGATCGTGAGGAACGGCCGGACGTTGATGCCGTGTACATGGGTGTCTGCCAAGCAGTCACGGGGCATGGTGGATGGCCACTGACGGTCATCACTACTCCTGACAAAGATGTTGTATTTATTGGAACATACTTTCCGAAACAAAGCACGCAGTATCGAATCGGGCTCATAGATATACTTGAGCGAGTTGCTCAACTTTGGCAAACCGATCGTGAGCGGCTTGTGCTCGGCGGACGCGAAGCGATGTATTACGTCACAAAGCATCTCTGCAGTGCTGATCGAGGCCGCATTACAGACGACATATGCCACCACGCTGCTGATGTATTCGCGCGTGCCTATGACCATGAATTCGGCGGTTTTGGAAATCAGCCGAAGTTCCCAATGGCATCTGCATTGTGGTTTCTGAGTTCCTGGGGAATTATCGGTCATGATGTTCGTGTACGCGATATGGTCGCCCGAACACTCGAAGCGATGCGGTGGGGCGGGATATGGGATCATGTTGGAGGCGGCTTTCACCGCTATTCTACAGATCGGCGATGGTTCCTGCCGCATTTCGAAAAAATGCTCTACGATCAAGCACTCCTTTTGCTGGTTTATTCTGATGTTGCTGTACTTGATCAGAACGAACTGTTCCGTCGGACTGCTGCCGAGATTGCGCAGTTTATGGATCGGGAGCTTTTGTTACCGTGCGGTGCATACGCAGCTTCGCTCGATGCTGACACCGTGGAGGGAGAGGGGGTCTTCTACCAGTGGCGTTATGATGAACTCGCCGCAATGCTTCCGCCGAACGATATGGAGCGACTTGTATCGGTGTTTTCTCTTCAGCATGACGGCAATGCACATGATGAAGCAACCGGTACAGCGACAGGGCTCAATATCCTCTACGCTGGGACGCGCACTGCAGAGCTCCTGAAACAGTTCGGAGGAACACTCGATGACTTCTTTGCATGGTGGGAGCCGATTCGTCAGCAACTATCGAGCGCACGTTCGATACGGTGTCTGCCTGCACGTGATGATAAAATCCTCTGCGATTGGAATGCCCTGGCGATCGGTGCTCTGGCACGGAGTGGGCGGCTCTTTGGGGATGAACTGTTGATTGCACGCGCACAACGCGCATGGGAATACATCGTCGCAGTACACCAACTGCCCACAAGACTGCTGTCGCATTGTTCTTATGACGGCAAACCAATTGACCTGGCAACTCTTGATGACCAGGCATTTGCAGCGTGGGCACTATTCGAGCTGTATCAAGCAACAGCTCGTACTGAATACTTCGATCGTGCATGCGAGTTGATGACTCTTATCGAGCAGCACTTTGTTACCGATGACGGAATCCTGGTCAATTCATCAACAAGCCACGTTGCACGCGTGACTGAAGCTGCTGACGGAGCGACTGTATCACCTGTCGGTATGACTGCGTGGGTTGCAGCAGCACTGAGCTTTTTCGGAGACGGCCAACATTATCGGCAACGTGCCGAGCAGATTCTGGATCGCTATGGCGGGACGGTGGCCGCCAATCCAGCGTCCTACACAACGCTGCTATCATCTTACCTTCTTGCGCAACATGGACGTGCTCTAACGCTCAGTGTTTGTGTTCGTGATCGTCAACGTGTTTGTCAGCTTCTTCGACGTCTTTACGATCCGATCACGCTTGTGTCTGTTGAAACAAGCCCAGAGGATATTCCGCCCCGTGCGACGATGTGCACAGCAACGGAATGCAGTCCGCCCGCTGAAGGATGGGATAGTATCGAACAAATGCTTAGTAACGCTGTTCGTTTGCACAACCTCTGAGATCGTGTCCCATGATTCTACTCGACGGCAAAGCACTCGCAGCAACGATCCATAAGGAGTTAAAGGTCAGTGTGCAACAACTCCACGAACGCGGTATTGAGCCGCACATCGCATTGCTACTTGTTGGCGATAATCCTGCATCGCTATCGTATGTCCGCTCGAAGAGTCGCGCGTGTGAGCAGGTGGGAATTCGCTCGACGGTGCTTCAGGTATCTGCCGATACCAGCCGTGAAGATGTGCTCGACATCGTGCGGCAATGGAACGATGATCCTGCTGTACATGGCATACTCGTACAATTGCCGCTACCGCCGCACATCGCTGCAGAGGAGATCATCGAGGCAATTGATCCGCGAAAAGATGTTGATGGATTTCACCCGGTCAATGTGGGGCGATTGGTGCTCGGACTGCCGACGCTGGTCCCGTGCACGCCAGCAGGTATTGTCGAGCTTCTTCGACGTTATGACCTCTCCGTGCATGGCAAGCATGTTGTCGTCGTTGGTCGCAGCACCATTGTTGGCAAGCCCGTGGCCAACCTACTTATTCAGAAAGCCCGGTGGGCAGATGCCGTTGTGACAATATGCCATAGCGCAGCCGACGATCTCTTTCGGTACACACGGAGTGCTGATGTGCTGATTGTCGCGGTGGGTCGGGCGGAGATGATCACTGGCGAGCACGTAAGGGAAGGCGTCATCGTCATTGATGTCGGCATCAATCGCATTGATGATCCCTCCACGCCGAAGGGGTACCGTATTGTTGGCGATGTCGAATTTGCTTCAGTTGCGCCAAAGGCATCGGCAATCACACCAGTTCCTGGTGGAGTGGGTCCAATGACGATTGCAATGTTGCTTCACAATACGATTACCGCTGCAGAGGGTACAGCATGGCAAAAACCGCTCTTCCCGTGATCATTCACGACGACGAGGCGATCATTGTGATCGCTAAGCCGCCATCATTCCATACACTGCCAGATCGTTTCCGGCACGACATGCCAAACGTTCGGGATTGGCTATGCCATCGTTACGGCGACATCTACGTGGTGCATCGCCTCGATCATGACACCAGCGGTGTGATGGTCTTTGCGCGCACTGCCGAAGCACACCGCCACTTATCACTGCAATTCGAACATCGGATGGTGGAAAAAAATTATCATGCTATAGTGGTTGGGGTTGTAGAACAAGATGAGTTCGATATTGACATCCCTCTTATGGCAGATTCGTCGAAGCCGGGGAGAGTGATTCCTTCGGCGCGGGGGAAAGAATCACTGACCCGTGTGCGCGTCATCGAGCGATTCGACGGTTCAACGCTCGTGGCATGCCAACCGGTAACGGGGCGGCAGCATCAGGTGCGTGTACACTTAGCAGCAGTCGGGCATCCGTTGCTCGTGGACCCGCTTTATGGAGTAGGCGATGGCGTTTACATGTCTGCTCTCAAGCCGCGATACAAGAAAGCGAAAGATGAACCGGAGCGTCCCCTCATTTCTCGGGCAACACTCCATGCGTTGAGAATTGTCATCGAACATCCTATCGATGGAAAGCGTGTGGCATTTGTTGCTGAATATCCCAAAGATTTCCGTGCGCTGCTTCAAGCTCTTCGTAAGTACACTTCTGGCTCGATCACGAGCAGGTTTAGTAACTTGTAGTGTTCTCAATTTGGAAGATATTGAATGAACGTTGTACTCTTCGGTCCGCCTGGGGCGGGAAAAGGTACTCAAGCAGCTCTTTTGCATGAGCATTTAGGATTAGCGCACTTTTCAACAGGCGAAGAATTCCGTCGCCACATTGCGAGTGAATCGGCGTTAGGTCAGCGTATTCGCAGTATTGTTGAATCGGGCGAATTGGTTCCTGACGATATCGTACTCGAAGTAGTCGAACGTGCGCTCGACGATCCTATGTACGCTCGTGGAGTTGTCTTTGACGGATTCCCGCGCACTCTTGAGCAGGCACGATCACTCGATCACATGCTCAGCACGCGGGGTCGTTCAATCGGGATCGTGTTGACAATAGAAGTGCCCGAAGATGAACTTGTCCGGCGTATGCTCCAACGCGGGCGCAGCGACGACACTGAGCAAGTTATCCGCGAACGGCTTCGTGTCTATGAACAACGTACTGCCCCTGTGCTCGACTACTATGCGCAGCAAGGGAAGTTGCGGCGAATTGCTGGTGATGCTCCTATCGAGGACGTCCATCGTGCCATTGTCCTGGCTATTGAGTCGTTGACGACGAAAGAAAAATTATCAAATCATTCCTGAGGTTGCGATGAAACGGCTGGTTCCCATTCTTGCTGCAATTGTGTGGAGCAGTAGTCTGCAACTGATCGCGCAGTATGACGCTCGAGTGATACCTTTTTATCTGCGCCCGACAGCAGAGATTGACAATGTCGGATTCCGCAAACCAACGATGTGGATGAAGGCACCATCCTATCCGCCTGGCACAGAGAAACACGTCTCGCGGTACTTGAGCGGACTGGTATCGCCCGATGGATTCCCGATTGCAAATGCCAGCGTTGGTGCTCCATACGATCAAACTGAAACATGGATCGCAATCAATCCGCTCAATCCCAACAATATCGTCGCCAATTCCAATGACACGCAGTATAATGGCATCAATGGATATCGCATGACTGCATTTGTCAGCAAGGACGGGGGAAAGACATGGACACGCACGCTTCTGCCAAACAATGCCAGCATCGGTACGCCAGCCGGTGGAGGACAAACGAACTTCGATCCAGCACTTGCCTTCGATGCTGCAGGCAATCTCTACTACGGCTATGGCTGGGCACGCTTGACGCAGAACGACGGCAATGGTGATAATTACGTCATCGTATGTAAGTCCACAGATGGCGGTACGACATGGACAATGTTGCCGTATGTGTGGTATTACGAGGGGCAAGCGAATCCACCATTCAACGACAAGTGGCTAATCGCGAGCGATAATGATCCCTCCTCGCCATATGCCAACAATATCTACGTAGTGTGGACCCATTTCAGCCGTAGCTCACAAAACTTCATTGCGTTTTCCCGTTCGACCAATGGTGGAAATAGCTGGGATCAACCCCCTCTGGAGTTGGCATATGGGGGTATACAATCGCCGATGCCATGCGTTGGACCCAATGGGATTCTCTATGTCTCGTATCGTTCAAGTTCTGCTGGTGCACGTACTGATGCGGTCGTTCGTGTCAGCACCGATGGTGGATACAGCTTCCAACCAGCAAAAGTTGCTCAGTCCGTTCTGACGTTAGGTACATACAACTCCACCAATGGCAGGTATGAGCTTTCGCAAAAACAGAATATGCGAATTAGCTCGTATCCAGCTATCGCAGTGGATCGGTCGAATGGTGCTCGTCGCGGTTGGGTGTACTTAGTACAAGCAGGGCGACACCTGACGACACAGCAAACCGGTGTCTATATGGTGCGTTCAACCGATAACGGTCAAACGTGGTCGTCCTCGATTCGAGTGGACGATAATGCACTTAGCAACGACGTGTTCATGCCGGCAATTGCGGTGGATCCCCACACAGGAGCCGTCGGTGTGCTGTATTACAGTTCCCAGAATTCCCCCGACAACACTGGTGCCGATGCTTACATCGCAATCTCACGCGATGGCGGCTCAACCTGGCGGCGCTTCCGACTTACACCACAAACATGGTATTTCCGCAATTCGAATACTATTTCTCCACAAGGCAGCAGTGGGGGCAATTATTGGGGCGATTATACGAGCATAGCTGCGTGGGGTGGAAAATTCTATCCGTGTTGGTGGATGCCGGATTCGCCGAATGGGGCAATGTCAACGAATGATACCTATGTTGGGATCGTCTCGCTTGGTCCACGACCGGTAGAAAACTTGACACTTGTGAGCGATTACCGAACACCGACAACGATTCAACTAAGCTGGACAAATCCAACGACGACAATGCTCGGTGATCCAATCGGAGGATACGTCATTATTATCCGTCGTAACGGACAGACAATAGCCGAGCTACCAGGTGGCACCACGACCTATGCCGACAACGGCGTGACCGATGGAGAACACTACAACTATGACGTAATTGTTCGGACTACTGATGGTCTCGAAAGCACGCCAGCATCTGCACAGATTATCAGTGGAGGTGCACTCGAGCCGATGCCTCCGACTGATGTCGTCGTGCGTCCCCACCATGACGGTATCGAGGTCGAATGGATGAATCCACGTATGCACGTCGATAGCTCGTATTTCCACGACTTCGACCGAATTGTGTTCTATGCTGATGGTCGCGCGGTCGATAGCGTCAGTACACCACAAGTTCAGAGTGGTCAGCGGAGTCGAGCAGTTGTCCAACTGCCAACAAAGCAGTTTTATTGGGTAACCCTTCGTGCTGTTGGTAAACGCGGTGATCGTATAACATCCAGCGTACCGGCACCTTCTGTGCTTTCATACAGTGGTCCACCATTGAATGATCTGCGCCTGACATTCGACCGAGATGCAGCCGATACGGTCGTGTTCTACGGTTTCAACATGCGCACCAGTGATGGGACGATCGTGCCGAGCAATCCGCAATGGTCCCGAACATCGGTTCGGTCAGTATCGCCACCGAATAGCCTGACGGATTCACCAAGTGGTAGCTACGTGCCAGGAACATCGAATTTCCTGGTTCTTCCGCCATTTATCGTGCACGCAGGACGGACGACGTTTTCCTTTGCTCACATTGCATTGATCCGTGGCGTTTCGTCCCACAGTGGAATCGTTGAATACAGTACCGACTTTGGTCGGTCGTGGCAGTGGTGGGGTGGTTTTAATCGCTTATCTGCTCCCGAGTGGGGAGGAAACGCCACTGTTCAAACTGCACCATGGTATTGGGTACATCGCTCGCTTGCGCAGCATGTTGGCGATACGATCTACGTTCGTTTCTGGGTTTCTGCTGGTGCATTGGGATCAGATGATGGGTGGTATCTTGACAATATCGGCTTGACCGATAGTGTTGCAACAGTTGAACAGCGGGCATATGACAATACTGTTCAGCTCAATATCTCTCCCAACCCTACCAGCGATGAAGTCATCGCTGAATTATCTGGCAGTGATTACGCTGCGGGCACAATCACGATTTCGGTGCACGATATACTTGGTCGAATCATCACAATACCGATGGAAGAAACCATCACAGCTGGGAAACGCCAATACCGCTTTCATGTTGGGCATTTGCCGGTTGGCACATATCTCCTACACGCCATGACAGCGGAACGAACTCTAACGGAACGCTTCGTGATTGCGCGTTAATAAAATGAGTGAGCAACCGGTACAGCAACCGTACTCCACTTCAAAGCCGCTACTGTGGAAGGTCGTCGCTGGTGGAGTTATCGTTGCGGGTGTGCTTTTGTGGATTGCAAAGGTGCTTGATTTACAGCGTGTGTGGACAACTCTGCAGCAGGTCAATTATCTATTAGCGCTTACGAGCATTGTCCCTGTCTTATCCTCACATGTAGTGCGTGCTATCCGCTGGCGCACAATGTTGCGCGCAATTGGACTCCCGGCGATATCCCTCTGGGATTTGTTTTCGGCAGTCATGGTGGGATACACTGCTAACAACATCGTTCCTCGAAGTGGAGAGTTGCTCCGACCATACGTTCTTGCGAAGCGGCACGGTATATCGAGCGCAACAGTACTTGCATCTGTTCTTGCCGAACGTATGCTCGATATATTTCAGCTTCTGTTGTTCCTTGGAGCTGGGCTCTTGTTCTTGCCGACAGTTATGCGTGATGTGTTACCTGTGTGGATGTTCGGCAGCACGATCGAGTCGCTGGCAATTGTGTTACTTATCCTGGCACTTGTTGTTGTCGTGGTTGGAATTACCTCGCTCGGTGAGCGCCTTGTTGTTGGTGCAATACGGTGGTTCAATCGGGCATTTGCAGAACGGATCAGTAATGTGTTTGAATCGTTCCGTCGAGGGTTGCGCATCATGCGCAATGTGCGGGATGTTCTTCGTATCTGGGTCGAATCTATTGCAATGTGGATTCTCTATGCAGTGCCGCTCTGGATTGTCTTGCAATCGGTTCCGATGAGCATTCCCGCGGGAACATATTGGTCGTTTGCAGATGCATGTATTATCCTAGTGGTTGTTGCTGTGGGAACGACCGTTGCACCGACACCCGGAGCAATCGGCGTTGTTCATGCGCTGGTGTCGGAAGCGATGAATAGGCTTTACGGTGTTCCACTGGAGGATGCGTTTGTTTTCATCACAGTCGCACATGGACTCAACTACCTTGCTGTCATGGTTATCGGCGCATATTGTACTGCACGCGAAGGTGTTACGCTGTTGAACATCACGCGCGGGCTGACTCCTTCTGAAACTGAACCGACCGCCATTGGGCAAACAGATGCTTAACGCGATTGCGTTGGTATTTCCCCGTCGAGGTTACGGGTAACGCATCGGTAAAGAGGATTACCTTCGGGCACTTGTGGAATGGGAGGTGCTGCTGACAATATGCGAGTATTGCTTCCTGGCTGACTCCTAACTCGGGGATCACTAATGCTCCAACTTCTTCGCCATAGAGGTCGTGTTCGAAACCCACAGCTATGCCAGCACGAACACCTGGTGCACGCGCAAGTACTTCATCAATTTCAAGGGGGGCAATGTTTACACCACCTCGAATGATAAGCTCCTTGAGCCGTCCGGTGATGAAGAAGTATGGCCTACCATCACTCGAGCGGATAAAAAATCCTTCATCCCCACTTCGGAACCAACCGTAGGTGAACGCAGCGAAATTCGCATCAGGGTTTGCATCGTAGCCTTTCATGACATTCCAGCCGCGGATAACAATCTCTCCCCGCTCACCCTCGCCGAGTGGCTTTCCATTCGGATCGTGAATAGCCATCTCATTCTGTGGAATAGGTACACCGATGGACGGAAAGCCGTAGTTCTGCATCCACTTTTGGTGCTCCTGATCGGAAAGGTCCAATTCAAGAAAACATGAATAGCATGTCGTTTCGGACAGACCGTAGCCGTGAATGATGCGAATGCCGTAGCGATTCTCAAAGCGTGCTGCTAATTCGCAGGTAAGTGGACCGGCCCCGCAGATGATGTGGCGAAATCCCTTTTGGCGTACACCACAGTCGTCGGCATTCGCCTCGAGCAAGAATGCCAGCAGAGTCGGCACAACGGAAACGATCGTGACACCTTCTGCTGCAATCCGCGGGAAAAAATGCTCCGTTTGAAATTTTCGATTGAGTACGACGGATGCTCCCACGTAAAGCGGGGTAATATGAGTGACGATTGTTCCGTTGACGTGATGAATAGGCAATACGCACATCATCCGATCATGCGGTGTAATCCGATGCCACTGCGCGATGCCCTGTGCGTCAGCGAGCAAATTACGCTGCACTAAGACAACGCCTTTCGGGTTGCCAGTTGTACCGCTGGTGAACACAAGGAGTGCCTCACTGTCGAGTTCGGAACGCTCGGTATCCAGTTTGATGGGATCGCATTGCTGTACACGTGCGATGTAGCGGCTATCACAAAGGATTGTCTCAATCGAAAGACCCTCGGTAAATGTTGAAGCGCGGCTTTCGTACTCAGGGCGGCACAGCAGCAACTTCGCGCCGGAGGTTTGGAGAATGTAGTGGAGCCGCGAGTCTTCTTCGGTCATGTTCAGCGGAACGACGCAGCAACCAAGCAGCCAACCGGCCAGATATTGCGCAATCGTCTCAGGATGATTATGTGCTGCAGTAGCGAATCGGTCGCCTGGAGAAAGACCGTAGGCACGGAGAAACTGTGCTGTCCGTGCAGCATAGTTGATGAAGTCTCGGTAGGTCCACACAGAACGACTACTATCCTCGCTGTAGTAAATCATAAAAGTCTGGTTCGGGCGTGTATCGAGTTGCGTTGCTAATAGATGTGCAATAGAGCGGTACTCGATTGGTGCGTGTTCGGGAGAAATGCCCTGTGCAGTCTGCGCTGCACGAATTAACTCTTGCAGGTGCATTGGTGCCGATCTCCATAGCATGGATGCTGAGTGCAAATTTCGGATGTTCAACGTCAACCGCTGCAATCCAGCAGATATTTTTGTAGTATATGAAATTGATCGACCTCCGAAGCGATACCGTTACAGTTCCCACCGATGCGATGCGTCGTGCAATTGCACGTGCCGATGTGGGGGATGATGTATTTGGAGAAGATCCAACCACAAATTGCTTGGAAGAAACCGTTGCGGGGTTGCTCGGAAAGGAATCTGCATTGTTTGTCCCTAGTGGCACGATGGGCAATCAGCTCGCACTGGCAGTGCAGGCTGGAGCCGGTGATGAAGTCATTGTTGACAGCGAAAGTCATATCGTGCATTATGAAACGGGAGCACCATCACTGATTTCCCGTGTGCAACTTCGACCGATACCACTGCAAGGTAAGGTACAAGACCTACTGTCTGTCCTCAATAATGCCGAACGACCCGGGCAGTACTACTATCCACGCACTCGCGGCGTCTGCGTTGAAAACACGCATAATCGGCACAGTGGGGCGATTCTACCGTTGGAGATGCTTCGCGAAGTAGGGCAATGGTGCGCGCAGCGCGGGTATTTTTTGCACTGTGATGGTGCACGGCTCTGGAATGCATCAATTGCTACAGGGATTACTCCTGCTGAGTATGCTGCACCATGCACCACTGTGATGGTGTGCTTGTCGAAAGGTCTTGGTGCACCCGTTGGGTCTGTTCTCGTTGGATCCCGTGAACTCATCACCGAAGCACGGCGTTGGCGCAAGATGCTTGGTGGTGGCATGCGACAAACAGGCATTTTAGCAGCGGCAGGACTCTATGCGCTGGAACATCACTTGCCATTGCTTCGAGACGATCATCGACGAGCGCAGGAATTTGCTGCGTCTATTTCATCTGAATGCGAAGTGTTTTTTGATCCTCCGCCGACGAATATCGTGCTGTTCCGTCCGCGCCGAACTATCGGGCAAGAGATGCTTATTACTGTACTGGTTCAGCATGGGGTTTTTGTATCGCCTGGTCCAGCGAACTGGCTTCGTGCAGTGTTCCATTTAGGCATCGATGATGAGCAGACAGATCGAGCTGCTACCATACTGCTCAACGTTTTATCCAGATTGACAAAAAGTGCAACTATCATGAGAAATTCACCATGAGCGTCGGAATCATTCGTTCGCGTGAGATGCCGAATGCATCGGAACGAGCAACGCGCATCCTCCAGCAAGAACGGCCGTTGTACAAGCACACCGTTCGCACGCGGGTTCGGACCTATGACGTCGATCGGCAAGGTATCGTTCATAATGCCGTGTATTTCTACTGGCTCGAAGCAGCACGGGTAGAATATTTCCGTGCGATCGGCTTGCCGATAGACAAGGAAACCTTCGTTACAAAGCATCGCTTCGTCGTTGCGCACCAGGAGATTGACTACTTTGCTGCCGCACAATTCGATGACGAATACGAAGTTGCAACGCGTATACCGCTGGTGCGGCGTTCATCGTTGGTGTTCGACCAATTGGTGGTATTGGTCGAGGATCAACTGCTCGTCAAAGCCAGTGCCGTGCTGGTCCATCTCAATCCAGCTACCAACGCTCCCGAGCGAATCCCAGACGCATATCGATCCTTGATTGCCGACTACGAAGGTGCTAATGTGCGATTCGCTGATGAAGCATAACCAGCACGCACAAGTGATCAGTGCTGATGAATACTCTGCGTTTCTCTACTGTGACACGATCGAGAAAGCGCTACTGCATTTCTGTCGGGTGGCATGTGCTGGGAGTGCCGCGTGGTGTATCGTTGCATCGGTAACCGATGATATAGTCCACATTCTAGCACAGGAAGGAATTCACGTTAGTGCGATTACGGTTGATTCCAAGGGAGAATACAAACTTGACGGCAATGCATGTGCGGTGACGACGTATCGCCTTAGCTACAGCGATAATGCTTCACTCGTCGCGCTTGTTCCCTCAGGGGCGATTGTTCCTGCGCCGCTTATTGTCGTAACGATGGCGGTGATTGAGGCGATCGAACAACAGCGATTGCGTCAACGTGTCGAGCAGCTATCCGTACAACGTGGCCAAATGCTGGAAACAATGTTCGAGCTTGTTCGCGATGCTGCAATTACCACGTCGTGCGAACGACTCCTTCACATTGCAGGGTTGCGGCTAATGGCACATGCGCGTACGAGTCGCTTATTCATCGTTGCATTCATGGCTGATCAATCGTGCGTTGTCTGGTCGCGCGGTGTAACGCTGGAAAAGAAGATGCTTTGCCAAATGATCGGAGCCATTGATACGCCGACATTCGCTGAGCAACTCAGCGAGGAAACTCGAGATATCTTTCTGCAAGAGAAAATAGTGTTGTTGGTGCCACTCAGTGTACGTGGAACAACTCTGGGTCTTATTGGTGTTGGCGAGCCACTGGGAAAGAAAGCCCCAAGGATAGAGCAGGATTTTATCCATGCATATGCGAATGCATTAGCAGTCGCACTAGATCAACTTGGAATGATCGAGCGCTTAGTCGAGCAGCAACAGCTACAACGAGAAATTGCGCTTGCTCGAACAATCCAGGAACGCTTGCTCCCTAATCTTCGCACGCTCAAGTCGCTCAGGACCGTTGAGGTTGCGGCATATCTGTCACCTGCACGTCATGTCAGCGGCGACTACTACGATATTGTGGTCAAAGAGCAAGAGGGTCATGTCGTTGTTGCAGTTGCCGATGTTTGCGGTAAAGGAATAGCTGCTGCCCTCTTGATGGCGCATCTGCATGCAGCATTTCATCTACTGGTGCGTCGTGGTGCTTCCCCGGCTCAGATCATGACAGAATGGAACCGCTTGTTGGTCGAGCATACTGATAGTGGGTCGTTCGTCACGGCAGTTGTTGCTGAGTATGACCCTATGCGACGAGAGCTCTGTTACTGCAATGCGGGTCATCCTCGACCGATCGTCAGAGCTGTAGAACACAATGTGCAGGTGTTGGAATCCAGTTCGCTTGTTCTTGGTGTGTTGCCTGATGTTACGTATGCTGAGGACTCGGTTGAACTATTGCCAGGTTCTGCACTGTGTCTGTACACAGATGGAGTGATCGAGGCTACCAATCAGGCAGGTGCTGAATTTGGTAACAGGCGACTATGTACGGCGATTGAGGGTTGTGCTTCCATGACCGCTGATTCTATCCTGGACGCTATTCTTCAGTCGCTCGAGACGCATATCGGCTCTCACGAACCGAACGATGATAGAACCATTGTAGTACTACGTGACAGAAGTGTATGATTGCTCGGCTCGATGGCATAGTACTCGAAAAATCACCATCCCATGTGGTCGTCGAGTGCAATGGAATTGGTTTCCGCATCAGCATTCCTGTCTCGACGTCCGAGGTACTTCCTGCCATCGGTCAGCGTACGGCGTTGCATACACACTTGCTCGTGCGCGAGGATGCATTCGAGTTAGTGGGTTTTGCTACTGTCGGCGAGCGCGATGCTTTCCAGCTGTTGATAACAATTCCAGGCGTCGGCGTTCGAACGGCGCTTGGAATTCTGTCGGCCATGAGTGTGGGGCAGTTGCAGCAGGCAGTCTTGTCGAACAACATTGCTCAGCTTCAACGGATCCCCGGTGTGGGACGGAAAACAGCAGAACGCTTGGTGTTGGAACTCCGCGAGCGGATCGGCGCGGTCGAAGTGAAGCATTCAGCAGTGGAAGAAGCATCGTTGCTCCTTACTGAAGCGCTCAGCGCTATGATTGTTTTAGGATACAACCGACAGCAGGCAGAAAAAGCGATACGTGTTGCCTTTGATGACTGCCGTCGAGATGGTATAGAACCAAGCCTAGAGGTACTTGTCAAGCGAGCGTTACGAATTATTGCTGGCTAAGACCATGATTCTTATCATTCCTGCGCTCGAAATTCGTAGTGGGCGGTGTCGTCGCTCTATACAAGGGGATCCGGCACTCGAGTCGTACTACGCGCGCCTTCAGGAAGAGCCAGCGGAGATGGCGTTGCTTCTTCGTCGCGAAAATGCTCGCACAATTCATGTTGTTGATCTCGATGCGCTTGATCATTCACCATCAGAGGCGAACCGAAAAGCGATCGAATCGATCATTGATGCTGTGGATATCCCAATCGAGTTACTTTCGAAGTTTGATGATCCTGATACGTGTCAGCACTGGTTGCGTCGAGGGGCATTTCGATTGGTGCTGAGTGACTTGATTGTCACTGCACCAGAGCAAGTTTTTAGATTAGTTGAGCGATATTCCGCCTCACGACTAGTTTTAGGCATTCGTGCTGTTGCTCGTCGCGTGCAGGTGGGACAACAGGTGTTGATGGATGTTGAACTTGCACGACAAGCCCGAGATCTGGGTATTCGGAGAGTGGTCTATAGCGATGTCGGTTGGGAGGGGACCTATGATGGACCTGACTTCGAACTCATCGAAGAATTTGCACGCACAGTGCAGATGAGCATCACTGTTGCCGGGGGCATCGATAGTCCTGAGGAATTATGGCGATGCAATTCTCTCCAGTCGGTCGGCGTTGACTCTGTCATCGTTGGACGTGCACTGGCCGAAAACCGTTTCCCGTGTCAGCATATCTGGCGGATGGTAGAAGCGGAGACAGGAAAAAAAATTGCTCCATCGCAAAAAAGTACTTGACAAGTACTATTGCCCACACTATTTTTGCCGTGCGTGTGCAGTGGGGCAGCACCACTGCAAATGACTCAAACCAAGCGTTCCTTGCCGCGAGCGATCGTTATTCTGAGACAGTGGAGCGTGCGGAGGAGAACACCTCGCCGCTACCTGTCTTATTTGTCGTCTGTCCCTGTCTGTGACAGGGGTTAACAGTGATCGTTAGCGGCGTGTATTCTAAGCTCACGCTATGCAGAATACAGTCGAGAAACAATCATATGCAGTCAGTTGGTTCCTGACCGCTATTGTTCTGTGTACGGCGGTACTGGTGGCAGCATACCTATGGAATCGAAAACTGGCGGTAACAGCTGTTCAGTGCGAGGGCTGGCAATTTGTTGCACGCGAGTATCGTGACTCGGTTGAGTCGGTACTTCTCCATGCTGCAACCGATGAGGCTCAGAACAATATGCTCGACTTAGAACGCCTGGTCCTACACTATCCATTTGTGGGTGCAGCAACAGTGCGTCGCGTTGGTTCAACTTTGGTCGTTAGTATCACAGAACGAATCCCCATTGGTATTGTCCGTTCGACAAATAATGGTATGTCCTGGCTGTTCGGCGATACTTCTGTCACACCATACTATCCGTACTACGTGCGGTGCAATGTTCCAATTGTGATAGTTGCCGATCCTGCGCACATCGCGAAGGCCGTGACAGTCGTTTCGACGCTGCAGCACTACCGATTGGTTAATGCTGCATGCTCGGAGGTGTTTATCGAACCGACGGGGGTTCGGCTCGTTTTATCGTCGGCAGCGGAAGTGCTCTTGGGAGAGGCTACGGAGTTGGAAAACAAGTTCGAGCGGTTGGAATGGCTGCTGGGTAGCTCATGGATAACTCCAGCAGTCGAACGGATCGATGTTCGCTGGCAGCAACGTATTCTGCTTTGGCCAACAAGCGGTGTCACATCCCAGATCGCAGCATCATGAGCATTGCACCAGTGACAACCAAACGCCAGCAGCGTACCGTGCACCAATCCGGTAATATCATCGTCGGGCTGGATATCGGTACGACAAAGATTTGTGCAATCGTCGCGGCACCAGATACACGCACGGGTACACTGACGGTGCTCGGTGTCGGGATAACAGAAAATAGTGGCTTGGCACGTGGTGTCGTTGTCAACCTTGATAAAACAGTCCATGCTATTGAAACAGCCATCGAACAAGCTGAAACGACCGCAGGTGTTGCAATTAGTCGTGTGATCGTGGGGATTGCTGGTGATCATATTCAGTCGTTCCAGAGCCGCAGTGCGGTGGCGGTTTCGAGTGCTGGCCGTGAAATCGCACGCACTGACGTTGAACGCCTCCTTGACGATGCGCGAACAATTGCGCTGCCCTCCGACCGTGTGATACTACACCTATTCCCGCAAGATTACATCCTCGACGGTCAAGACGGTATCGTTGACCCAATCGGTATGAGTGGTGTCCGCTTGGAAGCAAACATCCACGTCGTAACAGCCGCACGGACGGCTGTGGACAATCTCTTCCGCTGTGTGGAGCGTGCGGGCTTAGAGGTCGGCGATGTTGTCTTACAACCTGTTGCCAGCAGTATGGCAGTGCTTGATGAAGCAGAGCGAGAAGTCGGTGTTGCACTCATAGACATCGGCGGTGGAACGACAGATATCGCAATTTTTGAGGAAGGCGTTATCCGTCACACCTCGATGTTCGCAATTGCTGGCAACAAGGTAACCGATGATATCAAAAAGGGTCTCGGCATTGTCCATGCGCAAGCCGAACAAATCAAAATCGAGTATGGACATGCGCTCCAAGAAAGTATCCTTGAAGACGAAGTTTTCATGATACCAGGCATCAACGGGCGCAAGCCGATCGAGATTAGCAAAAGCATGCTATGCCAAATCATTCAACCGCGGATGGAAGAAATCTTCGAATTTGCATTCGCGGAGATTCGCCGCAGTGGCTATGCCCGCAATCTGTCCGCAGGCATTGTGCTGACCGGTGGTTGTGCGCAGCTTCGTGGTGCGGCAGAACTTGCAGAGCGGATATTCGGCATGCCCGTCAAAGTCGGAATACCCAACGCCGGTATCGGTGGAGGATTTGCACCGGAGGTGCAGACCCCAATGTTCGCCACGGCGGTTGGACTGGTGCTTTACGCACACCAACTCAGCGTGCGCGGTAATCCAGGGTTGGGCAAAGGATACAGCGCAATGCAACGACGTCAACAACAGCGTTTCGGTTACCGCAGCGTGATCGAACGTATCAAACATTTTTTTGACAATTTGTAACAATCACCGGTGGGGGCGCCTATGACACAGCAGCAACAGCCTCTCGATCTTCGTATCCACCTGGATAGCCCCGCAGCAACTGGGGCAAAAATTCGCGTTGTCGGTGTCGGTGGTGGCGGCAGTAATGCTGTCAACAGTATGATTCGCCGTGGACTGATCGGGGTAGACTTTATTGTTGCCAATACCGATGCGCAAGCACTTGCAGTAAGCTTGGCACCAACCAAGGTTCAACTCGGCAAGCAGTTGACTCGTGGTTTAGGTGCTGGCGCTGATCCAACAGTCGGTCAGCGAGCAGTCGAAGAAAGTATTGACGACGTGCGAGACGCCCTTGCCGACAGTGACATGATCTTCGTTACCGCTGGTATGGGAGGTGGCACTGGTACAGGTGCCGCACCGGTGATTGCCAGCATCGGTCGTGAGCTAGGTGCACTTGTGGTGGGTATCGTTACCAAACCGTTTAAGTGGGAAGCCAGACGACGAATGCAGGTGGCACTCGACGGGATCGAGCAGCTTCGACAGCACGTCGATGCACTCATCGTCATACCAAATCAACGATTGATGGACTTGATCGAGCGAACAACGTCATTCATCGAAGCATTCCAGCGAGTTGATGACGTGCTCTATAACGCTACACGTGGCATCGCCGATATCATCAGCGGGAACGGATACGTCAACGTCGACTTTGCAGATGTCCGTACGATTATGAAAAACAAAGGTGATGCTATCATGGGTATTGGAACTGCCAGCGGTGAATATCGTGCTCGTGAAGCGGCGATGAATGCAATCAACTCACCGTTACTTGATGGGATTTCGATTGGTGGTGCGGAAGGTGTGCTCGTCAATATCACGGCTCGTGATGATGTGAGCATGGCGGAAATCGGTGAAGCAGTACAAACAATCGAGGAAGCTGCTGGAGAGCAAGCAAATCTTATCTTCGGTGTTGTTTTCAATGAGGAACTTGGTGATGCGCTTATGGTGACGGTTGTCGCGACAGGATTCGGCGCTGCCGCATCGCAAAACCCGGAGTTCCGAACAACGGCCGCAAAAGCAGATGAAGTACATCAACAGCAGCAATCCCAGTCAACTCGCATGGTGGCCAATGCACCACACGGAATCGTTGCGATCCCGCCGATCGGTGCACGCCAATTGCCTGAAGCTGCACCAATCGGTTACGAGCAAACAGCAGCATACGAAACGCCAGCGTTTATACGTAGACACGACGTAGGCAATAACTCCACGAGCAATGGGTCGCCTGTTGGCTCGAGCAACAAACCATCGAGCGATAAGCCAGCGTTTTTACGACGCATTATGGACTGACGAGTCACACATAGCTGTAAGCGCGTTTCTTGAGGGAGAGATGGTACACCTCGACAAAGCGCCGCTACCATTTGGGAGCGGCGCTTTGTGCTACACGCAGAGCATAGTCAATCCGTCCCCAGTTTTGGTGTCATAATAAAAAAATAGGTAGTGTGAAGGTGTTGGCACTTCTACTTGTTGCAGGAGTGGTATGGGCACAGCAACCGGTGCCGGGTAGTTCTGCTATTTCTCCGACAGAGCCACGAGAAACAGTGCCCGTTGATACGGTGTTCGTGTTTCAATCACCCCGTCCGCTTGTTGGACCAACGACACGAGCAAGCGGACGAGCAGGAGCTGGACTTGAGATTCTGTTCTCGCAAAGTGGATTTGGTGCTGGATTTTTCTATCAACTTCCATTCGATGATCTCTGGACTGGACTTCTCGAGCTGGGCATTTCTGGTGCCCGTAATAGTAGCGAGATCGAATCGCTGTATGACCCAGTCACAGGCAGACTACTTGTGCCTGGCAAGATCAATCGACTCTTCATTTTTCCTTTGACATTTGGGGTACGGTATCGTCTTTTTCGGGACGAACTCAGCGAGTCGCTTCGGCCATTCCTTTGTGGGGGAATCGGCCCGACGTTCGTGGTTTCGACCCCATACGAATATGAGTTCTTCCAGTCATGGGGGTATGCAAGGGGATATCTGCGCTTCGGTTCGTTTATAGGAGCCGGGCTAATAGTCGGACCATCGCAGAAAAGTGATGCTGCTCTTGCGGTCCGCTACTATTACATCCCATTCGGTGGCAATGGACTCGAAAGTATCCAAGGGCAACCAATCAAGACATTCGGGGGGGTGTTTTTGACGTTCTCTGTCGGTTTTTGAGCGCGTATCTTTGTCGTGAGATTTCACCACACATCACAACTGATACTATGCCCCCTTTTCGCCTTGAATCTGACACGATGGGTACGATCGAAGTACCTGCAGACAAGTACTATGGTGCACAGACAGCACGGTCGCTCATTCACTTTGCGATTGGCACAGAAAAAATGCCGCGCGAGTTGATTCGTGCATTTGGTATTCTCAAGAAAGCAGCTGCGATCGTTAATGCAGAATTGAAATTGTTGCCCGATTCCAAGCGAGACCTCATCGTTCGTGCCGCAGACGAAGTTATTGAGGGTATGCTCGATGACCATTTCCCCCTGTCAGTGTGGCAAACAGGGTCTGGAACTCAAAC
>JAOAEV010000085.1 GCA_026416585.1 Chlorobiota bacterium | reverse complement strand
ATTGTTGGTACAATTTTGTACCGCGTCCAGCGTTGTATTGTACATCTATGCACAAGAGGTCTCCCCATTTTTGTCGTGTTATGTTGAATTATCCTGCAGCACACACAATGCGTATCCTCGCAGTAATCGCCGCACTCTTTTTTGTCGGTGTGTCGGTGATAGCACAGCAAGCACCTGCAGAGAAAAAGCACTCGATGGTTACAGCCACGTTTACTGTGTATGGCAACTGCAACAAATGCAAAAAGAACATCGAGCGGCCATTCAAAGAAATGAGCGGCGTAAAACAAGCCACCTGGAACAAAAAAACTAAACAATTTACCATTACGTATGATCCAAGCGTGCTGACTGAGCGCCGCATCAAGGACATCATCGCTGAGCAAGGGTACGATACCGACGACGTGAAAGCCAGCGATGAAGCATATGGCAAGCTTCCTAAGTGCTGCCGCTACCGCGACGGTAATCCTCACGATGGGCATTGAACCAGCCATGCGGGCGATTCGACCGTTTCTCAGCGTTGCTCTGCTTGCAGTACTGCTGATAGCAAGCGATGGCATTCCTATCAGCATTCACTGGTGCTGCGGCACGCTCGAATCGCTCGCGGTGTTCACAACTGCTGATGACTGCTGTTGCGAGTCTGGGGCGATCGATGCATCTGACGACGGCGACTGGTCGCAAGCGTCTGATACTGACAACTACAATTCGAGCGCCGACAACTCGTGTTGTCGCTCGACGACGGCTTACCTGCTCATGCCGGTCGGATCTGGGCGGCTGGATACTACCTCGCCGGTTGCAATGATGCCAGTCGCACTGGCTGCGGTGGTTGGACTCGTATCACTCGAGCGCAGCAGCGCGACATCGGCTGTCGGGAATAATGAACACTACTTTCCTTCTCGCTCATCTCCACCGATTCTCCAGTGCTTCCGCCTATAGTTGCTGCAATGGCTCGATAAGCGCTGCGCGTGCTGTGCGCGCTGCATGCCCTCTGGGGCACGACGAGGGATTCATGTTGATGTTATCTATCGAACCATTGTAGCTATTCCTATGAAAACATATCTTCTTGCGATTGCATTGGTGATAGTTGATCTATTTTCTCAACCGCTTGTCGGTACGGTGCGTGGTCGGGCACCAGATGGCTCGCTATCTCCTGTTCCAGGAGCACGCCTGCTATGGAAAGGCACCGATCGCGAGGCAATTGCACGTAGTGACGGAAGCTTTTCCATCGAACGACCCAATCGCTCTGGCACGGCTGACACGCTTGTGGTCCGTGCAGTCGGCTACCGAAGCGACACGCTCGTGGTCGAGCGTACTGCACACCACCTCAACATCGTACTCAATGCCGAATATGTTACCCGTTCGGTCAAGGTTGAAGGCGAGGCGACGGCGATTGCAGCAGCTGAACCGATTCGCACGGAGCTGGTTACTCGTCGCCAGTTGGAGCAATCGGCGTGCTGCACACTTGCCGAATCATTCGAACGTAGTTCGTCAGTAGAGGTGCAACTATCCGATGCTGTACTCGGCGCAAAAACGATCCGGCTGCTCGGTTTGCGCGGGATCTACACCGCTGGACTGATCGAAGCAATTCCCCTTTTGCGCGGTGTTACGGGAGCATTTGCCCTCGACGATATCCCGGGTCCATTTCTCGATTGCATCAGTATTTCCAAGGGTGCTGCATCGGTGCTTGCGGGATACGAAGGCATCACCGGTCAAATCAATGTGGAATTCAAAAAGCCTTGTCGTGATGTACCGCTGTTTGCTAATGTGTTTGCCAATCATCTCGGTCGTGCCGAGTTGAACCTCACGAGCGCGCAAGAATTGTCCAGCGATCTCCACACGATGGTCATGGTGCATGGGCGTATGTTTCAGCGCGAGATAGATGCTAACGGCGATGGATTTATGGACATGCCGCGCTTTGGCAATGCTAATGGAATTGCGCGACTCTATTGGCAAGATGATGATCATGAGCTGCAGGTTGTTCTTCGTCCGACATGGGGCAACTACCGAAGTGGTACGATGGGTGCCTGGGCAAATGGCAATAGTGGGGTGCGCATCGAAACAACGACCGAACGGTTCGATAGCTATACGAAGCTGGCACTCAATGGGCTGGGAACAACGATCGCTGATCGCATCGGTATTCAGTTGGCGATGAGTACACAACGGCTTTCGACGCGTATCGGCGAGCGTACCATTGATGCCCAAGAGCGCTTACTCTATGCAAAAGCGATTGCCGCTATTGAGCCGAGCGGAGCGCTGAAGCTCCTGTGGGGTGGATCGCTTTTCTACGATGCACCGAGCGAACAGCTCGACTCGAATGTGCGCAAGCGTACGGAGATGGTTCCCGGCATCTTTGCGGAAGCTACCTGGGCACCGACAACAGCAATTTCCGCAACCGTTGGTCTCCGCTACGACTGGCACAATATGTTCGGCACCCAAGTAACACCGCGCATGCACATCAAGTACTCGCTGAGTGAACTTGTTACGCTACGTCTGTCGGCTGGCACGGGCATGCGTGTACCATTGATGATTGCCGATAACACTGCAGCCCTGGTGAATAATCGCCGTGTGATACTCGATTCGTCAGTCCTCCCTGAACGTGCCGTCAACATCGGCGGTGGTATCACAGCCATACTGACGGTCGGCGACCGTGTCATCACGCTCGATGGCGAGTTCTACCACACACAATTTTTACGACAACTGGTGACCGACTTCGACCGTTCTGTACGGGAAGTCGCGATTGTGTATGCCAACCGCGGCTATGCAAACAGCGCACTTGTTCAAGTAGCGACAACAATTCTGCCGCGGTTAGACCTGACGGTGGCATACCGACTACTGGACACGTATGCCGAAACTGGTGGCATGCTCCGTTTACAGCCGCTGGTCTCGCCGCACCGCGTGCTCGTTGCTACCAGTTGGACTAGCAGCAATGGAGAGTGGGAAATCAATCCGCTTGCGGTATGGTACTCGAGCGGTCGTATCCCATCGACAGTGGAGAATCCCGTCGAATATCGCTTCGCAGAGCGCTTTCCTGACTACGTACGTGTATCGCTACAAGTCAACTGGCGCCCGACCAGTAGCCCCTGGGAATTCTACGTCGGCGTCGAAAACATCGCCAATGTTTTGCAACCAGTGGCAGTAATTGCAGCCGATATGCCGCGGTCCCCGTATTTCGACGCCTCGCTGGTGTGGGGCCCGCTCGAACAGCGAACGGTCTATGCTGGCGTCCGTCTGCGTGTGGGTCAGCCGTTCGAATGATACACCGAAACCTGTGAAACTTTCGGTACCGCGCGCGATGTTGGCCCGGAGTCTTGTTGAACATCTTCAAGAGTGTAGTCATGCCAATTGCCCTGATTACCGGTGCCAATCGCGGGATTGGTTATGCCTTGGCACATGAGCTCGGTCGGCGAGGAATTACGATTTTGATCGGTGCACGCGATGAACAGCGCGGCGCGGCGGCGGCAGATGCGCTCCATGCTGAAGGTATCGCTGCTGAACCGATTCATCTTGACATGGAGCGCCCCCAGACTTTTGCGGCGGCAGCACACACAATTGCTGAGCGATATGGTGTGCTTGATATGCTCATCAATAACGCTGGTATCATGATCGAGTCTGAAAGCTGGAACGTCAATACCGCAGCCACGATTCCGATGGATGTACTGCACCGAACTTTCCAAGTCAACTTCTTCGGACCGGTCGAGCTGGTGCAGGTCTTACTTCCCCTATTGGAGCGGAGTGGCGATGCGCGAATTGTGAACATCTCGACCATTCTATCGTCGCTGGAATTGCACGCAACACCAGGCTCGAACACCTACGAGACGAAAACGTTCGGCTACAACAGTTCAAAGACAGCGCTTAATGCCTTTACCGTTCATTTAGCACACGCGCTTCGGAGTCGAGGCATCCGTGTCATCGGTATTCACCCAGGATGGGTAAAAACCGAGCTGGGCGGTAAAGGAGCGCTCATTGAAGCAGATGCTGCGGCTCGCATGATTGCTGATACAATTGTTGCGCCTGATCCGCCGACGGGGGTGGTATTGTTCCGCGGTAAACCATTGCCATGGTAAAAAGGCAGGTGCATGGCAATTCCCGTAATTTGCAATTAAAATTGCCACGACACAAAACCGCATAGTGATTCGATTGACTGAACTTATCGACAAACATCACACAACGATTGAACGTGCGACAGATGCTTGGCGTCATCGCGTGTTCTTTGCGCACTGGGCAGAAGTGCCCAGTGGCAAAATCTATGGTGAGAATGCTGCCAGTGAGGGCAAATCTCGCTTCGATGTACAATTGGGCAAGCCATTTGACCGACTCCGCCAGGACGGTGCGCATACGTGGCATGGCGAGGAAGAGTCTCCATACGGCTTCCCGCTGGGCATTACCTATCCTGTGCTCTCGCCCGATCTTTTGGTCGCCAATGCTCGGCATGCACAGCGGCAGTGGTCTCGTCTGGAACCGTCAGCTCGTGCTGCGGTACTTGTCGAAGCGCTGGAACATGCCGCGAAGACGTTTTTCGAACTTGCACACGCGACCCAGCACACTACCGGGCAAGGTTTTGTCATGGCGTTTCAGGCGTCGGGTCCGCACGCGTTCGATCGTGCACTCGAAGCCGTCGTCGCGGGTCTATGGGCACAAGAAGCTTTCGCATCGTCGGCGACGTGGACAAAGCCTATCGGTAAAGCCAGCATCACACTCGCGAAACGGTACCGGATTCGCCCGCGCGGCGTCAATGTTACGATCGGCTGTTCGACCTTCCCCGTGTGGAACAGTTTGCCTGGGATGTTTGCAAGCTTGGTCACTGGTGCTGCAACGATCGCCAAAGCCCATCCGAAAGTGGTCTATCCAATCGCACTCATCGTTGCAGCGTTGCAGGAGACGTTTGAACTGTTCGGTCTTGATCCTCATTTGGTGCAACTTGCTGTTCCGACCCCGTATGAACCGATGACTCAAGCCTTGGTCGGTGCTGATGGTGTTGGAACGGTCGACTATACCGGCTCAAGTGCTTTTGGCGAGCAGCTCGAGCGGTTCTGTGCCGAACATGGTATCGTGTGTTTTACGGAAAAATCCGGTGTCAATCCTGTACTGCTCGAAAGTGTCGAGTCGCTTGATGCCGCGTTGGAGAATCTGGCATTCAGTGTATGTCTTTATTCGTCGCAGATGTGTACGGCGCCGCAGAATATCTACATCCCCGCTGGTGGAGTTGCTGAGCAATCGAGCGGCGAAATCATTCCACTTGAACACGTTGTCGAGCGTTTGGTTGGTGCTATTGATGCATTGGTGCAGAACGACAAGGTAGGACCTGGTACGCTCGGTGCAATTCAGAATCCAGCAACACTGGAGCGGATTGCGCGTGCACGCCACTTGGGAATACCAATCATCCGCGACAGTGCTGCGATTGTGCAGCCGGAGTTCCTACACGCGCGAACGGCAACACCTCTACTGTTGCAAGGAGATATCCGTCACCGTGAGCAGTTCGAGCACGAATGGTTCGGTCCCATCGTGTTCATCATTCCCGTTGCCTCGTTCGAGCACGGCCTTGAGGAGATGGTCGGCTCTGTTCGTCGCAACGGTGCATTGAGCACGTTGGTGTACACAACCGATCCGGCTCTGCAACAGACAGCCGAGGATGCGCTGATCGACGCCGGTGCACCAGTCGCGTTCAACTTCACTGGTCCAGTGTGGATCAATCAATCTGCTGCGTTCAGTGATTTTCACGGAACTGCTGCGACACGAGCAGGTAATGCCTCTTTCACCGACATGGCGTTTGTTGCTGCTCGATACTCGGTCATCGGA
>JAOAEV010000082.1 GCA_026416585.1 Chlorobiota bacterium | reverse complement strand
CGTCGAATCCTTGTGAGACGATTGCGTGTGCCAGATCAAATGCAGCACCGAGATCGTGCTGTGCAATTGCATCCGTGATGGCGAAAAAAACATCGTCGCCGAGTACATGTAAACTTCGACGAACGGCATCGCCCGTGATCGTATCGCTGGAAAACGCTCGCACTTGATCGAAAAGTGACTGCGCATCACGCATCGAACCATCGGCAAAACGTGCGATTGTGTAGAGTGCATCATCGTCAATTGCGACATGCTCGGCGTCGGCAATGGTCCGCAGATGTTCCGCGATGGTGCGAGTGTCCATGCGATGGAAGTCAAAACGCTGGCAACGGCTCTGAATCGTTGCAGGAACCTTGTGTGGTTCTGTCGTGGCAAATATGAACAGCAAATGTGCTGGCGGTTCCTCAAGTGTTTTCAGCAATGCATTGAAGGCACTCGACGAGAGCATGTGTACTTCGTCAATGATGTAGACCTTGAACCTGCCATAAGTTGGAGGGTACTTGGCGTTTTCGCGGATGCGGCGAATATCCTCGACGCTGTTGTTCGATGCACCGTCTATTTCGACGACGTCAATTGAACGCCCTGTCGTAATGTCACGGCACGAGTCACATTCGTTGCATGGCTCGAATCCATCGCGTGGTGCTGCGCAATTGACCGCTCGTGCAATAATCCGTGCCGTTGTGGTTTTACCTACGCCTCGTGGACCACAGAACAAATAGGCATGATGAATGCGTCCGCTGGCAAGAGCATTGCACAGTGTCGTGGTGACGTGATTTTGCCCGATGACCTCCATGAAACGCTGTGGTCTCCACTTTCGGGCGGTGACCAAGTATTCGACTGCTTCTGCCATAGCGCTTGTGATTATCGTAATTTGCTGCAAATGTAGCATTACTTGGTGTTTTTTCCGTGCGACGCATCATATTCGTTGTGGTGGCACTTGCTGCAGCGGTAGGAGTTTGCTCTGTGGCGCAGCCGGTGTGGCTTTACGTTCGGCTTGTGCAGCGGGCAATTCCACTCGTGGAGAGCAGTACACTGTTTCTGGGCGATTCTCTCACCATCGAGCGTCCGCTTCTGCAGAAGCAACAGCAAGTATCGGCGCTTGTTGCAAGTGGAAAACTGCCTCAGTTATCATGGTTGCGCCGCTCCGAAATTGCCCGTGCTGAAGAGCCACTTCTGCGTACTGTTTGCGTGCGCTATGACGGAAACGAGGATCCACACAAGCTTTGCCGTATGCTTATGACATCGCATCCGTTGGTCGAATACGCTGAGCCAGTGCGTCGCCAGCGGCTGTTGTTTGTGCCCAACGACCCGCTTGTCAGCGACCAACAATACCTCCAAGCTATCGAGGCGCCCGCAGCATGGGATGTTACCACTGGTTCGGCATCGGTTCTGATAGGTATCAGCGATAGCGGTGTTCGTATTACGCATGAAGACCTGCGAGATGCAATCGCAATCAATACTGGTGAAATTCCGAACAATGGGCGAGATGACGATGGGAATGGCTATGTTGATGATTACCGCGGCTACAACATTAGTTGGCGTGATGATGGTACCGCACCGGACAACGTGGTTCACCCGACCGATGGGCATGGTACGAGCGTGGCAGGTATCGTGGTCGCAACCCAGAACAATGGGAAAGGTATCAGTGGTATCGCACCAGGATGCCGTATTGTGCCCATCAAGGCCACACCGAACAGTGCTGATAGTTACATCCTGTTCGGCTACGAATCACTTCTCTACGCAGCAATCCGTGGATGTAAAGTTGTCAACTGTAGCTGGGGCAACGAAGATCAAGCACCGAGCCCGATTGAGGAAAACATCGTTGCGTATGTAGTCGCGCGCGATGTAGCTATTGTTGCAGCATCCGGAAACGGTACCGCTACTCAGCCGATGTACCCAGCAGCATATCCTGGCGTGCTCGGCGTCGGTGAAACAGAACTTGATGGTAGTATTGTACCGGGTACTGGTATTGGTCCGCATTGTAAGATTCTTGCACCGGGATCAAATGCGCGAACGACGGGGAATACCTATGATGCTGATTACACATATTTTTCCGGAACATCATCGGCGACGCCGATGGTGGCTGCTGTCGTTGCATTGGTGCGTTCGCGCTATCCGCAGCTATCGGCCTTGCAGGCTCTTGAACACGTTCGGCTGTCAACACGCGATGTGAGTGCTACCAATCCGGATGTGTCACAGCTCCTCCCTGGCATGGTTAATGCTCGCCTGGCGCTACAGCGAGATCCCTTCTCGACGCCGGCAATTGCTGTGACGCGAGTCGAATTCCAACGGCTTGATGGGACACCAGTTGACCGAGGGCAACTCGGCGATACGCTGCTCGTGTACGTTCATGCTATCAACCGCCTTGGTAGTGGGATGCAACTGCAGTGGACATTACAGGTTATTCAGTCGTGGGGAGGAGAGTCGTTGGCGGTGCGTGTTCTTGATGGAACGTATCGACGTAATGCCGTTGCAGCAGGCGAGGAAATTCTGCTCGGACCATTTTCTGTTGCAATTACCGGACGTGATGCATCGCTGCATTTCCTGCGATTGTCTGTCACAGGGCGAGGCAGCAGCGGTGCTGAGTACCACGACGTAACGCTTGTGCCGTTCTATCCGACGCCAGATTGGGTGACGATTCACCGTGATAGCGCCTTGCTTTCGGTCGGCGATTGGGGGTGGCTTGGTCGTAACAGTGGCTCTGGTCAAGCGTTCAAGGGTGAAGGTCTTACAACAGTACAACTTGGTTCACTGCTGTACGGTGGTGGCGTTTTTGCAGTGCACTTCCCAACAGAGCGCGTCCGCAGTGGTATCGAAGGGGATGGTGCTGCATACGAGAATGATTTCGTTCCGACAGAGATTCTGCATGATCAGTCTATCAGCATTCGCCGCTTGCATGACACGACGAATGCAGTGGGCGAGGCAATTGGCATTGCACTGGAGGAACGATTCGAAGTTCTTGATCGCTCGACAATCTACATTCGAGCGATGCTGAGTAATCGCACTGGTGCGCCGTTGGAAAATGTCGCTATCGGATACTTCTTCGATTTCGACCTAACTCCAAGCGGTGACAGCTCGATGGTGACCCCGCTACTGGAGCAGCCCTGGACATGTGCGGAAATGATGGAACGGATGCCGGGCGATCCGATTGTCGTTGCATTAGTGCGTAGCAGTGATACCAGTGTGCAGCTGCAATGTGCGGGGCTCGATGCAGCGTATGCCCGGATAGGAAGTTTCCCTCCAGAGCGAAAAATGGAATCGCTCCGGCGAGGAACTTCACTCCAGTTCGGTGGATTGGGTGATAAGTCCATCGTCGTGGGAGCGCGATATCCATTCGGGCTTCAACCAGGTGAGCAACGCACCGTCGAAGTATACATCTTGCTCGGTCGCAATCGCGAGGAACTCCACCGACGTGCCAGTGAGCTGTCGTCGGTGAGCATTCGTTCAACGGAACAGTTCCACGTCTATCCAGAACCAGCCGATGGTGACGCCATTACTGCAGAATGCTTGGAGATTAGAGGCTCAGCATCGGAATGGGATTTGATGACTCTCGATGGTCGTATCGTAGCTCGATACAGTTTCACAGTAACGCCTCCGTCGGTGCATCTGCCACTGTCGTCGGTATCGTCGGGAGTGTACGTGCTCTCAGCTTGTGCACGATCGCAACGCTGGTCACGTCTTATCGTCCGTGTGCGATGACCATCTGCTGTAATTTCGCAGCGGTGTCGAGGTATTTATGCCTGCGGACGTGGCGGAATTGGCAGACGCACCAGACTTAGGATCTGGCGGGGTAACCCGTGAGAGTTCGAGTCTCTCCGTCCGCACATCGTCATTTTTTCACAAACTATACCGAGGTTCCTTGTGGATACGACAGTCAATACCGTTGGGGGGTTGCGTCGCAGTATCGAAATCACGCTCAGTTTCGATGAACTTACACCACACTTCGAGCGCGCGTACAGTGAGATGCAGAAAAATCTGCAATTGGAAGGCTTTCGCAAAGGAAAGGTGCCGATTGAGATCATCAAACAGCGGTATGGTGATCAAATCGAACGCGACGCGCTCAGCGATATTGCCGGTGATGCATTTCGCTCGGCAGCGCAAGAGCAATCGCTCGACGTCATTGGCACGCCCGTACTGGTCGAGATGAATCGTACTGCCGATCGTGGTGCACGTTTTGTCATTGAATTCGACGTTATGCCTCAGATCGAACTCCGGCCGTACGAAGATATTGAGATCGTCAAACCAGTTCGCGATATAACTGACGCCGATGTTGAGGAGGAGCTATACAACCTGCAACTTCGTTCAGCACGTCTTGAGCCGGCCGATCAAATCACTGATTCGATGTACGTTGTCAAGCTCAAATTTGCTCCGGTTGATCCCGAGACGAACGCACCACTCCTCGGCGGTAAAGAGCAAGAATTTTTCCTCGATGATGAACGGATGGATCCGTTGCTCCGGAGTGAACTTATCAACTTGCGGGTCGGTGATACATTCGTTTATCGCACGGAACACGAAGCGGATGAACAGCCGCACGCGCACGTGTATCATGTCACTGTCCAACAGGTACAGCGGGTGGTGCTGCCGGAGCTTGACGAACAGTTTATCTCTTCACTCACTGGCGGCCGGTTACGCATCGAAGAAGACCTGCGTCAGGACATCAGACAATCGCTCCAGGAACACTGGGAAAAGGAGATAGATTCCTATCTACGAGAGCGGCTGGTGGATGCAATGGTCGAAATGCACGATTTCCAAGTTCCGGAAAGCCTTGTCCGTTCGATGGCGGAAGAATTCGTCTCTGATACGCTCGAGCGCAACAAAGACGATAAACGTTTGGCAAACATTCCGCGCGAGCAGCTTGTCGAACACTTCCTTCCACAAGCAGAGCAGACGGTACGATGGCAATTGCTTGCTGACATTATTCTGCGGACAGAGAATCTCACTATTTCTCCAGAGCAACTGGAACAGCTGGCTGCACGGTATGGGGTGGATGTTGCGCAGCTTCAACTGGCAATTCAGCAAAATCCAAGTTTGCGTAACCGTCTGTTGACCGATACGCTATTCGATTTTCTTTTCGGTCGTGTGCGGATTGTTGAGCGCCCTTATGATGAGTTGATGTCCGAACTTGGCAGCGAAGGCTAATAAATCTGGCGACGATGCGTCAATGGCGCTTGCATTCACCACTGGTCGAGATTGCATGGAACTGACCTCCTTCGATCCACGAAGTCAGCTTGTCCCTATTGTGATTGAGCAAACCAGCCGCGGCGAGCGTTCCTACGACATTTATTCGCGCTTGCTGAAAGAACGCATCATCTTCATTGGCTCGCCCATTGATGATTATGTTGCATCGCTGGTCATTGCACAACTACTATTTTTAGCCAGCGAAGACCCCTCGAAAGACATTTTCATGTACATCAACTCACCGGGTGGCAGTGTTACCGCGGGGATGGCGATCTATGACACGATGCAATACATCAAGCCAGACATCGCTACCTACTGCGTTGGTGTTGCTGCTTCGATGGCACAAGTTCTCTTGTGTGCTGGCACCAAAGGTAAGCGCTTCGCGCTTCCACATTCGCGCATTTTGATGCATCAGCCGCTGGGTCGGACCCAAGGGCAAGCAACAGACATCGAAATTTTCACGAAAGAGATGCTCCGTATTCGTGATATGCTCTACCATGCAATTGCCAAGCACACAGGGAAAACGTATGAGCAAATCAAGCGTGATGCTGATCGCGATAACTACATGTCCGCACAGGAAGCACTCGAGTACGGTATCGTTGACCATGTGCTCCAAAGCACCAAAGCTGTGTAGGTGCAGCATTCCCAGTTGAGAAGACCATGCCCTCCGCTTAGGTGCATGTGCGCAATGAGTATCTCTGAAAGAGCCAGTGAATTCTATTAGTGTCCTCTGGACGAGAACCTGCAATGGCGAAAGAATACACCTGTTCATTCTGTGGTCGTTCGGCGCACGAGGTGACCACGCTCATTACCGGCAATAACGCGAACATCTGCGACATTTGCGTTATCAATTCGCTGATTATGCTGCAAAGCCGGCAGCGGGAGCGCCAGCAGGCTGCGCCAATGCCAGCGTTGAAACTTCCCAAACCATCCGAGATCAAAGCACAGCTCGACAGCTACGTTGTCGGACAGGAGGAAGCAAAGCGGGCACTCGCAGTGGCAGTGTACAACCACTACAAGCGTGTGCTGGGTGGAAGCGTCTTAGGGACGTTTGAGGATGTGGAAGTAGAGAAAAGCAACATTTTGCTCATTGGTCCGACTGGGACAGGGAAAACACTTCTGGCACGGACGCTCGCAAAAATTCTCGATGTTCCCTTTGCCATTGCCGATGCGACAACGCTCACGGAAGCGGGATACGTTGGAGACGACGTTGAATCTATCATCGCAGCGCTCCTGCAAAACGCCGATTACAACATCGCACGTGCCGAAATGGGCATCGTGTACATTGACGAGATTGATAAAATCACGCGCAAAAGCGATTCTCCCAGTATTACGCGGGATGTATCGGGTGAAGGGGTTCAACAAGCGTTGCTGAAGTTGCTCGAAGGAACAATTGCTGGTGTGCCGCCACGCGGAGGGCGCAAACATCCTGAACAGCCGTTGCTGCAAGTCAATACGCGTAACATCCTGTTTATCTGTGGTGGTGCATTCGATGGACTGGAGAAAATTATCGCCCGCCGCATGCGCTCAACAGCTATTGGTTTTCACAATCCGGGCACAACGAGTGTGGAGGAAAGCTACGAGCTTCTTTCCCATGTTGAGCCGGACGATTTGCTCAAGTATGGCTTCATTCCAGAATTTGTAGGACGGCTGCCTGTTGTTGTCGCGCTTCATCCTCTTGATGATGAGGCCATGCTCGACATCCTGACGATGCCCCAAAACGCACTTGTCAAGCAGTACCAAAAACTGTTTGCGATGGAAGGTGTCGAGCTGGAGTTTGAGCGAGAAGCGTTACTTGAAGTAGTCCGCCGTGCTAAAGAACGCAAGACTGGGGCACGTGGGCTGCGGTCAATACTTGAGGAGATAATGCTGCCTATCATGTATGAACTTCCCGAACAGCGTGGCGTTCGCCGCGTGATTGTGACAGCATCTGCTGTGCGAGGGGAAGGAAAAGCGCAGTATCAGTACGAATCTACTGCTACAACTGATGCTACCGAGGCAGCATGAGCATGTTTGCATCTCGCTGGAAATTTAGCTGATTTCCGCGACAAAGTGGAGTTTGTGCGCAATGTCGTCGGGCAAGGGCGGCACGTGCGACGAAGGCAGAATGTAGCTCGACAGGGCGGCTAAATCAGCAAAAACGCGATGACGGAGAACAGTTGCCATCAGGTAGTCGAAACCGCTGGAGCCGCCTGTACCGGTGCGCTGCCCAATCATGCGGCTAACCATCATTGCATGGCGAAACCGGAACATGCTCACTTGCTTGTCCAGTTCGAGCACAGCATCGAGCAAGCGATAGGGCTGCTGGAGCAACGGATAATTTGCGTAAACTGTGATGAATAATGCTGCTAATGTTGCTCGTTGCGACAAGCGCTTTTCACCTTGCTCCTGAAGTGCTTGATAAGCTTGCTCATCGAAGAGGGCAGCAAAGTGCGCTTCCAGGCGGGCAATTTGCTCCTTTTGCCGAATGCGCTCGTCTGGATTTAGCGTTGTGATCTTTGCCAGTTCTTCGCGGTCATGGGCAAAAATGCGCTCAACTGCCTGACGATACGCATCGAGGAAGCGGTAGCTGCCCAATTCCATGAAAGGCATCTTTTCTAACCAGCGTTCGATTGCTGTAAAGAATGTGGGTTGCTGCGCAACACTGTCGAGTGCGGCTTGGTCTTCCTGGCGTAGTCGTGCGCGATAGCCGGCCGTGTCAATTTGAACACGCACACGTTCATCGAGTCCCAGCGCAACCTCCAACATGCGAAATTGCACGGACTCAAACCCGCTGGCAGGATAGAGCTGGTCTCGAAATTCCATGAACTGTGATGGGGTCATCGTTTCGAGTACATCGAATTGCCGCTCGAGCAAATCCATAATGACCAGCATCCGCCGCACACGGTCGAGTGCAATGCCAACGTCGGACTCGGGAACATAATCCTGCCCAATGCGTGTGATGGCGTCGCGCAATTCCCAGAGCAGTTGCTTGAACCACAGCTCAAATGCTTGGTGGACGATGATGAAAAGCATTTCCTCGTGCGCGGTGATACCTTGCTCAGCGCTTCGGAGTTGTTGCGCGGAGAGGATGCTATCCAGTTGTAAGTAGTCGCTATAGGAGAGCCGTTTGCGCTCCATCATTACACCGTTGCAGGTTCAGGCTGAATGATATGCTCGCGACGGTACACTGCAGTTTTCGCGATTCTGTCGTGGAGTGCTTGCCGGGTTTGACCCAGTGCCAGAAAACAGCCGATGAAGATGACAAGATTGACGAGCGAGGCAAGTGTATTCGGGACGGCATTATCCGACACCATGCCTATGATGCTTAGGATGCTCGCCAAGCCATACTTGATCAGCCATCGCGTTACCAGGGTTTGTGTGCTTGCTGCTGTGCCGTCAGCATTTGCGATTTTGATTCCGAGCATCATTTTCCCTGGTGTTGCAGCAGCGACTATTTCGAGCAGGGAATAGAGCAGACCGACAATCGAGCCAATGAAACCCCACAGGGTTCCTGTTTTTGTCCATCCCATTACCACTTCGGCTTGTTCGCTGTCAAGCTCGCTGAGCTCCGTTTGTTCAAGTTGGGCGCTGAGTTTTTGTTCTACCAGGGGTTCGATTGCTGAACCCGCAGTGAACGCAACAATTCCCGATATCAGAATGATAATGATGATATCAAGGAAAAGGGCGCCAAACCGCCGACCAAAACCAACGCGCAGTTCTTCAATCGGAACTTGTACAAATTCCTGCGACATGGAATACTCCCAAAAGTGAAACAACCATCACCTGCCCCACCGTAGGGCTATGCGAAAATACGTTGCGCTGTCAATAGGCAGCCATTGTAGTAATGCCAGCGTAACGGAGCACTTCGACTGCAACATCGTATTTCTTGAAGGGTGGCATCAAGTATACACCATGTATGTGGTCACGGACAGCAGCCAAAAATTCTGCAGCAATCGCGATGCCTTCTTCGACAGCACGAGATGGTGAGTCGGCACGTGCAAGACGCTGGCGCACCCAACGAGGAATGACCATACCCGGCACTTCATAGTGCAGAAACTCGGCGTGACGGTGGCTGCGCAACGGTAGTACACCCACGATGAATCGAGCGGGCAACGACCGAACACGCTCAATAAACTCGAGCCATAGCTCGAGGTCGAAGATCGGCTGAGTAAAGACAGCTTCTGCACCTTCGGCGATTTTTTGGGCTAATCGGTCGAGTTCGCGTTCTATATCGTCAGCACATGGATTGCATGCACACGCAATACAGAACGCGGTTGCGCTGCCGAGTGGATTGCCTGCGATGTCGCGACCGGCATTCATCATGCGTGCAGCACGTATTAGTCCGATCGAATCAAGATCACCTGCAGCTTTTGCACGCGGAAAATCCCCGATATGTGTTGGGTCACCACTGACAGCAAGGATATTCTGCACACCGAGTAACGCGGCGCCGAGCAAGTCGCTCTGCAGCGCGACTACGTTCCGATCTCGGCAAGCGATGTGAGTGATGCATTCCATGCCCGTCTGTTGCTGCACAATAGCGCTGAGGATGATCGAGTTGACCCGCAACCGTGCGCGTGCGCCATCGCTAATGTTGACCGCATCGAACCCACAGGAATGGAGATATGCTGCACCATCAATGACGTTCTTCATGTCCAGACCGCGCGGGACGTCCAGCTCAACGGTTGTCACAAAACGACTGCGAAGAGCATTGGCAAAACGGGAATAATGCTGTTGCTCTACTTGTGGCACCAGTTGCGTCCGACGCGGCATTTCGGATAATTGCTCGACGTGAATCGGTGGTGACGATAGTGCTTCAACAATTGCACGCACACCGTCGAGTGTCGTACCGTGGTCGGTCCCGACAATGCGCGCGCCCATATCTGCCAGTTGTCGCACTGCACGAGCGATATAGTCGGGATCGGTACTGTACATCGTTCGTCCGCTAACAACCGTTGGGATGCTGCAATCGGGTAGTGCAACCAGAGGGAGCGATGTCCCGCTCCGCATAGCAGCAATGATGGTACGCATTCGTTGTGGTCCTACCGTGCCGCTGGCGCCGATTGCTGCGATAGACTGTGAAGACAGTAACCTCGCGATGTCGGATGGAAACGATGTAGCCAGCACTGCACCATCTTCGGGAAAAGCTTTGAGCACGACGATTGGGGTGCCATTTGCCAGTGACGTGACAGCTTCCAAAGCGATGAGTAGCTCGTCGAGCTCGACAAACGATTTGAGGACGATCGCATCGCACCCGCCACCGAGTAATGCGATGGCTTGCTCAGTCGCGCTTTGGCGGAGCATGTCTTTTGTTAGGGTACCGATCGGTTGTAGCATCGTCGGAGGTGGTGCAACGACACCGGCAACAAAAGCACGTCCGAGCGAAGCTTTCCGCGCAATCCAGACCGCTTTACGGTTGAGTTCATAAACCTTCTCGGCACGGCCATGGACCTCGAGCCATAAGCGACTTGCGCGTTCGGTTGGTGTCATGATGAGTTCGGCGCCTGCTTCGACAAAGCGTCGGAAAACATCCTCGAGCACTTGTGGAGAGCGGATCGCGGCAAGCTCTGCTTGCTCGTCAGTCAGACGGCTTAGTTCGTACTCGATCGACCCAACTGCCACCAGCGGTCGGGACGTATCAGACAAACGCGCAGTTAGTGTTCCACGGTGTGAATGCATCGAAACGTGTGTTGTATCACAATATGTTCTCCAGCAAAATTCGCATTTTTGTCAAAACCTGTTTCACTGATTCTTGACAAACGTAATGTTCTCGCTTGAGCTGAGTGACACGCATGAGATGATTCGCCAGACGGCACGTGAGTTTGCCAAAGGTGAAATTGCGCCGAGCGCTGTCGAACGTGATAAAAGTGGCGAATTCCCTGCCGATATCGTTCGCAAACTGGGAGAACTGGGCTTCCTCGGAATGATGGTATCACCGGAATGGGGAGGAAGTGGACTCGACTGCATTAGCTACGTTATCGCAATGGAAGAAATTTCAAAAGTGGATGCCAGCGTTGGTGTGATCATGTCGGTCAATAATTCGCTCGTCTGCTGGGCAATTGAGACTTACGGCACCGACGAGCAAAAAGAACGCTATCTCCGCCGACTTGCCCAAGGGGAGATTATTGGTGCATTTTGCCTTTCCGAGCCGGAGGCAGGTTCTGATGCGACGTCACAGCACACCACAGCAACACGCGATGGCGACGAATGGATTATCAATGGCACGAAAAACTGGATTACCAACGGCACAACAGCAAGTGTGTACTTAGTGTTTGCGCAGACCAATCGTGAACTGCGACATCGGGGGATAACGTGCTTCATTGTGGAAAAGGGCACACCGGGTTTCACGCACGGTGCCAAAGAAGATAAACTCGGGATTCGTTCGAGTGATACCTGTTCGCTTGGTTTCGATAACGTTCGCGTACTTGATAACAATCGCCTCGGTAATGTCGGGCAAGGCTTCAAAATCGCGATGGAAACGCTCAACGGTGGGCGTATTGGTATTGCTGCCCAAGCTCTCGGGATTGCTGCAGCATCGCTGGAAGCGGCACTTGAGTATTCGCAGCAGCGACAGGCATTTGGCCGTCCGATTGCCGAATTACAGGCGATTCAATTCAAGATTGCTGACATGGCGACAAAGCTCGATGCCGCACGGCTGTTGACGTACCGTGCGGCGTGGCTCAAAGATCAGCATCAGCGCTACGTCAAAGAAGCAGCGCAGGCAAAACTCATGGCATCACGTGTTGCAGTCGAAAATGCACTCGACGCAATTCAAATTCACGGTGGCTATGGTTATGTGCGAGAGTATTTAGTCGAGCGCTATTTACGCGATGCGAAGATCACTGAGATCTACGAAGGCACCAGCGAGATTCAGCACATTGTTATCGCGCGGGAGCTCCTCAAGGAGTATGCGCTTTCTTAGACAAGTGTGAAAACTGGCTTGAGTGATCCAATTTGTGGTTCAGCCGTGTAGTACACGCGCTCGAGAAGTTCGCCACTGTATTCCATACGTTCGATGTCGAGAGGTGAGCATACCCACCACGCATAATTCTTAGTGAATGCACCACCTCTCAACGCGATGTGATATAAGTAGCTCCCCGCAACAGCACTGCGACGGGCATCGAAAGTGCGAGAAACCGGTTCGACCTGTCGAATATGAATGTCAGTGGGCAAATGGTTGTTGATAGCATCGCACAACTGAGTCGGCTCTAATCCGGTAGTAACGTCACTATGCGCAACCTGACCGACCGCATGAACGCGTGCGTCAGTATGCCCTGCACCGGTACACGTAATGTTGCTATCACCGCTAACCGTACCTAATGCCGCAATCAATTCATCCTGCACCGTTCGTGCATTCGGTTAGACTTGCCGACCACGATATCGGGATCCGTCGTATTCGATGATAAATGTATATCGCTTATGTCGCACTCTACTTGGCGATGATTTTCATCTCAACGCGACGATTCTGTGCGCGAGCTTCTGGGGTAGTGTCTTTCACTTTTGGCTGTGATTTGCCATAGCCAATTGTCATGATGCGTTTGTCCTCGACCCCTTTTGAGACAAGGTAGTTTTTTACTGCATCGGCGCGCCGTTTCGACAGTTGTAGGTTGTATTCGTCGCTACCGACATCGTCTGTGTGCCCTTCGATCCGAACGCGGACGGCCGGGTGTTGCTTGAGAAATTCGGCCGCCAAATCAAGTTCGGGGAGCGATTCTTCCTTCAACTCAGCTTTATCAAAATCGAAGAATACCAACAGCCGTGTCGCACTTTGATTTTCGATTGGTGCCAGGTCGAGATTCTTTTCGAGGTCTCGACCACGCTCGGTGGAGGGAACCTCGACTTGCTCGGAGTAGAACAGGTAATCCGGATGTGTTGCGGTGATTGCATAGGTGCGGCCAGCAGTCAGTGTGACATAATATTCCCCCGTTTCGTCGTCGCTTCGAAAAGAGGCAATCTTTTGTTTTGTTTTGAGATCGGTAATGATGATATTGGCGCCTACTGGGACCTGCGTTGTGGCATTACGCACGATGCCACGCATGGTGACGACTGGTTCGGGCATTTCAGGATTAGGCACAGCGCGATAAATGTCGTAGCCACCTTGTCCCCCAGATCGGTCACTCGCAAAATAGGCAGTCGTCGAGTTCGGAAGAGCGATATAGCTGATATCGTCGTTCGAGGAGTTGATGGGCTGACCGATATTCTGCGGTTCTGAAAAGCGCGAGCCTTGCAAACGAGCCACATAAATGTCGTAGCCGCCGAGACCACTCGGGCGGTTACTTGCAAAATACAGTGTTTTGTTGTCTGGTGCGATGGATGGCGTGATTTCGTCGTATTCGGTGTTGAGTTCGGTCAACGATTCCGGCTCAGACCAGCGGTCGCCAAGCCATCGTGAACGGTAAAGATCAGTTCCGCCTTTCCCGCCAGGTCGGTCACTTGCAAAATAGAGAACCCGACCATCGCTTGAAAGCGCTACTTGTGAGTCCCATGCACTCGAATTTGGTGTGCCAAGCCCAATACCTTTGCTCCAGTAACCGTCAGCGCGTCGGCTTACGTACAAATCGGTTCGCCCGATACTGCCGGACTCATGCTTGTATGCCGCAAACACCATCGTTTGACCGTCTGGTGTCAATGTAGGGCACCCTACCTGGGCAGCATCACCAAGCGTTCGAATGCGATCGGGCGATTGGAGCTGTCCTCCACGAGAGCGCGAGACGTAAATCCGTTGCTCTCCGGAACGGTCCGACGTGAAGTACAACGTTGCTCCGTTGTGTGTGATCGCAGGGCAAAAGTCGTCAGCACTGCTGTTGTATTCAAAAGGGAAAATTTCGACGTTCGGGCGCAGTGAGCGTGTTTGAATTTGTGCCATCAGCACACTTGCTGCAATACTCAGCATCAGAAAGTGAGTCACAACTATTGTCATTGCTGCCTCCGTTATAAGTTGAACCAAATGCCGACGACCAGTTGAAGGGCATGTAAACGTCGGTTGGTGTAAGAATAGATTTGCCCTAATGCTTGATGAAAGCCGCTGGCTGAGTTATTTGGTGCGACCTCTGTTAGGAATAGCTGTCCATTTAATCGTGGAAGAAGAACCACGTTCTTACTCAGCGGCACGCGGTAGCCAATACCAATGTCGATTGACCAGCGCGCGGCAGTAAAATCTGCGGTGTTTGAGTGGGATATTTGCTGTCGTTGTCCAATTGGATTACCCCCCTGATCATAAAACTGACAAGTAGGTGTTAGAATCGTATCAGTTTCTGTGTAGGACGCGTTGCTAAGACTGTGATAGGTAAGACCACCGATAACAAGCCAATTCTCGGCAAACCGATAACGAAATGCCAGACCACCTGTCCAATAGTTGATCGTTTGGCTGTAGTCTTGATTGAGGCGGGCTGGTAGGTAAAAGCCGCTTCGTGGTGGTGTCTCACATGGCGCATCAAGATAGCCGCTGAGCGTATAGTGTTTTTTGTCGTACCCGAGCCGAGCTTGAACACCCATGTCGTCGTTGAGTGCATAATCAAGTGCGAGATTGATCAACGGACCCAGCCCAGAGCCACTGGTTATGTTTGTTTCATAGTCTGGCAATTGATGCAGCGTGATATCTTGTGCATAAAAACTAAGCGAGCCGCCCAGCTCAATTCCGAGTGCCCATGGATTGTGCACCAGACCCTCCGGCTGCGGTATGGAAGTTTGACCACTGACTCGCCCCCGCGGACGCAAAACATCTTCGTCAGCATATACAGCGGTTACCAGTGCGATCGTGAACAAAAGAAAACACCGTAGCATACGTCCCTCCATAACAGTTGAAATTTGCAAAGCAAAAGTATGAAAAGTTATGCACGCGATGTTTCGCACCCGATGAAAACAGGTTCCCCTTACACACTTGCGATTATTCTACGGAGCACCAATATCGAGCACTTTCGTCTGATGTTACACTCGGTGTTGCGGCAACAGTATCTACCGGCAGAAGTGTTGTACATTGGCTTGGCTTCGAGTGGATCGGCGGTTGTGCAGCTGGCTGCGCAGAATCCACTCCCACTCGATGTGGAACAGTCGCTGCTGTGGTGTACGGCGACCGAGAGGAGCGATGCGCATATCAACTGGTGTGTTCTCGAGACAATTGCTCGGCGTGTGCGTACTGACGCAATCGTTGTCACGGAAAATGACATCATTGTTGACAGCGATTTTACACAGGCACTGCTGGCCGCCTGTCAGGAGAGTACAGTTGTCACTGCATTCCCTGTTATTCTTTCGCCACGGCTATCAGCACAGCTTGACGAAGCGGCAATTGCTGCAGGTGAGCCTTTTGGCTCGTGGTGGCAAGTAGTGTTGGATGGTATTGTAGGTCAAACGCGTCATCCGCTTCGTATCATACCGCGCCGCTGGCAGTTCGGAATGCGATGGTATGGGGGTAGAGAACTGTCAAGCAGTGCACTTGCGTTTGACCGCGCAACTCTTGATCGGCTTGTTGCGGTGCGCTCGTGTGGTGAGTGCCGAAGCAGCCATGAATTGCTACGATGCGCGGGGTTAACGTGCTCAAATGCGACAGGGTTGGTTCTTCACGCACGGCTAACCCAGATGCGTTCCCACGTCTTCGCACTAGCTCCTGTTACTGCACCGCAATGGAGTGGTCCATCGTTGAGTGTTCTCGATGTTCGTCCGGTACTTCGTCGTCATCGGTTAAACTGAGTCCTGTACTTGGATGCGAACGTTCTTCCGCGTCGCTGGATTTGTACGCCCGTACTGGGGATTGCTGGCGCTCTCCCTTCTTGGTAATGCACTATTGGGTGCGTTTGGTGCACTGAGTATGGCGGTTGTAGAACCGGTGCTTTCAACCCTATTTGGGATCAGAGCATCGGCACCCACTGTACCGCACAGTGCAACGCTCAAAGAACGCGTATTTGCTCTGCTTTTTGGTTGGCTGATTGCTCCAGAGCCAGCGACGACGTTGCTGTATTTGGCTGGATTCATTGTGGCACTGTTTGTGGTAAAAAATGTTGTCAAGTACGCCACGGGGCAAATTGGCATTCGACTGGGCGAGGGGATCATCCGCGATATGCGGCAATTAGTTTTCTCTCGACTCATTGAGTTGCCTATCAGCTACTTCAATCGCAGCAAAACAGGGGAACTGATTGCACTGGTGACATCCGAAGTCGGGATGATGCATTCGTCGCTGTTGCCTTTTATGGTCACGCTGGTGCGAGCGCCGATAGAAATCTTGCTGCTGTTGGGATTGCTTGTGACGCTCTCGCTAAAGCTTACGCTCATCGCAATGAGCACCAGTGGTGCTACCTTGCTGATGATTCGTATTGCTCGGCGGTACTTGCGGCGATATTCACAACGGATGCAACATGCTGCAGCCCAGTACACAAGCACGCTACAGGAAAGCATTGCAGGTATTCGTGTTGTCAAAGCATTTGGCGCTGAAGCCCGCATGCGGCAACGCTTCTGGAATGATCTGCAGCGTTATGTGCGATCAGCGATCAAGCTGACAGCCATCAATGACATGGTGCCGGCAATTGGTGAAACGCTGGCAATTGGAGCACTTGCCGTTGTGCTCTATGTCGGAGGTATGGAGGTATTCGCAGGCACAATGCGTGGTGCAGACTTGATGACTTTTCTCTTTGCGCTCTTTGCGATCATGGCGCCGATTGCTTCGCTGACAGGTGTGCCTGGGCAAATTCAACGCGGACTGGTTGCCGCCGAACGCGTGTTTACCGTTGTGGATTCTGCTGCACAGTTGCGCGATGGCGACCGCCCATGCCCACCACTGCACCGTGCTATCGAACTCGACAGCGTTAGCTTTAGCTACGACGGTTCCAGCATGGTACTGCAGAATGTGACAATATGTTTGGAGCGAGGGAAAAAGGTTGCTCTCGTTGGCATCAGTGGTAGTGGAAAATCTACGATTGCGGATCTGCTGGTACGATTCTACGACCCGAGCAGCGGATGTATTCTCTACGATGGGATCGACATTCGCTCTTTCCAAATTGCCTCCTATCGGCGCCGCTTCGGTGTCGTCTCGCAGGATCCAATGCTGTTCAACGACACGATTGCTGCCAATATCGCCTTAGCCAAGCCCGATGCAACACGGGAAGAAATCGAGCATGCTGCGCGTATCGCGCATGCTCATGAGTTCATTATGCAATTGCCTGATGGATACGATACACCCATCGGCGATCGCGGTGTGCGATTGTCGGGCGGTCAGCGCCAGCGTATCGCAATTGCGCGAGCGATTCTGGCAGAACCTGATGTAATTGTTCTAGACGAAGCCACGTCGGCGCTCGATAGTGAGTCAGAGGCGATTGTGCAACGGGCTATTGCAGAAGTGCTGTGCAATCGAACGGCTCTTATCATTGCGCATAGGCTATCGACCGTGCGGGATGCGGATGTTATCTATGTGCTCGATCATGGGAGGGTAGCTGAGGTAGGTTCACACGACGAACTCCTTGCTCGTGCTGATGGTATCTACGCTATGCTGTACGCTTTGCAAACCGATGGGATACGCTCACAATGAAACCTGGAGAGTTACTCGAGCTTGACGTCGAATCGCTTGGCTTCGAGGGAATCGCCATCGCCAGACTTGACACTGGGATTGTGGTGCAGTTGCGCGGTGGCTTACCGGGAGAGCGTGTTCGTGCTCGCATTCGTCGAAAACGGCGTTCATACATAGAAGGTGACGTTGTCGAAGTTATTGCACCATCACCATGGCGTCGAGAGCCACCGTGCCCATACGCGGGCGACTGTGGAGGCTGCACATGGCAGCACGCCGAGTACACCGAACAGGCTCGATGGAAACAGCAGCATGTGCGCGATGCTCTCGAACGCATTGCGGGGGTCGTCGTTGGCAAATATCATCCACTCGTTGTGTCCCCCTTAGAATTCGGTTACCGAGCCAAGATGGAGTTCTCATGCTCAGAGCGCACGTGGATACCCAATAAACTCTGGGAGAGCATGGAGCCGACAGCGATGGAACGTAAACGATCTGCGATTGGGCTGCATGTTCGTGGGCGCTTTGATGCGGTGCTTGATATCGAGAAGTGTCTGCTCCAGGATGAAGTTGCCAATGCAATTCTTGCAGCGGTGCGGCAACGTGTACGATCGAGTGGGGTGCTCTGCTACAACCAACGGACGCGGGAAGGATTTCTGCGGAACATCATCATTCGGCGAACGAGTCTCAATGAAGCAATGCTCGTGCTCGTGACAACCTCACCCCAGCACGAGAGTGACCATCAATTACTGAACCGATGTGCACACGAATTGCCGGAGATTATTCCACAACTTGTTAGTATTATCTGGGCTGTCAACGATACCCCTTCACCAGTTCCACCAGGACCATATCAAACGCTTACCGGTCGCGAGTACATACGCGAACGTCTCGCTGGTGTCGAGTTTAGAATTTCGGCACAATCGTTTTTCCAAGCAAACATTCCTCAGCTGGAACGCTTCGTTGCGTGCGTTATCGAAGCGGCATCGCTGGAGGGTAACGAAACACTCTGGGACCTATACGCTGGAGCAGGAACATTAACACTACCACTTGCACGAAAATGTACCCGAATTATCGGTGTCGAGAGCAACGTCCATGCGACCACTGATGCCCGTGCCAATGCGGAGCGTAACGGCATTACCAACGCTGAATTTATTACAATTGACCTTCACTCACCAGCGGGATGGGATGTGCTCGATCGGCTGCCACAGCCCGACGTTGTCATCACTGATCCACCTCGAGCGGGAATGCATCCGAAACTTGTTGAATATCTGCTCCGACGAAAGCCGCAGCGAATCGTGTATGTCTCATGCAATCCAGCGACGCAAGCACGCGATGTAGAACTTTTGACAGCCTGCTATCATGTGACAGCCGTGCAGCCAATCGACATGTTTCCGCAGACCTACCACGTCGAAAGCATCGCTGTCCTGCAGCGGTACGCCAATTAGGTTTCGCTTTTGCGTGCCACTTTGATGGCTTGAATTTCAGTACGGATCTCCTGTGCCAAACGGCGAAGCTCTTGCAGGCTCTTGCGCAAGCGAGTACCTGCGGCATTCTTACCTTTTGCGTAGAACTTCTCGAAATCGTCCTTCATCGCCTCGATGTGCTGGATCAGCTCTGTGTAGCGATCTGTGCTCATGAGTGAAAAGCAGAATGTCGTTAAACATTATCGAACAACTACAAATGGCGTCGCAACAACTTGACGATTGCTCCGCACAACTGCAAAATACATTCCGTTGCCCCAAGCTTCGTCAAGTTGTACATTAGTGCGTCCGTGCAGTGGATACAGTGCTGGTGGTAAGACAGTAGCAATAGTACGCCCGAGCAGGTCAGTTATTTCTATGCACAAGGTTCCAGCGTCAGCCACTGTGTACTCGATGGTGAGATTGTCGCTGGCGACAGGATTCGGCATGACTTGTACAGTAATCGAGTTGGGCGATGGCTGGGCTGGCGTAATGCCAAGTAGCTGCTGAGCCGCCCGACGTGCGCGCTCTGCTGCCGAGCGCAGGTCAGATAGTGAACGTCCAGCAAAGATGCTAAAGACAACCTGCTCGGTAGCGCCGGCATCCACGCGAAATGGTCCGGCGGCAACCACCGCCGATGCATCAGTCACGTTGCTCCGTGTGCGTGCTATGCCGCTGGAGATTGTCAGCCATTTTTCAGCTTTTGTGTAGCCATCATAAACACCAGGATTGTCGGTCGTCTGTCCTCCATTGTCCATCATAAATGCGTTCGGCTGATGAGCTGATACAACTTGCATTCCAACGTAGGGCAGGGAGGTGTCACTGGTGTTGTACATGTAGTAGAAGTTGTCCTCATTACTCCAGATAGCGATGTCGTTCTGTCCGGATTGCCCAATGTCCCAGTCAGCGTAGATACCGCAGTACATCGTTTCGACTGGTTCTGGATTGCGATTAGTAATGCGATATGCGCTCAATGCAAAATCGCGCATGCCATCCTGACTGAATGCATATGCCTGTTGGCTGATGCTGACGTTTGCTTGGGTGGCACTCCCGCCATCGGCGTATGATGTTGTGATCACCTGGGAATTATCCGCTGCGATCGTCTGTAAGGTTGTTGGGATCGTCATCAAAAAGTCACTGCTTTGGGATGAGCCATTATTTTCGTTTCTCGCGACGTCCGAAACCCGACTGTCATTCCACCCCACGATGAGGCCAGCTTCGAAAAGTACCGATGGGCTTCCTTTATAGCGAAATCCTTCACCCTGTACGTTAGTTGGATAGTCATTATAAGCAAAGTTCCCACGGCTATTGACAGTCAAAACCAAATCGCCATTGCGCAGTGTTCGATAGGTCGGAAAGATAACAAAGTTGATAACGCCTCCACCGATGGCTTTCGAACCTTCGGTGACGACAATCTGGCAGGTAAGAACGTAATTCGGTGTCGCAGTTTGTGGGATGGTGAGTCGGAAGGCAGTTGGAGCAGTCATGATCGCATCTGAACCAAGTGTACCTAATGTCGTTACCGAGTCGCTGAAGACGTAGATATTCGAGCCAATACCTACCGGGCGAATGACGGCGATAGCGTTTGTCACTGGTGCTAAAAGGTTCCGGAATGTCGGCACGATAGTGATAACCTCGCCTGGTTCGAAAACCCCATCACCGTCGTCAGTTATTGTGGCCGAAATGAGTTCAACATACTTGGGGTTAACTTCCGTGACAGCGCGGTATGCGTTGACACGACCAGTCCCTATCTTACCCATCCAGGCACGATTGCGATTGCCAGTCACCTGATCGATAGGATCGGCAGTTGCTTTCAACCGAGCAATGATCTGTCCAGGAGATAGCCCAGGATATTTTGCTTTGACCAATGCAGCCACGCCAGCAACAATTGGTGATGCCATCGAGGTACCATCTGCTGTACCGTAGCTGTTGCCGGGATATGTTGCCAGGATCGAAACACCTGGTGCACTGATATCTACCATCGTATGGTAGCTGCTAAATGTGGCACGTGCATCAGTCGGCCCCGTTGCTGCCACGGAAATAACCCCCGTGTAGCCACCAGGATAAATCAACTCCTCGGTACCACTATTACCAGCAGCAGCAACGACAAGGCTGCCGAGCGCCGAAACGGTATTGATGACTTCCTGCTCCGCTTGTGAAGAGGTACCACCACCCCACGAACAATTGATAACACTTGCCCCCATCGCTGCTGCGTAGGCAATTCCTTCGTAGCCATTGACAATGCTGGGTGCCACTGGTGAATCCGTTGCACACTTAACTGGAAGAATCCGCGCTTTGTGCGAGATTCCTGCTACCCCAATGCGATTGTTGACCTGCGCTGCTGCAGTACCAGCGACATGAGTACCATGAACGTTGCCAGGCATGGGATCGTTATCATTACGACCGAAGTCCCAGCCACGCCAATCATCAACAAACCCATTTCCATCGTCATCAACACCATTGGAACGCTTATCGCGCCCTTGCGCATCGGTTCCTGTTTCGCCAGGATTTGTGAAAATGACATTTGCCAAATCTTCGTGTGTGTAGTCCACGCCAGTGTCGACAATCGCAATGAGTACCGGTGCTGCATTCGACGGGATCGAATCCCAGGCATCGATTGCACGGGTTCTGGTTAAGTGGTATTGCTGTGAAAAAAGGCTGTCGTTGGGTTGAAAGAAAACTCGTCGAACAGGCATCGGCTCGGCGTATTCGACAGCGGGATGTGCTCCTAATTTCCGAGCGATTAGTTGCACATCCACGTCACGATTGAATTCAACGATCGCGATGCGCTCCAAGCGTGCGATTGGGTTATCTGATGAGCGTGCATTATACCGCTGTAATCGGAGCGAGAGTGCACGAAGCACTTCATCTCGAAGGTATGGACGCGATTGATGCTGACCAAAGAGTGTTCCAATCATCGGGATGGTGCCGTTTCGGCCGGTGGCAAGCCAACGGTCAAGTTCAGGTGTACCTGCCCGAAACTTGACGATGATTGTTCGTGGGGCAAAGTCATCGGCAGCAAACAACGCTGCCGCTATTCCGACGAGAGCAAGTAAAACACGAAAGATTCGCATTGGAGCCAAATGCTGAGTTGTTACTTGACAGCAAAATAACGTACAGTAGTTTGAAGGTAACATCGAACTGCAATTTTGCGTGATAGATTGTGTTTACGCGCTGAACATCACTTGATGATACGATGACATCTCCCGAGCCAGATTTTACACGTTTCTATCAATATATGCTTTGCAGTGCAGCAACTGACGCAGCGCGTGAACTTGCACAATGCATAGCGGTGCGTGCTGTTGCTGGCACAACGTTTCGGTTCAGTGGTCAAAATCTGGAAGCGATGAAGAGTGTAAACCAGGTGCTCGATGCTGCTCGTCAGGTTCGTCAGCGGGCATATGCACCGTACAGTGGATTTCGAGTCGGTGCCGCTGTCCTTGATGCCGGAAAGCGAATTGCCATCGGAGCAAACGTTGAATGCAGTAGCTATGGGCTAACACTCTGTGCTGAGCGTGCTGCGTTGGCTGCAGCCTATGCGGAGGGGATGGACACTATCCTGATGGTTGCAGTCGCCGCCGATACCGATGAGCCGATTACTCCGTGCGGTGCATGTCGGCAGTGGATAGTCGAATTGGCTCCACATGCACTGGTAGCAATGTTAACGCTCAACGGTCGAGAGCGTTGGTGTACGCCGAGTGAGTTACTTCCGCTTGCGTTTGGCGAGCGCGTGTTTCGTTCATCTCCATCATAGGAACAATGGCTCGTATCCGGCGCTGCGTTTACGATCCACTTGCCGAGTTGATGGCATACTATTCCGAGCAGCCGCAACAGTCTCTCACTGCGGTGTCAGAGTCTGCGCTGCCGGTCGAGGAGCGACTCAAGCAACGTATCATCCGTGGAGATCGGATCGGGCTTGAGCGCGATCTCGAGGAAGCGCTCAAGGATTATTCGGCACTCCAGATTATCAACGACATTCTCCTTGAGGGGATGCGTGTTGTTGGTGACCTGTTCGGCAGTGGGCAGATGCAGTTGCCCTTTGTTCTTCAAGCAGCTGAGACGATGAAGGCAGCAGTCGCATACCTAGAGCCGCACATGGAACGGGTCGAAGATGCCACGCCCAAAGGCACAATCGTGTTGGCTACGGTCAAAGGTGATGTCCATGATATCGGGAAGAATCTCGTGGACATCATTTTGAGCAACAATGGCTATCGCGTCATCAACCTTGGGATCAAAGTACCACTCGAACAAATGCTGCACGCTGTCCAAGAACATAGTGCCGACGCAATTGGAATGAGTGGGTTGCTCGTCAAGTCAACAGCGGTCATGAAGGAAAATCTCGAGACGATGGAAACACGAGGTATTCGAATTCCCGTTGTACTCGGTGGAGCAGCGCTGAACCGCCGGTTTGTTGAGCAGGACCTCCGTGCAGTCTATAGCGGCAAGCTTGCATATGCGCAGGATGCATTCGATGGGTTGCGTTTTATGGAGCAGCTCTCCAACGAAAAAAAAGATACTGCCCATATTCGGGCGTCGTCACTGGATGTGTCGCTGCAGTTGCAGCGTGTGCAGCACGATCGTGCCGATGAACCACTCAAACGTGTTCACACCGACCGAGGTGAAACAGGTCAGCCCGTTGTGCATCGTGTCTCGTCAGTACGTCGTGATGTACCGATACCTGTGCCCCCATTTTGGGGTTCGCGCATCGTTGAAGATGTTCTTCTTGATCATGTGTTTGCGTATATCAACGAGAATGCACTCTTCCGCGGACAATGGCAATTTCGACGCGGTCGGCGAAACGAGGAAGAATTCACAGCGATCATCGAACAGCAAGCACGCCCGGTTTACAATGAGCTCAAGTTGCTCTGCAAGCGTGAGCAA
>JAOAEV010000055.1 GCA_026416585.1 Chlorobiota bacterium | reverse complement strand
TGAGTCCCTTGAGCGGATTGAGATTATTCGGGGAGCAGCCACCTTGCAGTATGGACCACAGTTCGGAGGACTGCTCAATTATGTGACAAAATCGGCACCAGTTGGGAAAGCCTTTGGGGTGGAGTCCTCGCAGCTTGGAGGGCAAAATGGCTACTATTCGACGTACACTGCCATCGGGGGCGATCATGGGAGCTGGTCGTACTACGTGTTTGCCAGCTACCGGCGTGCCGATGGCTGGCGCTTGCCGGTTCGCCTCCGCGATGGAAGCGAGCGAGAAAGCGATTGGTGGTGGCAGTATTCGGTGATGCCGAAAGTACAATTGCGTCCCAGCGAAAACACCAGCATCACGCTTGAAGCGGCGTTTATGCAGTACCGGTTGCAGCAACCGGGCGGGCTTGATTCTGCGCAGTTTGCCCTGGATAGCCGGCAAGCGATGCGCTACCGGGATTGGTTCAATGTGCCGTGGTTTGTGCCGGTTGTGCACATTTCCCATCGCCTAAGTGACCGAGCACTCGTTGACGCAAAGCTGTTTGGCGTTGTTGGTGCACGGGAGAGTATTGGGCTTATCACCAATCCCACGATTCCAGATACCGGGACCAATCCCCGTCGTGTCAACACGGATAACTACCGCAACGTAGGTGTCGAGGTGCGAGGACGATACGATGTTGCGTTGGGAGCAGTAGAGCATCCCTTGGCGGTAGGACTTCGCCTATTCCGAGGCTCGACAATTCGCCGCCAAGGGCGTGGACCCGATGGAGATGGCTTCAGTACTGCCTTTGTGCGGACGTTGACCAGAGACCTGGACTTTACTACCCTCAATGCTGCGGCATTTGCCGAGTGGAACGTCCAGCTCCATCCTACCCTGAGTGTTACCCCGGGCGTGCGTCTTGAGTGGCTTGACATGCGCGGCACTGGCACGTACTCACGGGAAAAGCCGGCAACCAGTCCTGATGCATTCGATACGCTTGGCACTCTCTATCGGTTCGATAAAGGTGCAACCGAGACACTACCGCTGGCTGGAATTGGAGTTCTCTGGCGTGCTTTCGAGGGGATTGAGCTATACGGTAATGCCTACCAGAGCTGGCGTCCAGCGCAATTTAGCGAGCTATTTCCGAATGATCCCTCGATTGCCGTTGATCCAGCGCTGCGGTCTTCGCGCGGGGTTTCTGCCGATGTCGGGGTGCGTGGGACCATTGCCGCTGTGGTGAGCTTTGACATTTCGGGCTTCTACCTCTACTATGGCGATCGCATTGGCACGGTTGCGCGGGCAGCACTCGGCGCCGATACGGTGTTGCTCACGCCCGGAGCATCGCAACTGCGGCGCAATCTTGGCGCCAGTGAGCATCGCGGCGTAGAGCTCTACACAGAAGTGTTCCTTTCTTCGCTTCTGCCGCTGGGGGAACATGGCGCATCGCTGTTTGCCACAGCGGCTTACACTGATGCTCGGTACACTGCTGGACCGACAGCAGGCAAGCGGGTTGAATATGCTCCCGAGTGGATTGTGCGCGGCGGTGTTCGTTACCAGTGGAAACAGCATCTAGCAATTTCCCTGCAGGGAAGCTCTGTTTCCGAGTGCTTTTCGGATGCGAGCAACACGCGGAGCTCTGCCTCGGGGATCAACGGTGTGATTCCTGCGTACACGGTCTGGGACCTTAGTGCACAGGTGCAGTTGACCGAGTGGCTACGGGCAGAGCTGAATGTGAACAACATCTTCGACCGGCGCTACTTTACGCGCCGTGCTGGCGGCTACCCCGGACCCGGAATTATTCCCGCCGACGGTCGCATCATAACCGGTGGATTGCGATTTGTCTTGTAGTTGAACCATCGCATGGAGGACACCGTGGAAGTACGGTTTGTTGCTATCAACCGAATTCATTGTCGTGATGATTACCGAGCGCGCTTTGAGGAGCTCTTCCAGAGCCGTGCCCATGCGATCGATCGGATGCCTGGATTTTGTGGCATGCAGGTGCTTCGCCCGCAGAAACCAGATGAGCCGTACCTGGTAATGAGCTTCTGGGAAAGTGAAGACGCATTTCGCCAGTGGGTGGGTTCGCCAGAGTTTCTCGAAGGGCACAAACGCGGTTTCGACGATCTCCGCGCTGCACGGGAGCGTGGCGAGGAACCACCAATGACATCAGCGTTCGTCACCTATGAGGTGATTGCTCGGTAGCGTTGATCGCGGGCAGACGTATTGTTTCTCCGTAGCGGAGAAATCGCTCTAAAAGCTTTGTGAGAGTCTCCAGTTCCGCAGTCGTAAAGTGCCGAGCAATTTGGCGGAGTGCCTCAAAAAGAAATGGATCAACCTGCTCAATTGCTGTGCGGCCTGCTGGAGTGATTCGATGAAGAACAACTCTGCGGTCGTAAGTAGCATGCTCACGTTCAACGTATCCTGCAGCCACTAGTCCATCAATGGAGCGGGTGACATCAGCAT
>JAOAEV010000080.1 GCA_026416585.1 Chlorobiota bacterium | reverse complement strand
CGCCGCATTCTTGCTGGCACATCATTTAGTATCGAGCCAGGTATTTATATCCCCGGATACTTTGGTATTCGTAGCGAATGCGATGTTGTCATTGAACCGAGCGGGAACGTGTTAGTACCCTCGGAACCTTTGCAAACTGATATCATCGTCATAGGTGATTCATGAGTCGTGCCTTCATCTTGCTGCTCTTCGCATCGATGGTTTCCATAAGCACTCTTGCTCAGAGTTTGCGAGATCGTGAGCGCGTCGCATATGCCTATGAACAAGCAGGCGATTGGCGTAACGCAGCGCGTCTGTGGCAAGAGCTATTCCAACAGAACCCGACCTCTTCGCAGTATTTGGTCAGCGCGCTTCGTTGCTTAAAGATGCTTGGCAATACTGAGGCGATGGTTTCACTCATCGAGAGTGCGGCTCCGCAAGCGCGTTCACCTCAGGCGATAGCATATTACGGCTACGCACTCTATCGGGTTGGCAAAATAGACCCTGCCAAACGAAGCTGGTCGGATGCACAAGCACAGATGGCAACCGAAGCCGACCTTCGTTTGCTCGCCTCATTACAAGTAGAAGCTGGTGCCCGCGATGCTGCGGTGGAAACATATCGCTACGCGCGTAAAGTTCTATCTAATCCTCGATTGTTTGCCGAAGAGTTAGCACAGATAGCAATTGCTGCACGCGAGGTCAACGCTGCCCTCGATGAAATACTCTCCCTTTTCGAGGTGACCCAGAATCTTTCGAAAACTCAAGGATACATCGCAACCCTTCTGGCATTCGACGCAACCCGACAGCCCCTACTCGAGCGCATTCGCAAGTATGCGCAAGCAAACGCATCGAATATTGCTGCACTTCGACTCTACGAATGGACACTTCGCGAAATAGGGGACTATACAGCAGCACTGGATATCGTAGTTGACATCGAACAACGAACTGGTAAAACAGGACGAGAACTCTACGCATTTGCTGAACGGGCACGGAACGAGGGAGCCTATGATGTCGCGTCCAGTGCGTATCAAAGACTTCTCTCTCTTGCGCAGCAGCCTGACATGCGCACGATGGCGCTTTTTGGTTATGTCCAGACTCTTGAACAACGAACACTCGAGCGTTCCGTACCAGATGCAAATGCTCTCGCTCGCATTATTGCTGAATACGAGCGGATAGCGAATCAATACCCCACCTATAGCGTAGCTCTCGACGCATTACTTCGCATCGCTGAGCTCGAACGAGATTACGGCACTGACAATCCGCACCGTGCACTTACACGATTCGATACACTCCTGGTGCGATACCCAAATAGCGAGCATGCAGCACGTGGACGTCTCGAACGGCTGCCGCTATTGGCACGGCTTGCCGGCATTGATTCTGCAGCAGCAGAATTCAATCGAGAACAACCAGCGATAATGCGCTTTTCATCACTCCAGGCTCATGCTCTTTTTGTCTCGGCGGAGTTTGATTTTTTCCGCTGCAGACTCACCGATGCACTGGATAAATACCATCGCATCGCGAGCAATACTGAATCACCGTTTGCAAACGATGCAATTGAACGAGCGACCTTCATCACAATCAATCGTAACGACTCTGCAGCCCTCTGCCGTGCCGCAGCTGCTGAAGCTGCATTCTACCAGCAAGACCTGAAGCGAGGATTCGCCACAATTGACGAAATCGTGACAGTAGATAGCGAGAGTGATCTGGCGGAATACATGTTCATGCGTGCTGGCAGTGTTGCACTCAGTCGAGCCAACTACGATGCAGCAATCAAGTATTTCGGACAACTGTTCGAAAAATTTCCAGAAACAATTTATGGCGACAGAGCACTCTGGTCGCTGGCATTAGCACATCGCGCAAAGGGAGACACTCAAACGGCGCTTGCATATGCCACAACTTTGTTAGAACGGTACGGTAACTCGATCTATGTCCCACGAGCACGAGTGTTAGTACGCACCCTCCGCGGCGACTCCTGAGAGCATTATCGCGATCGCTGTTGCTGAAAGTGCTGCAGTCTCTGTTCGAAGACGGTGCGGACCGAGTGACCAGCGCACACAACTATACTGTGCAAGCAGTGTTTCTTCATGCTCGGAAAATCCACCTTCTGGGCCGACGACTATTGTACACTCGTGGGCTACACGGTTTGGTACGCTACCACGAGGATCACACGCGATCACTGTTCCGCGTGTGCTTCTCAAAAGCGTCTCCAACGTTATTGGTTGGCTGATTTCTGGCAGAGTGCTGCGTTGTGATTGTTCGAGTGCGGCAATTGCTTTTTTCTCTAAGCGGTCTGGTCTTCGGAGCTGGTGGCGCTGACAGCGATCCAATTGCAACGGGATGATACGATGAACTCCCAACTCGGTACACTTTTCGACCAGCCATTCTATCCGATCATCGGACGACAGAATCCCAACAGCTACTGTAACGTGACATGGTAATTCGTCAGGCCGGCATTGAATCTCCTTGATAGCGATATGCGCCGCGTCTCTTGATATGCTACTGACCACACCACGTGCACGAATACCTTTGCCATTGCTGAGCAAAATGTGCTCGCCAGAATTACAGCGTAACGCACGAAGATGCTTGAATGCATCGCCGTCGATCGTGACAAGGGTCGAATGACTATCAAAATCGGGGACGTATAAACACTCCATTGAGTTGCTTTCTATCTTTGCGCCAGAAAATTACGTTTTATACCAGCTATGGATTATCAGTGCATTCGTGTCTACCGTCCCGCGGACTACCGTGGGGTTGGTGCAATTCAAATCGCGCGCCCAGAGGTTCGCAACGCTCTCAGCTTGCGTACAATGGAAGAACTGGTCGCAGCCTGTGAAACATACGAACAAGACGCGACGATCGGTTGTATTGTTATCCACGGCAACGAAGGAGCCTTTGCTGCTGGTGCAGACATTCGTGAAATGGATGAGGCAACAACAGTGACGATGCTCGCCCGTGACCAGTTTGCGCGGTGGGAGCGACTCCGTCAAATCAAAACGCCTCTTGTGGCTGCTGTTAGTGGTTTTGCCCTCGGTGGTGGGTGTGAATTAGCAATGCTATGTGATGTCATCGTTGCAAGTGATACAGCGCAGTTTGGTCAACCCGAAATCAACATTGGTGTAATGCCTGGGGCAGGAGGAACACAGCGTCTGCCGCGGGCAGTCGGTAAATCTGTTGCGATGGAATTGGTCCTGACGGGTTCGATGTTAAGTGCACACCGGGCATACGAGCGGGGCTTGGTTAGCCGTGTTGTTCCAGTCGAATATTACCTTTTCGAAGCATTCGCTCTTGCAGAGGAAATTGCAGCGAAAGCTCCGATTGCCAGACGATTGGCGAAAGAGTCCGTCAATAAAGCATACTCCCTTTTCCTCGAGACAGGACTCGAATTTGAGCGAAAGAATTTTTACATGCTCTTTTCGACAGAGGATCAAAAGGAAGGTATGTCTGCTTTCTTGGAAAAACGAATGCCCAATTGGAAAGGTCGTTAACTTTTAGTAACTAATCGCAATGGAATTTAGCACAATCCTCTACAACGAAAGTGATGCAATTGCTCGGATTACGCTGAACAGACCAGACGTCTTCAATGCGTGCAACGAGCAATTGACCGCAGAGCTTCGTCAGGCGTTGGAACATGCCGCACAGAACGACTCCGTGCGATGTATCGTACTTACAGGTGCTGGACGAGCGTTCTGTTCCGGTCAAGATCTCAAAGAAGCACCACAAGCAGGCTCACAACGCGATTTGCGTGACTCTCTGCACCGCCGATACAATCCGATCATCCGATTGATGCGCAGCATACCAAAGCCAATCATTGCCGGTATCAATGGCGTCGCTGCGGGTGCCGGACTATCGCTTGCACTTGCAGCGGATATCCGCATCATGAGCACCGCTGCGCGCTTGGTCGAAGCATTCATTGGCATTGCGTTGATCCCAGACAGTGGCGCAACGTTTTTTTATCCACGCATGCTGGGGTATGCAAAAGCATTTGAGTTTGCGACCCTCAATAAAGCCATTGGTCCCGACGAAGCGTATCGACTCGGCCTGGTTAATATGCTCGCATCACCACGTGCTTTCCCGCATGCGCTCGATACTATTGCACGCACATACGCAAGTGGTCCCACGCGAACGTATGGAATGATCAAAATGCTGCTGCAAAAAGGCCTGGTCTCGACGCTCGATGAAATGCTCGAACTTGAAGAACAATACCAGCAACTCGCTGGTGAAAGCGATGACTATCGAGAAGGTGTCGCTGCTTTCCGGGAAAAGCGCGCACCGAATTTCACTGGTCACTGAGCACTTTTTGTAACACATGGCGACATCGAAGCCAACGTTATACGAGCAGTACATTGCCTCGCAATTAGCCCAGCGTCCATATTGGCGGACATCTGTTGGATTTCGGTGGACCGCAATCACTCTTTCGATTATTGCTGCTTCGTTATGCATGCCGCAGGTGGCGGTTTTACTGACGGGGACTCCGCCTATTCCTACTCCAACCGTTGGTTTTCGATGGAATGGTCCCCCTGTCGTCGCAGAGCGAACATTTTCAGTACTCAAACCTGAACAATTGTACGCCGAGGAGTGTGCGCGTGCTCGGGATTCAGCTCCACCGGTTTATCTCTACGACTTTCAACCGTACAAGCAATCTAACCCGATTATCACTGCATTTCGCCAATGGCTGGCTAAAAATGGGTCGCTTAGAAACAAGCAAGCTGCTCTTTCTATTGTGCGCTGGATCGATAGCACCCTCACTAGTGTAATACCTGTTGACACACTCGTTCCGACAGCTGCCCGTTTTGCGCTGCTTCGATCACCGACTGACAACTACCGCACCATTCCGATCCCCCTTTTGCTCTATCGCGAGACGTTGCGTTTACAATTCTCGCAGTTTCTTAGCGAGCAACAAATACCCGACTCGCTACGACGGGATCTTATTACTCACATTGCCGCCGCAACAGTGGCTCACTATTCACCTGAGTGGAGTCAAATTGAAAAAGACTATGCTGTTGCGCAAGTCCGACGCACCTATGGTATCGTTCGACGTGGAGAAACGATCGTCGCATCTGGTCAGACCGTCACCCCCACAATAGCAGCATCACTTGCTTCCTACCGAACGGTTCTGACCCAGGAACATTCTACACAAAACAGCCTTCGCGGAATACTTTCGGCACTGGTACGGGCGCTGTTACTCAGCAGTGTTGTGTGGCTGTATTTGATCGTCGCACGGTGGAAAGACTATGGAGATAATCGCATTGTCGTAACGGTCGCAGCGCTTTTGGTCATAAGTACAATTCAGTCGTTTCTTAGCACGATTATATCAGATTCGATCGCCCCAGAGTTTTTAGTCCTGCTCCCAGCATGGACGATGCTGGTAACGGTACTTTTCGACATCCGTCTTGCTTTTGTTTATGCAATGTCTGCGGCGTTATTGCACATTGCAATACGATCAAGCGATATTGCATCTGGTCTTAGTTTGCTTGTTGCGTCGATTGCGGGGGCTCTGAGCATTCAAGCACTGTCGAGTCGGTATCAATTTTTCCGTGCGATACTATTTGTTGCACTTGGATTTGGCGGTTCGCTCCTGATTGCGGTGCTCGAGAGCGAAATCCAAGCGAGTGTACTGACAGCACCCCTTCTATCATCTGCAGCAAATGCAATCGTATCACCACTTTTGGTATATGGCATTCTCGCACTAATTGATCGGTCATTTGACTTTCCGACGGATCTTCGATTGCTTGAATTAGATGACCTGAGACATCCGCTCCTCGTGAAAATGCGCCAATTAGCTCCAGGGACATATCAACATACGCTGACTGTTGCGATGCTGGCTGAACATGCAGCACTTGCAATAGGAGCCAACCCACTTCTTGCACGTGTCGGCGCATATTTCCATGACATCGGAAAGATTCGCAAACCCGAGTATTTTGCTGAAAATCAGTTCGATTCAACCAATAAGCATCGCCAGCTCTCCCCAAAACAAAGCGCGGCAATCATCCGGGCACATGTCGAAGAAGGCGTCGAATTAGCGCTCGAATACAAGTTACCACCAAAGATCATCGAGTTTATCCCAATGCACCACGGAACTTCGCTGATACGGCATTTCTACGCGTTAGCGGTGGAAGAATCACAGGCAGCTGGTTCGACTGTTGACGAAAGCAACTTTCGCTATCCGGGTCCCAAACCACGAACAAAAGAAACCGGAATCGTGATGCTTGCTGACATTGCCGAAGCCGTAGCTCGCACTGCAGAATCTACAACCCAGTTAGAAGACCGTTTGGAGTTCGTTTTCCGTGAAAAAATTCTTGACGGCCAACTCGATGAGTGTCCCTTATCATTGTCGGAAATTATCACGATCCGTCGCGCGTTCTTGGACCTCTTGATTGGTGCACTGCATCAGCGCCCGGAATACAAAGAACCTCCTATACAACTCGATAGTGACGAGCATCACTATGCCACTCTCTCCCGTGAAAACCAAACCTCAACCGACCCACAACGACAATCCTGACGACTTCTACGAACGTCTCTTGGAAGAATTTAGGTTGTACCTACGATTTGAGAAGGGTCTGTCGGAGCTAACAATCGAAGCATATCTTCACAACGTACGGCGCTATTTCGATCACCTCCGGGAACTGGGCATTGTGTCGCTTTCAGCTGTTGAGGAGCGTTCGGTTCTTTCGTTTTTAGAATCGCTGTCTCGGGCAGGTATTTCCTCCCGTAGCCTTGCCCGCTATTTGAGTGCTGTGCGCCAATTTCACCGCTTCACAATCGCAACAAGCCACACAGACAATGATCCAACTCAATTGCTAGAGACCCCTTCGTTCGAACGAACTCTTCCCGCTGTTTTGCGCGTCGAGGAAGTATTCAGTATTCTTGAAGCAGTAGATACCTCAACACCAACCGGTATTCGGGACCGTGCAGTATTGGAGGTTCTCTATGGATGCGGTTTGCGAGTGAGCGAGTTATGTTCACTTCGTGCCAGCGACATATCACCTGACGAAGGATTGCTTCGGGTGGTCGGTAAAGGATCAAAGGAACGACTGATACCAATTGGACAATGCGCATTGGACTGGATCGGACGCTATCAACACGATGCCTATCCGTTACTACTCTCACCACGCTACAAACCAGGCGCGCTTTTTCTGTCGAATCGGGGACGTCGGCTCAATCGAATGGCTGTCTGGACAATCGTTCAGAATGCTGCACAAGCGGCAGGCTTGAAAGCACACGTTACTCCCCACACACTCCGACACTGCTTTGCTACGCACTTGGTAGAAGCAGGAGCAGATCTTCGTGCTGTTCAAGAGATGCTCGGGCACGCCGATATTTCAACCACGCAGATATACTTGCACCTCGATCGGCTCTACTTGCGCGAGGTGCATCGGCAATATCACCCGCGGTGGTAAAATTTTCACCTTGGCATAGCATGGAGTGGCTTGTTCCTCCTGGTGAGGAGTATCGAGGGCTTAGTCGGCAGAAGTGGTGTAGTGTTGCGATGGCTGCTGTGTTACTTGTCGCAGCTCTCGACGTCGCCACTGCAAGCGCGCCGAGTATCGAGCAGAGTGGCAGCAGGGATACCCGGCAGCTACGTCTTGTCAAATTCGGGGTTGATAACATTCTCGATTTACGATTTGAACCACTGCGTGGAAAGCGTATTGCACTTGTCTGCAACAGTGCAAGTCGAACAAGACTGCTTCACGAAACAGCAGAGGTTTTCGGTAACACCACAACCATCATCGTTCGAACTATTCTGGTACCGGAATACAGCTACTGGTGCAACCGCCCAGTTAGCACCATCCAACAGGAAAGCATCGCGGGTGTCCGTGTCCAAGCACTTATTGGAGTGCAACGGCGTCCCACAAAAGCGATGCTCGAGGGGTGCGATGCAACTGTGGTTGATCTTCAGGATGTTGGGTTGCGCTCGCAGACAACACTTGCGACGTTGTACTGGGTGCTCGATGCGTGTGCCGAGTACGGAATACCTGTTTACGTGCTGGATCGTCCCAATCCGCTCGGCGGAGAAGTCTTTGATGGTGCCATACCGGACCCGACTGCCCCACGCACAGCGTTTACCGTAGTGCCAGTACCCTACATTCATGGAATGACAATTGGGGAATTGGCACTCATGATCAACAATGAAGGGTGGCTTAGCAATGACTCTACAACTAACACGCCACGCCGTTGCGAGCTTCACATCATCAAAATGCGGCGGTGGCGGAGACATCTTGATTGGGAGAACATCGGCACAGAATGGCTACCGACCTCGCCCAATGTGCCTACAATAGCCGCCATTCGTGGGATGGCTATCACGGGTTTATTAGGCGAGCTTGGTACCGTTAGTGTCGGTATAGGTACCGACAGTCCATTTGAATGTATCGGTGCTCCCGAATTGCCTGATTCCCTCATCGCTGCATTGCTCGATGTATTTCGCCGATATAGAATTTCGGCGTATCGTTACACCTTCACCCCGAACAAGGGGGTATTCCAAAATGCCGTCTGCCAAGGCGTAAGGTTCACAACAACGCCAGGACAAGCACTCTCCTATTACTCAATCGCGATGGCATTGCTCGAAACACTGGTAGGAAAATATCCTCCAGCACGAGAGAGCCTTGCCCGTGACGAGGTACGTAGTAGGCTCTTTCGCATTACCGGTGATCGAGTGTTTCTTGCATGGAACGGCAGTTTATCATCGAACACAGATTTCCGATCAACAGCCCAACATTTCGCTGAGCTGCGTTCACGCTACTTGTTGTATCCTTAGCGAGAGGACACCTTGCGTCGCCACACAACTATGCTATTTGCAACGGGTCGATACCTCTGCACATCTGCAGGCACGACACATGTACGACCGACAACCATGGTAGTAGACCCACCACCATCGAAATTGATCGCTTCATAGGCGCCAAACCGACGAAGAAATTGGGCAAGCTCACGCAACGACATCCCGACCGATTTATTCGGCAACTTTTCAACAGCAATAAGATATAGCACGGATTGAATCGCATCGGTCCCAACAGCAGTTCGCGCTAACCTCTGTTCGATAAAGGGACTGCCCCGTTTGGTTGTATCTTCCAAGTGTGGTTTGATAGCACCCTGTCGGAGCAACAAAGGACTTCCACTGACAGCTACATGAAATTCAATTGAATCATTCATTCTTGTACGTGTCGAAAGAAGGACCGTATCGCCGGCGTTAATCGCTGTGGCAAGGGGATGATGTGATGGAAGACTCACAATGCAGCCACGAAGGGGCACCTCAACCGCTCCACTATCGCGAACAGCTAACACTAAACATGGTGTCGTGCTATTGATCGCCGGGGGACGTAAATAACGTAGTAGAATTTTTCGACGGCAAAGGTGTGCGTACCAGTTTCTGTACTCTGTGGCAACAATAGTACTACGCTCACGTGGAGTAGGAACAGGATCCAGCGTATCGAGCTGTACGATTAATCCAGCATCAACTGTCATATTCATAGAATCCAGCATAAATGAGCGAATAGGGATACTATCTCCTGCCCAGCGATTGTACATCACCAGTGTATCACTGGTAGCATTACAATTGATTGCCTCAATGGGATATGCCGTTCCGTTCGAAAGAATCAATTTTGTTTCGATGTATGAGCTATCGAACCATGGTCTATAGCGACGATCGAGCCACAGAGTGTACCACTGAGCTGCGCGGTTACTCACAATTTCCCCCCCGCAGACCGTTACACCAATTGGGATGTTGGTACCAGCACGCCAAAAGCTGGCATTGATGGCCACAAGTACATCACGATTGAAGGTTGTATCAAGGCGCATGGCTATCGCCGGCACAGATTCGAGGCCACCAATTCGATCGCGCGAGGGTACAAGGTCGATCGAGTAGCGGGGATTACGCACAACACATGTGACTGCATGAACAATAGCATGCGCTGAGTCAGCAAGCGTAACATCGAGCATCCGATAAATGATGCCAGGTACAAGCAATGAATCTCGCACAATCGTTACCGACCGAATCGCCGCTGTTTGCGAGTTGATACTTGTACTTTTTATTCGACGTTGGGGTCGATAGGTACGACGGTTACGCTGGAGCTTTTTCTTTGATGGCGATGTAACAGCCCGTCGTTGGTGTTTTGCTTTGCCTGTTAGCTGTTTCTGCTTGGTAAGCAACAATGTCACACTCAGCCGTGCGCTCGATGCAGGCACACACACTACTGTTGACAACGTCACAATAACAAGCGTAAAAATGGTAGTGGTCAGTATAAGCTGAGCAGATGTAGTCCTATTGAACATTCGTTCGATCAATATCGAAATACGCATAAGCTGTGGACATCAAAGATGCTCTAAGCATCAACGCCCACACCTGCAAAGGTAGCGAACCTGCTCAACACGTCCTAACGTCGGAAATTGCCAATACTGCCATCGGTACTCACCTCCTGCACTACCAGCAACAATCCAGAACCCAGTCCATGATAGCGTTGCAACAAAATCACCGTGTGGCACTGAATCAAGCAATACATACACACACAACGCAAATAAAGCAGTACCTATTCCCAGTCGCTCGATCGCATCGAGTAATCGAACGATTCGATCTGACTGCCATGTACGACGATGCTGCCGCAGTAGCGACAATTGTACCCCGACAAACAGCGCCAACACACCAACCACCGCATAACACAATTGAATTCTCGGCAATGCATAATACCCCACTACAAGACCAAGAAGGGACTCTATCGTTACATACCTTAACCAGTGCTTCCGTTGTATCCGACGGAGCTCGTACTCAATTGCTGAGTTGGATAAACTGAGCCCTGATTCTCTCATGTTCTGTTGCACTATTCTTTGAACGACAAGATTATAAATGTACGCTATGTAGGTCCAACGTTGGTGGTACAAATTGCAATATCTTTGTGCGTTCTGTCATCAGTAGAATTTCGGATTCTGAGTTTTTGCTTATGTCAACACTTCAACTCGAAACGCGCGGTTCAACGTTGGTTGTTACTCTGTATCGTCCCGATAAATTGAATGCTATCAATAGCATAATGTTGGAGGAGCTGCGAAGGATTTTCTCAGACGAGCAGTTTTTTCAATCACATCGCAGTATTGTTGTCACGGGCAGTGGCAAAGCCTTTGCTGCAGGCGCGGATATCGCAGAGCTTGCTGCGTGCTCTCGTGATACGGGTCAGGATTTTGCACAGCGTGGGCAATATGTGTTCCAACTCATTGAATCTTCCCCAATACCTGTAATTGCTGCCGTCAACGGATATGCTCTTGGAGGGGGATGTGAACTGGCAATGGCGTGTCATCTTCGCTTTGCAGCAGAGACTGCTGTGTTCGGTCAACCCGAAGTTAAGCTCGGCATCATTCCAGGATATGGCGGGACACAACGTTTGACTCGCTTGATTGGCGTTGCACGTGCAGTTGAGTTCATGCTAACGGGCGAGTACCTTGCCGCCGACCGAGCCCATACGTTGGGATTGGTCAATCGTGTTTATCCCCATGAGAAGTTATTGGAAGAAACATTGCGTTTTTGCGCCCAGCTCGAAGCATTACCGAAGACAGCTCTTACAAGTATCCTTCATTGTACTTACGGGGTACAGCTTTCGGCAATGGATGTCGAGGCACGAGAATTTGGGATCTTGTGTGGGACAGAAGATTTTCGCGAGGGCACTGCAGCATTTTTGGAAAAGCGTACACCAGCATTTAAGGGGCGTTGATGTGTGCCATCTGGCACTGCATCCATATACTGACTGTTGCCATCCTCGCTACTGCGGCACGAGTGTTGGCAGTGTTCTTTCCCAAGCTTCGCACTCGCCACCACATACTTCGTTTACAGACTTCTTCACTACAACAACAATCTGGAGATAGGCTCACCTTCTGGTTCCACGCAGCTTCGGCTGGAGAACTCGAGCAAATCAAGCCACTTATTCGGCTCGTACGAAGTCGGTATCCAGAGGCATCAATTACGGTAAGCGTGTTTTCTCCATCTGCATATCGCGAGCATCCTGATGTACCGTACAACAAACTCTTTCTGCTTCCATACGATACGCCATGGAATGCTCGGCGCTTTATCGAAGGTATTCATCCTCGAGTAGTCATTGTGTCGCGTTACGATCTGTGGTGGAATATCGTTCACCAGCTTTCCAAGAGAAAAATTCCGATTATTCTCGTCAATGCGACATTCCCTTCTTCTGGACTTTCAAATCTTCTCAGAAGCTATTACCGTTGCCTATACAATCAGCTCTCCATGGTCATCGCGCGTTCTCCGACGCACGCCGAACGATTTCGACATCTCCAAGTCGCAACGCCTCTCTTGACCCTTCCAGATACTCGCATCGATCAACTGGCAGCGATTGCATCAAAGGTTTCCCCTATACATCCCCCGTTTCTAGACACACGACGTTTCCGGCTTATACTTGGCAGCACATGGCATACCGATGAACGACTGTGGGCAAAAGCATGGAATATGCTAGACCAACACATTCGGCAGCAGTTACAACTAATCATTGTTCCACATGAACCTACCCCACGTACTTGCAAACGGTTGCTCCGCCTCTTCAATGAATCAGTCTTGTCAAGTGAAGCTGTTGATTCGAATACTCAGGCACCAGTTGTTGTTGTCAATCAAATCGGGATTTTGTCTTCGCTTTACCGCTATGCTTCCGCCGCCTATGTTGGTGGTGGGTTTGGTGCAGGAGTACACAGTCTGATAGAGCCCGCAATGGCGGGGATTCCTGTTTCCTGCGGTCCACGGATTAGACGTAGTGACGATGCCTATGATCTCCTCCATCATGAGAGTTTACGTATCATCAACTCGAGCCACCATGCGATTGCATGGGTACAGGAGCTGCTTGACAATGATTCGTTGCAGCTACGAGCACGCAGATATGCTCACACGCTCGCAGAGGTAGTAGGCGTCAGCGAGAAAGTTATGGGGTGGATCGAGCAGCTTGTGAAGGAGCACGAGTCGATCGAACCATGAGCAGGATAGCTCCGCAGACGATCATTCCCAGCGATACCCACTGAGCCTGCGAAAGCCCACCGTAGGTAGGGTTGAGTCGGATAAATTCGACCAAGAACCGCTCAAGCCCAGCCAACACCAAGTAGAGTGCAAATAGCCATCCATCTGGATGTTGGTTTCGCTGCTGCAATCGGTACAGGATGAAAAAAATGAGCACAGACGCAAGAGTTTCATACACTGGCGCTGGATGAACGGCAATGTCGGAAGGAACAGGCTCGCCAGGATACATTTGTTCGTATTTCTGCCGGAGCTCGAGGTTGATATGAGAAAGGGTTGGAACAGTTCCATTAGGATATGTCATTGCCCAAGGTAGTTTACTTGGTATGCCATAATCGCCGTCCCCTGCCAATTGACAACCAATACGACCGATCCCATACGCAAGGATCAGTGATGGTGCTAAAGCGTCGGCTAATACGAAAAAAGGCACGCCCTTGCGTTTTACAAATACACCGATGCTTATTGCCGCAATAATCAATCCCCCATGAAACGTCAGCCCCTCACCGCTGAAAACAGCGCCAATTGGGTCACGGAGAAAGATCTCGGGGTATTCCAACAAATGGAACAACTTCGCACCAATGATACCCCCTATCAGCGCGATAAACGTAATAGCAGAAACGAATTTCTCGCTCCAACCGAGCTGCCGAGCACGACGTGAAAACAACCAGTTCGCGGTCAAGAACGCCAGTGCCATCATAAGACCGAAGCTGTACACCGTAATCGGCCCGAGGTTGAAAAGAATCGGCTTCATGCAGTACGGATAGCTTATCCAGCAACAAACGAACAAAACTACATACTCCCCTTCTATGGATACACTCAGTTGATGGTAAGGGCTTCGATCAATGTATGCGCAGATGCAATGTCGTTTTGGAATATCACATCGATCTGTTCGGGATCAAACGGTTGTGGGGAAATTGATTCTAACTTCTTCCAGTGAATCGTCTCATGAATCGGCTTATCGATCTTTTCTCCTGAAGTAAACCCGTACGATTCGGCTGCAAGATCGGCAACACGTACAACACTTAGTAGGGGTGATAGTTCATCATTATGGAGTTGGTTCTCATGATGCAGCTTGATTGCCACTTGCACTTGCGGCGGTAATTTCCACAGATTTGCAATGACTTCTCCGACTTCGGTGTGTGCCGCATCGAAGTATTGGCGTTCAGATTCGAGTTCATCTATTCCCGCATCTATTGCCTGGTGGACTAAACCGAAGCGCTCTGGATCTAACTGTAGCATCGCAAGCTTGCCGATATCATGCACGAGCGCAGTGAGAAATTCTAACTCTTGGAAATCGCATCGAACATATCGTGCCAATGACCGAGCAAGTGTTGCGGCAACAGCCGAATGCATCCAAAACTTTTGGAGGTAATCTCCCGCAAGGGTACGGAGTAAAATGAACTTTGAGTAGATGCTCACTCCAAGTACGATATTGGATACCCGATTGAGTCCTATCGTCATGATAGCCTGAGATATCGAAGCAACTGGCACACGTAAGCCAAAAATTGGTGAGTTCGCCACTCGGATGACTTTTGCGGCGATTGCAACATCTTGTTCAACAAATTGCGCGATTGTCCGGATATCAATTTGGTCGTCCTCCAACATTGACAAAAGTCGTGCAGCGACTGTCGGCAGCGACGCAAATTCATGTGTCTGTTGCAGGTGTTCGACGATGTTCATAGAATCATGCGCAACACGTTTGGATATTATTTTTTTTTATTGTATTTTAGTTCATCGCATAATATCGGCTATGCGTAGAATCACTTGAAACACGATTGCACTTATGAGCCCTTATTTATCCCATCAACCATAGAGTAGGAGGAATCATGAACAGCACGCGCCGCACTCATTGGCTACTGATAGCCATTGCTGTCCTTTTGCAGGTCACTGCCACTTCGGCAAGGGCACAATATGGTCAGCGAGAAGTACTCGAAGGTCGTGAATATTATTTCGGCATTCCTCACTGCGATTTCGCGAATGTCGAAGCCGCACGCGGTATGCCTATCCAGTTGTGGCTATCTTCACGTGTACCGACAAAAGTGCGAATTACTCTGCCACGGACAGGTGACTTCTTGGGGCAATACAATTTGTCGCCGCGACGCACTTTGATTGTCTCGGTTCCTGAAGCGCTTATGAACAAAATTTCGGGGATCAACGATAACGGCATTCATATTGTCGCAGAACAGCCGATAACGGCAACCGTTTACATGAGCTATCGGTGGTCAGGCGAAGCATTCAAAATCATTCCGCTCGAACAGCTCGGACGCATCTACTATACACTGAATCTGTATCAGGATCGCACTGATCGTGAGCGCGTCGGTCAAATTCTCGTCACCGCAACCAAAGACAACACAAAAGTTACGGTAACACCCAAAGTCGATCTTGATGATGGTACGCGTCCCGGACAAACCCGTGTATACACTCTTCAACGCGGGCAGACACTACTGCTCAAAGCAAAGATCAAACCCGGCTATGACCAAGACTTCGAAACAACGGATTTGACGGGAACAAAAATCGTTGCATCAGCTCCCGTATCGGTCATTTCTGGCCATACCAAAGGAGCCTTTCCTCGTTATCAGCCAACGATGCTGGGAACGCCTGCGAACTTTATGCGCAACATGCTGATCGAGAGCATGTGGCCTGTTGAGTTTTTGGGGAAAGAATACTTCTCGGCGCCGATTATGTATGCTGACCGCCCACGCTCAACGTTCGATCTTGAATCGGAGGGAGATCTCATTCGCATCGTTGCAACGGAAGATAACACGATTGTCCAATACCGCCGCAAAAGCGATAATTCATGGCAAGTGGTGCCGCGTCCCCTCCGAGCGGGCGATCGTTTCGATTTTACCGTCATGGAGGAACCGTGCCTCTATAAAAGCAACAAACCGATTCTCATTGGACACTATGGCAAGGCATGGCGCTTAAACCCAGTAAATATGCCTGACAAAAAAGGCAATGATGCGCAAAATCCGAGCCGGAACGGGCAAGGAATGATGTTGGTTCTTACCCCTCGTGAACAGTGGGCAACATACACCACTTTTTACGCTCCTCAGGGTATTGACAACTTTATAATGATCACTTTTTTAACACGATACATTGACAGTATAAAATTCGATGGCGTATCGTTGCGCGGGTACTTCGGTAGCAGAATACAGCCTGTTGCAGGGAGCGAGTTTAGTTATGCCATTGGTGATATCGGACCGGGTGATCATACGATTGAATCTCTCTCTCCCAATGCAAAGTTCACTGCTTATGTTTATGGCAACTGGGATCGCTCCAAAGATGGTTTTGCATACGGGTATCCTACAGGAATCAACTTTGCACTCGCCTGCGACGACAGCATAACAATTGAAGCAAATCAACACTGTGGAATTGTTGAGGGCGTAGCACGTGCATTGCCCCCCAATTCAGATTGCGCGCGCATGCTCTCGGTCGAGCTTAACCCTGATGTCAGCTATAACTACGAGATCGAACTGCTGACAGAAATAGATGTGACTGTTCGTGAGATGAACTTCGTGCTTCGACCCATTGATCCAACGAAGCCCGCTCATGCGGAAGTTATCGCCACGACACGCTCCGGGAAATTCACTTCACGCACGTTTGACTACTTGCCCGAAGACCTCTCGATATCCCCGGCACAGATTGATTTCGGCACCTTGACTATTGGTAGCTCGGTTGAGCGGACTATCACACTGCGCAATAATGGTACTGAATCCATTACCATCGCAAACATCCGACTTAAAAACAGTCGGACTGAGTTCACAATTGTCTCAACATCAAAACCGTTGCCCGCAACATTGAATTCTTCAGAGAGCATGACTCTGACACTGCGTGCAACAGCACTCCAAGAAAATCGGCAGCCAGTACAAGATGTTGTCGAAGTAACACTGACATGTTCTCCACGAGAAATCCCATTACGACTGACCACTGGGAAAGCTTGCATTGCCGTTACTGATGTTACCTTCCCTGCTATTCCTATTGGAACAGAAAGTAGCACACCGATCAAATGTCGGATAACCAATACAAGTGGATTCTCTACAACAATCCACGGCATCCAGTATGCTGGACAGAACGATCCTTATCCATCCCAGCGATATTTCCGCGATAACTTTGCATCGTTGAATCCTCCCATAACGCTCAACGGCGGAGAATCAATCGAGTTCAATGTATGGTTTACACCACCCGACGTTGGAACCACGCATTCCATCGAAGTACGCATCCTTAGCGATGCTGACGATAATTGCAGCGACAAGCTCAGCATATGGTCAGGACGAGGTATCGATGCAGGACCAGTATTAACAGGGCACGATTTCGGCATTGTCCGCGTTCTCGATCGTTACAATGTGCAAGTACTTGGGCGAACTTCGTATGATCATACCATTAGCGCCGGTGCAGTCGGTTCAGCGGGCACATCACTCTTGAACCCAACTATCCAAATGCAGGCGGTTCAATTACCCCCTGGTGTTACCGATCCTACCCAGGCATTTCAACTCGATCTTCGTACATTACCCGCCCAGCTTTTTGCTGGTGAGAACATCAGCCTTCCCGTGAGATTCACGCCCTCTGTAACAGGAGAATACATTGTGTCCGTTACTCTCACGGGTGTTTTCAATGGCGAGCAACGCACAGCAACATCAACGGTTCGTGGCATTGCTGTCGTTCCAATTCAAGACTCTCTCGGGTGGGGCCATAATGTTCCACTTCCAATCGGGACAGAAGTTCGTGGAGTTGCCTACCTGTCTAATCACGGAACAATGAACTTGACTATCAGCGATCTTCGCATTGCCGATGATCAGGCAGGGGCATTCCAAATTGATCCAGATTGGCTATCCGCCGCTTTCGCAAATGGACCATTCAGCATACCACCAGGCGGCGAGCGCGCAATTGATGTCATCTTCACCGTTCGCCAGCCTGGATTACAAACAGCACGTATTGCTGTCACATGCGACTTGATGCCGGATCAAATCAAACATCCAACACTTTATGGCTACGGGGAAGCAAGTAACTACTCCGCAGAAGCAACAAATCATGACTTCGGTCCGGTTTACAAATGCAATTCGCGTACTTCATCCCAAGAAGTGTTTGTGCGCAATACCGGTCAAACACGGTTGCGCATCGTCAATGTTCAACCGGCATCACCAGAGACGTCTCAACTTTTTGCTATCGAGAATTTAGCAGCAGTCGTTGGAACATCAATCGAGCCAGGTCAAACATCTACACCGCTTGTAATACGCTTCAGCCCGCCGTATGATGCAACACGTGAACGTCAGGCGATACGTTACGAATCGAACGCATCTGCGACATACGCCTTCGATTGGTCACTCGAAGATGAGAATAATCGTTCGCTCAGCGTCCGCTCGTTTGTGGCAGGCACTGGTATCGATATAGTCGTTACAGTAACAACCCAACCGTCGAATAAGCCGAATTATTCTGTACGTGCCGATGAATACGACAAGCCGCTCGAGTATGAGTTCAATATTCTCGACAGACCTAATCGAATTGACGACGGACGTGTGACCAACTTCCACGCCTATGTGTACTACGATCCGGAAGTTTTCGTACCAGAAACAGGTATTGAAAATATCATCACTGCTGGGACGCTCTGCGATGGATGGACCGTTCGGAAAGCAGTCATCAACAAGCCGGGTGAATTTGAAATCGAGCTCGATGAACCATCAGGTACACGACCACTCCAAGGCGTAGGAACGTTGTTCAAATTCAAGATGCGCGCATACTTTACCCATAAGCTCGACACCAAACTTGATTGCGGTTTCGATCCAACAGGAAGCTCTTGCTGGGTACTTGTTGACACCGAACCAGCGACAGTACTAATGCCTCGGGTCTGTGCATGGGACATGCGACACGTCATCGTCAGCACTAATACCTTCACGCTCTACGACCCAGAACCAAATCCATCGGATGGTACAACAATTGTCGTGCGTTTCGGTATTGGCTACGAAGCACCAACCACAGTTCAGCTTGTCAATTCGTTGGGTGAAGTTGTTCGCACCATCGTAGACGGCACCTTGGCACCGGGGTTATACGAAGTTTCAACTGATGCAACAACACTACCGAATGGTGCATATTTTATCCGAATGACAAGTGGACACTGGTCATCACCCGTCAAAATGCTCATGCTTTCCCGATAAAAGAGAGTAGATTCAGTATATCTACCGCCCTACACATTCCCTTGTGTAGGGCGGTTTGATTATTCATAACGTCACTACGCTCCCCGAGTTGAGTAAATTGCAATCAGTAATATTCACTGTATGTTTCACTTTCGAGAAGTGCCATGAAGGCTCGTTTCATGATGTGGAGTGGTGTTCTTGCGCTTATTGCAGTGACTTCGCTGCACGCACAAAGCAATCCAACGCCACACAATCTCAGCTCTGGTGATTACTCTTTGGCAGCATGGGATCCAACAAATAGTGCTGGGACATATCCACCGAATGTCGCGTTTCACATCTTTAATCGCGCCGACAACAATCTTCAACCTGATACTGCCCAAGTCATCGGTGATTATACCGGTGCATACAACGGCACTAGTGGCACAAGAATAAACGGCTTAGGTATTGATGGCTTTGCGTTCTTGAACACATCAAGCCCTGGCAATCTCGGTGCAGCCGTTCTAGCAATCAATACAACGGGGCGTGTCAATATCCGTGTTTCCTGGAAAGCAGGGACACTCGCCTCAACATTTACGGGCTTTCGGTACTACTCCATCATGCTCCAATATCGCGTCGGCACGACTGGTCAATGGCAAACAGCGATTATCGGTCCCGATACTGTTCAGTACAATGCCAATATTCAAGGCACAAGTGTTGTTGCTGAAACCGTCACGATGCCGACCTTCACTCTTCCTTCCTCATGCGAGAACCAATCAGTCGTGCAACTCCGCTGGCGATACTACCAGCGTTATCCTCAAACTTCGGGCAATCGTCCACAACTTAAAGTGGATGACATTCTCGTTCAAAGTGATGCGAGCACTGGCATTCCAACAAAGCTGGCAATCACTACCATCGCCCCCGTTTCGCCATCGCGCACAGCACCTTTCAGCGTTACTATCCAGGCACAAAACGATCTTGGTCAACCCCGGAACGTTCAATCGAATACTAACATTGTCCTCGAGTTAGCAAACGGCAGTGGCACGCTTGGTGGGTCGCTGACTGCCACTATTCCCGCAGGAACGAATTCTGTCACTGTATCTGGAGTCACCTACAGTATCGCGGAATCAAACGTACAAATCCGCGTACGACGCACTGCCGGTGACAACCTATCAAATGGCGTGAGCGCACCCTTTACAGTGTTACCCAATGCTACGCAACTCACAGTCGAATCGTTCTCGCAGTTTGCATTTGCGGGACTTATTCTACCAGCATTCACCGTCACTGCACGTAGATCTGATGGTAGCATAGACACGCACTTTCCATACCAGTGTAACATCGTCATCCAAAGCGGACCCGGAACCCCATCAGGAACTACAAGCACAATGCACATCAACGGTGTTGCTCTTTTCAACAATCTTTCATTTGCTACACCAGGTACTTATACGATTGCATTCACAGCCAACAACATCACAAGCGTTAGCTATACATTGACTATCGTTGCGCATCCAACTGTTACCGAACAGATCATTCCGCAGTACATGCTTTCATCGAATGCCTCGACACGAATTCCCGTATGGGCATTAGTTCGACTTGGCAACCTTCAACCGAATACGACGTATCGCTATTACGTTGGTGCAGACTCCGTTTCGCTTGTTACGGCAACGATTGGAGCAGGTAATAATCTTCACTACAACGCGAATAACCAGACGTTCAATTATACCGCAACTCGCGACTTTAGCGTTAGCGGCGGCTATTCTGAATTCCGCACAGGTCCAGCGCAAACAACAATGACGCTGTGGGTAAATCTTGTGGCAACCGCAAACGTGCGGTTCACTGAAGGCAACACAATGTATTGGCTTATCACGATACTCGATTCCAATCGCGCAATACAGACGCGGATAGTCACCGTTCAAGGGACAAAAGCACTATACTTCGGACCTGCCACAAATAAAGTATCTGGTATGGTGGATTCTGCCAGTGGTCTATCGCCGAAGAGTATTATATGTCTTTACGACGATATCACCGGCAATTCACGCCCTGTTGCCACAGCAATCATCCAAGATGAAGGAACGACTGTAACCAGTGCCGTGCCCTTCTACGCAGCAGTAGATAGCTTAGCTGGAGCGTTCGCAACCGTTGTACCGAATTCAATCCCTGCAATCCGACGCATCGAGGTACGTGATTTGCAAACAGGGTCGCTCCTTCGTGTGTTCACCGACAGCGACGGTATTTGGGGACAAGCCGATACACGCAGCCCATCAAGTGGGATCAATGCGACAAGCATTCACACCCCAAGAATTGAATTGCGAACATCGCTGGCAGGCCAATCACTCTGTTTGAGTGGACCTCTTGCCGTGACGGTATTTATTCGCGGTGTGGATAGTGCCAGAGTCGAGCTGATTCGTGACAACGATCCCCCATTTATTGTGGCTCGTGGAATCCTTCCCGGAATATCAACGTTGCAACTCGACATCCCTGCGAACCTGGCTGGGTCGAGCAATACATATCTGCGAGTTATAGATAACACGCGTTCCGATGTGTACGCCGTGACAGGTCCGTTTACACTAAACATGCCTCCGCGCGTCATCGCGCAGAGTCCCAACACATCTCTGTGTCAAGGCGACAGCGTTACACTTGTTGTTTTAGCATCAGGAACAAATCTTCGATACCAGTGGGAAAAAGACGGTCAGCCACTTGCTGGCGCGACAACGAATCAGTTGCACCTGAGTTATGTGAATGCTCGGTCATCAGGTATCTATCGGTGCCGCATTTATGGAAGTGGAACCTGCTCGAATGATTCCTCCAACTTTATAACTATTGCTGTACGCCCTCGTTTGGAGATTACGCGGCATCCTGGCACCGTGTATGCTGGTTTAGGTAAAACTGCTCAGCTTTCAATCGAAACCAGCATAACCGATCCTCACGCGTCGTATCAATGGTATCGAGGCTCCCAGCCATTGCTCGACAATAACCGCATTACTGGCAGCCGAACTGCAACACTAACAATACGGAACGTTCAGCAATCCGACTATGGCGCCACCTACTACTGCATCGTAACAACACAATGCGGCACTGTTACGTCCGACACGGGTGCACTTCGGTTTACAGGTATTGAGTTTACTTTCGACACCTCGCCGCTTGAGTTCTGCGAAGGTGCAACGGCTACATTCTCTGTCACTGCCCGAAGCACGACTCAAGGACAGTTGCGCTATCAATGGCTAAGAAACGGTACACCACTGCAAGAATCTGCTCGCATCCGAGGGACAACGACTTCGCAACTTGTCGTCGCAGACATCACAACGAACGATGCTGGAGAATACTCCTGCAGAATCACCGACGAATCTACTGGGGAAACGCGAACGACTCCAGCACGTCGGCTCCAACTTCGCGAGCGGGTTACTGTACTTTATCGCACTTCTGACAGTACGTACTGCTTCGGCGATCCAATCAGCATCACAATCAAGCTTTCTGTAGTGGCTACCGTCAGAGCTGAGCAAAATGGTGCACCTGTTCTCGAAAGAAGAACGGATAGTCTTACTCTTCGAATTACTAACTACGATCGATCGCTCTCCTCAGTGCGTTTCTTTATCATTACTGAATGTGATTCATTCTATACCAATCCGACAGCAATTTCCTTCTACCCGGCCCCGGTCATCACAACCCAACCTCGCGAACAGGTGCAAATTCTCGAAGGCACAGCCCTTGTATTAGGCATTGAGGCACAAGGTTCACCTGGCGAGCAACTTCGTTATCGCTGGTACAAAGATGGTGAACCATTGCCAGATTCAATTGCAAGTGGACCTGTTCTGACCATTTCAAATGCCACAATCAATAACCGTGGGCAATACGTGTGTGTGGTATATAATCACTGTGGCGATAGCACGCGGTCAAACGTTGCGAGGGTGGATGTCATATCAAGTGTCAGTGTATTAGATAAAACGCAAATAGAGTTGTACCCACAACCGGTGAGCGAGACATTGACAATAACGCATGCAGATGACGTCCGACGGATTGCAGTGGTCGATGTCCTCGGACGCACACTACTTGAACTGCAGATTGTTTCAGCACCAATAGCAGGTGACCGTGTGTGTCTCGACGTTAGCTCTCTACCTAGTGGTGTTTATCGGCTCTTGATCTACCGTACTTCTACTTTCGTTCAGCGTCAATTCGTTATTCAGCGATAACATGCACCGCTTAACTCAACACCGAAACGCGTTGGTATGTGTTCTGGCTGCGCTTGGTGCACTGACTGCACCGAGCATAGCACAACCCGTCGTAGTCAGTGAGTACTACAACGATAATCCTCCCCAGGAATGGACCGAAATCCTCGTTATCCAAGACAACATTGATTTGCGTGGATGGATTGTCACAGATAACAACGCAACACAAACAGCACGCCAAGGAGGTGTAAAATTCCGCAACATTCCCTATTGGCAGCATGTTCGAGCTGGGACCATAATTGGCATTTGGCATCGCGATTACATTTCGAGCAATCCCCAGGACTTCGATACTTCTATGGCTGACGGTCGCGTCATGCTCGCAAAAAATGATATGCGATTCTTTGAAGCGTATGCAGCGCCGGATGTGCAATTTCCTGATGCTCCGATGAATTTGGCACAGGAGGGAGACATCATGGAAATACTCGATGCAAATGGCAATCACGTTCACGGACTTGGTCACCGTGCAACGCCGGGTTCGTATTGGTTGACGATGGCAGAACCCAAACTCAATACCGCCAGCTCTCTCAACAATGGGCAGAGCAATCGTGTATTTCCGGGCGCCATGCTCAGCCAGTACAATGGACCACACGGCGCCTCACTGTCAGAAGCCTGCGCTGTCAATCTCACCCGGACACTGCCGAACAAATCGTGTACATCATCGGCATCAAATTGGGAGTTCTGGCATGCACTTCGCCGCCCCCTGTGGGACTCACCACGATTAGTAGCAAATACCTCGACGTCAAGTGTGCAACTATCCTGGAACCTCGCAACCGATCCATATTCCCAGGATGGAGTCCAAGGATTCATGATTGTGCGCGACAGCAGTGCGCAAGGTTTCCTCCCAGAACAAGGTCGCATCTATAGCAATGGTGAACGAATCGGGACAGCAACTGTTTTGGCACACTTGCCTTCGACTGCGACATCCTACGCAGATCCCGTCGTTCTCACATGCGGCGTTACGTACACGTACCGTGTGTTTGCATTTCGCTATGGTCGCGACGACGAGTATGGAAATTATTCACCAGTTCAATCAACAAGAGGACGACAATACAACGCAGTATCGTTCGCATCTGCAACGGTAATCAAACAAGTTGAACCAGGACCATCTCTTCGTACGGACGGTTCGCCGACAACATTCTGCGAAGGTGGGTCGATTGTCCTGAGCATCACAGCTATACCAAATGGATACTCTGCCCAGTGGCTTCGCAATGGCACCGCAATCTCCGGTGCAAACAATAGCGCATACCGTGCTACAGAAAGTGGCGAGTATCGCATTCGACTGCAAAGACCAGATGGATGCTTCGTTCTGAGCGATTCGATCGTTGTGATAGTTCGTCCAGCCCCAGAGGCACGAATTTTCCCTGCCGGTCTTGTGCAGCTCTGCGAAGATTCTACACAGTTACTGCAAGCTCCTCTTGTTGAACAATCGCGGTATCAGTGGTACCGGGACGGTGCTCCAATTACCGGTGCCACGCTTGCATCCTACGTGGCTAATACTGCTGGGAACTACAGAGTCGAGATCACCAATGAGTATGGTTGCTCCACTCGCTCTGCAGGAACATCTGTCGAAATCATACAGGTGCGGTACGTACTATCACAGACTGCACTCACATTTTCTGCTTTGAGTGGCTGCGAGTCTGTTCGTGATACAACTCTGACCATTGAAAATCGTTCGGGATTCCCCGTTGTGCTTTCGTCGGTCATTGAACCTTCTCCATTCATGTTAGCATCTCCAGCACTCCCGATCGAATTGAAAAACGGCGAACGCCGAACGCTTCAACTTCGTTTTGCGCCATCAACAACGGGAACATGGAACGATAGCATTGGCATTCGATTCGAACCGTGCGGCCGTATTGCATGGATTCATGTACGTGGTTCGAAAAGTGGAGCTGCAGGGGTGCTCACTCCCCTTACCTCATCGAAAGATTTCGGCGTCCTCACTCGGTGTAATGGAACAGTTTCCACCAAGACTGATACCGTATTCATCGCTGCAAGTGGAGATCTCACCGTCGAGAGCATTAGCATCAACGCGCCATTTCAACTGGATCCAAGCGTATCGATGGCATTTTCTCTCCGGGCAGGAGAGTCTCGTGCTTTGCCAATTGTTTTTTCTCCGCAACTCGATCAAACGTATGCACGTGATTTGGTCATACGATACACATCAGCACAATGTCGTGATTCGCTTGTGATACCCATTCGTGGTGCACTGACAACGCCATTTATCGCTCTTGCGACACGTGAGATCGTTTTTTCATCACTGGATTCGTGTTCGACGATTTTCGCCGACACAACAATCACGCTCTACAACACATCTCTTACATCAGTTGAGATTGAACAGCTTTTTGATGAACAGCTTCAAATTGTTCAACCAATCCCATCCCCGACACTTCGTATAGCGCCACGTGATTCGCTGACGATCCGACTGAGGTACAGCCCAAACGGCTACACAGCAGCACAACAACGTTTGACCATCCTTTTTGGTGACGGACGATGCGTACAGTCCGAGGTACTCCTCATTCGCGGTATGCGTACAGGGACATTTGCAGCGTTCGATGTGCCAGCAATATCAATCCCACGAATTCTCCGTTGCCGCGACACCCTCCCGATCGCACGACAAGTCGTTTTCACAATGTCAAGCATACCAGCCAACACTGTGCCGACAGTGATTACTTCCGTCTCATCATCTGCACCATGGCTTACGGCGACACTCAAAACTGATCAATACACTGACGGTAATCATCCATTCGAGATCATAATTCTGCCTCAGCGCTTGGTGAGCGGTTATAACAATGCAACTCTTTCGGTTCGCATTGAGCCCTGTGGACGCATTTTAACACTACCAATAACAGTGCATGCTGATGATTTCCATCTTGGCTTTATCGAAAGCGGTGGAAGCGATACGCTTCGACTTGATGTAGGGGATATTGAAATTCCAGGAACATACACCACAACAGCAACGTTGCAGAATAGCTCTACCGATACGATTCGCTTCGGGGCAATGGGATCTCTACCACCGTGGCTTCAAGCTCAGTTTCCCTATGCACCCGGTGGTATCATCCCACCGGGTATGACTGTCGCAGGACAGATCTCGATCAACGCAAACAGTGAAGGGAACTACAACCACACACTTGTGCTTGATGCAATCGAGCCGTGTGCTGCTCGACTGGTCATTGTCATTACCGCTCGTGGAATTCGGCGGGATACAACCAATACCACGCCATTAGCACTACGACTTGTTATACCCGAATCGATCACAGCATCTCCTGGCGAACAAGTCCGATTTAGTATTCGCTGCGAAAATGTCGCTCGGGTATTCGTGCTCGATTCTTTCGTGATACCATTACGCTTTGACCGAACAGTGCTATTCCCAAAGAGCATCACGAAAGGCGACGTGCTTTCCTCAGGCTCGATAGTGCTCGAGCCCATACCATCAGGCTGTCTTATAACCGTCAGAGGTGCACGAATCGAACGCGATGGAATTATCGGAATACTCGATGGCACGGTCCTTCTCGGCGACGCACGCCAAACACCTATCCTGCCAGACCGCGACGCAATCCACAGCAGTGATACGAACATTCATGTTGCGACTGTTGTGCCTGGCTTGCTACGACTATCCCAGGAATGCAACCTCGACCAACGTTTGATCTCACTCGGTACATCGAGCAAAATCACTACTAAGAATGATGAAACGACGTTGTTTATCATCATCGAACACATAGTCAATTCGACCGCCACAATCGCCATTTACGATATAACCGGACGGACCATCGGGAACGTTTATAATGGTTACCTCGAACGTGGCACCTACACATTTCCTGTTCCTACGACAAGCCTCCCATCTGGTGTCTTGTTTATCGTATTTACCGCTGAGGGGATTGGTATAAAGACAAATATCATCTTTCATAATTGAAACCTGCGTATTCCGTATATTTGCAGCCGCGACGAGTAACCGTGGACTGGGCATTGCTGCCCTTTTTTTGTTGCTAACGACTGTCCATGCCAAAAGTAGGAAAACCGAGCCGGACACTTCCGGATTCGACGGTTGAGACCATACGCCAGATATGTCGTCGGCACGATGCCGAGCTACTGGACTATACGCTTCGGGGACGAAGCGATTCACAAATTCTGGAAATCTACATAGACAATCGCGACGGCGTTACACACGACCTCTGTCGGCGCATCAGTGGTGATATCGAGCTGCTCTTCGATAGAGATCCGCCATTTAAGTCAATTGCACGACTTGACGTATCATCCCCTGGGGTTGACCGCCCACTTCAACAATGGTGGCAGTATCCTAAGCACACAGGGCGATTGCTCACGGTACACCTCATCGATGGTACGATTGTCGGCGGGCGCTTACTATTGGCAGATGCTCAACATATCACAATCAAAACTGAACACGATATATTAACTATTCCCTTCGTGCAGATTTCATCGGCTATTGTTCAATTGGAGTGGTAACACCTACATACAGAATCAGCTATGCCACGGAAAAAAACGCAAAGCAAAGTTGATAAGAAAGCAATCATTGCGGCTTTTGTCGAAATAGCCAAAGAACGTGGAATTGACCGCGATCTGATACAAGGAAAGTTCGAAGACATGCTACGGATGCTTGTCCGGAAAAAGTATGGAGAGGATGCGGAACCTGATATTATCGTCAACATGGATCGTGGCGACATCGAAATTTACTTACCGCGAACAGTCGTCAATTATGTTCTTAACCCTGCCAAGGAAATTTCGTTCAGCGAGGTACAGCGCCGAACAGACGAAGAATACGAGGTTGGTGACGAATACATCGAAGAAATTTCACTGGACAATATCAGCAAAGAGTTTGGGCGACAGTTGATCATGTACGCCAAACAAATTCTCAGCCAACAGCTGCGCGACATCGAGAAAAACAACATCTTCTTAGAGTACGAAGAAAAAATTGGCGAAATCATCGTCGGTGAGATTTATCAAATACGGCGCAATGACATCCTTATCCTACACAACAAACACGAAGTGCGAATGCCTGTCGAAGAACAGATTCCAACCGAGCGCTACAAAAAGAATGCAACGATTCGCGCAATTGTGAAGGAAGTACGCCGCTCCACACCAACAAGTAATCCCGATATCATTGTATCTCGTGCCGATGAACGATTCCTTCAGCGGCTTTTCGAAATCGAAATTCCGGAGGTCTTCGATGGGATCGTTGAAATCAAAGCTATTGCACGAGAACCAGGGGAGCGTGCTAAAGTTGCTGTTACCAGCTACGATGAGCGTGTTGATCCTGTTGGTGCATGCATCGGAATGAAAGGAATTCGGATCAATGCAATTGTTCGCGAAGTCGCCGGTGAAACCATTGATGTTATCGAGTGGAGCGACGATCCTGTGGTCTTTATCGCACGGGCGCTTTCACCAGCAAAAGTTCGTCAAATTCAAGTTAATACCGACAACAAAACAGCAGTTGTTGTGGTCCCCGATGACCAGGTGTCATTAGCTATCGGACGGAATGGGCAGAATGTGCGACTTGCATCGCGACTGACAGGATATACCTTGACCCTCGTCAAGGAAGGGAGTGAAGACATCGAACTGATCGAATTCCGAGACGACATCGGTCGAGAACTCTACGAGCAAATCATCGAAGCACATATCGACACAGCTCGCGAATTCCTCGAAGCAGATTTGAAGCAACTTCTCCAGATTCCGAAAATGACACCGGAAAAATTGCTCGCAATTCGCAAGCTCATTCTCGATGAATTCAACGAACAAGAACTGCCGGATATCCGCGAACGCGTCGCTATTGCACATGCTCAACTTGAGGAATCACAACAAGCCTCTCCAGCTGACATTGGAGAAGAAATCGAAGAAATGTTCAGTGAGTACGAGACGGAAACCTATGATGAGCTCGACGATGATGAAGATCTCACTACAGAGGATACATCATCGTCACCAGAACCCGACAAAGACTGAGTGTCTGATGTATCGTTGTTTCGACAATTCTTTATAACTTGGCGCACTAATGTCCCAGAATATTCCTGAAAAAAAACTTTTTAAGGTCGCTAAGTATTTCAATATCTCGAAAGAAGAGATTGTTGAATACTTAACTGCTAAAGGATTCCAAATCAGTAACAAGCCCAGCTTCGAGCTTACCGACGAAATGCTCGACGCTGTCACAGGGCATTTTGCGAAAGAAGCAAAACATGCGGAGCGTGTCCGCTCGAAAATCGAGCAGTTTGAACGAACCCATCAACAGTCGGTCAAGAAGAAAACCGTCGCGCCGTCTGAGACCGAATCAGAAGAGGTTCGTCAAACTGGTATCGAAGCCCCCCCAGAAGAATCCCACGAGACCACTTCCCCACCAGCTGAAGTATCAATAGAAGAGTTATCAACAGTCGAAGCCGAACAAACAATCCTTGAACCTACGTTCGCAGAGCAGCAACCATCCTCTGTAGCCGTTCCTCTGGATGTTGAGCAGCTTACTGCTGTTCCAGTCGAATCTCAGCGTATTGAGACAACAATAAGTGAAGAACCTGAATCGGCTGTAATTGATTCAACTGAACCTATAGTATCAACATCGGTGTCTGTCGAAGAATCCGTTTCTTCAGAAGAACCGGATGTCACGATGACAACAGCGGATCTTGCTGATACATCATCCTCCGTCAGCCCTGAAAGCACTGAAGTCAAACCATTGCCCTCGGATATCATCGCGGAAGCCCCCGTCGAAGAAACCGTCGAGCAACAACCTACCCTCGAACAAAGTGAAGACGCTCCCGACCCCAAGCGACGGCGGAGAGTATCGAACATCCTCGTAACATCCGAGCCCGACACGCCGTCAACATCATGGAAACTGCGCGGACTGACAGTCGTTGGAAAGATTGAGCTCCCTGTTGAAGAACCACGCCGCAGCAAACGTGGGGCAAAGAAACTAGAGAAACCCGAAAAGCTATCCGAACCGCAAAAGCGCAATGTTCGTCCAAGCAGGGTAAAAGATAAAGAGAAACAGCATTCAACAAAACGAGAAGAACAACCACAAGAACAACTCCCTACCCCTATTCTTGCAACGACAAGCAGCGGTGCACTAAAGACCAAAGACAAAAAGCTTACTACCAAAGATGCATTCTTCGCAACAGACGACAAGGCACAGAAAAAGCGGAAACCGATACGCGAATTGATTGCTGAAGAAGAGGTCGAGCGCGCGATTCGAGAAACTCTTGCCGGTATCGAAGAAGAGGCACGCATCAGAAGCAGAATCAAGAAACAGAAAAAGCAACAGCGTGAAGAGCGCCAACAACGCCGTCTCGAGCAACTACAGCAGGAACACGGTGTGCTGCGTATCACAGAGTTCGTGACGACTGCTGAATTAGCAAACTTTCTTGGCGTCTCCCCTGCTGAAATCATCAGCAAATGCTTCGCGCTTGGTTTGATGGTCAGCATCAATCAACGTCTCGACCGCGATACAATCCAATTGATAGCCAGTGACTATGGCGTAACTGTTGAATTTTTGACCGATAAAGAGATAACGCTCGAGGAAGAAACTCTCGCTGACCCGTCGGAGTCGCTTGTACCTCGCCCACCGATTGTCACGATCATGGGGCATGTTGACCACGGAAAAACATCGCTGCTCGACTACATCCGAAGCTCAAGCATTGTCGCCGGAGAAGCCGGAGGCATTACTCAACACATCGGCGCATATAAAGTCATTTTGCCCAATGGTAAGTCTATTACCTTTCTTGACACTCCGGGTCACGAGGCATTTACGGCAATGCGCGCACGCGGTGCGCAAGTCACCGATATCGTCGTCCTCGTTGTTGCAGCCGATGACAGCGTCATGCCTCAAACTATCGAGGCAATCAGCCATGCACAAGCAGCTGGAGTACCTATTGTCGTCGCAATCAACAAGATTGATAAGGACACCGCTAATCCAGACCGTATCAAACAACAATTAGCTGACCATGGTGTTTTGGTCGAGGAATGGGGCGGTAAATACCAATGTGCCGAGATCTCTGCAAAGAAAGGTATCAACGTTGATATATTGCTCGAGAAGATTCTGCTCGACGCTGAGCTTCTCGACTTAAAAGCCAATCCCAACCGCACGGCGCTCGGCACCGTTATTGAAGCACACGTTGATAAGGGTCGTGGTAATGTTGCCACAGTGTTAGTACAAAGCGGTACCCTCCGGCAGGGGGACACATTTATCTGCGGTCAATACTTCGGTCGTGTGCGTGCCATGTACGACGAGCGTGGACATCGCGTCGAGGAAGCGCCTCCATCAACCCCGGTGCAAGTGACAGGATTCGAAGGTTTACCCGAGGCAGGCGATAAGCTTGTTGTTTCGCACGACGAAGATAAGCTTCGCCAGATCGCCCAGCAACGTCAGATTCTTCGGCGTGAGCAGCAGCTACGCCAAGTCAAGCGCGTCTCACTGGATGAAATCTCCAAACGTATGCAGCACGGCGGCATCAAGGAGCTTCGTATTGTTCTTAAAGCTGACGTCAGTGGCTCGCTCGAAGCACTTACCGACTCACTGCAAAAGCTCAGTACTGATGAGGTAACAATCTCGATCATTCACCGCGCTGTTGGTGCTATTACCGAAAGCGACGTTATGCTTGCTGCTGCCTCTGAGGCGATTGTTGTCGGTTTCCAAGTGCAGCTACCAGCATCTGTCCGTAAAGTCGCCGAACGTGAAAGCGTAGATGTTCGACTCTATTCGATCATTTACGATGCGATCAATGAAATTCAACTCGCGCTCGAGGGCATGCTTTCACCAGAGATCAAAGAAGAAGTCACTGGTCGAGCGGAAGTACGGCAAGTCTTCCGCATTAGTAAAGTTGGTACCGTTGCTGGATGCTACATTATGTCGGGTACAGTCACTCGAAACGATAAGGCACGCGTCATCCGCGACGGCTTCGAGATTTACAAAGGAACGATTCAATCTCTCAAGCATCTTAAAGACGACGTCCGTGAAGTACGGCAAGGCTACGAATGCGGTCTAACCATTAGCGGATTCAACGACTACACTGAGGGCGATATCATCGAAACCTATCGCATCACAGAAGTCCAACGCAAGCTGGGTCAATAACACTATGTCGTTTCGTCCTGAACGCGTCGCCCGTGAAATTCAACGCATCCTGAGCCAGCCCATCAGTGAATTTGCGCTGTACAACGGCGGTGGATTAGTAACCCTGACAGACGTAAAAGTTTCGCCTGACCTTACTGTTGCAAAACTGTATATCAGCGTGTACGACAATACCCTCGGCGGCGAGCGCGTTGTTGCGTTACTTAACGAACGAACACAAGAATTTCGGTCGAGCGTGGCACAACTCCGTTTGAGAGTAATTCCAGAGCTTCGTTTCTATCTTGACACAGTGTTCGATCGCATGGAGCGCATCGAGCAATTGCTCAAGCGGCAAACTCCACCATCCAGTGCCAATAGCGGCGAATGATTCCACTTCTTTCTCATAGCACCAGCACTGTCGAATCATGGCTTCCGCTGCTACCATTACACGGCGGCGCAGTGCTCGTCGATAAGCCGACGGGATGGACGTCGTTCGACGTTGTCGCAAAACTTCGTCGTATCCTGCGCATCAAAAAAATAGGTCATACAGGTACACTTGATCCTATTGCAACAGGTTTACTGATCGTCTGTGTTGGAAAAGCGACCAAGCATGTTGGCAGTTTTCAAGACCTCGACAAGGAATACCGTGTGGAAGTCAAGCTCGGTGCACGAACCCCAAGCGACGATTGCGAAACTGCCGAATACGACCAGCGACCGATCGATCATTTAACTGACTCGATGATCGTGGATGCACTCAAAACATTCATCGGTTCACTCGAACAGATACCACCTTCGTACTCAGCTATTCATGCAGGCGGTCGGCGCATGTACGAGCTCGCACGACGAGGAAAAACGCTGCCCCCAATCGCACCACGTCGCGTGAACATCCACACCATCACGGAGATTGAGTACTGCCAGCCCTATCTGCGATTTACTGTGCGTTGCTCAAAGGGAACATACATTCGCGCATTAGCACGTGATCTTGGTGAGCAGCTCGGGGTTGGTGGATATGTAACGGCATTGCGTCGAACAGCGATTGGCAACTATCGCGTCGAGGATGCTTTCGACGTTCTTGAACTTATACGACTCTTAACTCAAACGGATAATGCAAACGTATCGCTCGATCGGTGATGTACCTTTTGACCGACGCTCAGTCGTTACGGTCGGCACGTTTGATGGTGTGCACCGAGGCCATCGTC
>JAOAEV010000067.1 GCA_026416585.1 Chlorobiota bacterium | reverse complement strand
CAATCGAGTAATTCTCCTGCCGAGCGAGAAAACTCTCTACGGTGTCCGTCGGATCGTGTTGGAGTTTCGCAAACAAAAGCTTGCAGCGATCGTTGTGGAACACTCTGGTGGTCAGGAACAGTGGCAAATTCGTTCATTGCGAATAGATCCACTGACACGCAGCGATATATTCCAATTCAATGTTCCTCCCGGTGTGGAGGTTCTCGACATGCGTTGATGCATGCTTTTATGTACAATAATTTGCACAAGTTACTCTTATTTTTGTACGGTTTTTGTCGAGTCCGATGATCATCTATCAGGTGCTCTGCACTGTGCCGGTCGCGTTCGAGGATGAATGGATTACGTGGATGATGGATGAGCATATCCGTGACGTGGTGAACACGGAGATGTTTACACACGTGGATGTTGCTCGAGTCATGGAGCCAGCATGTGAGGGGGCGGTGCAGTATTGCGTGCAGTATTACTGTCCGTCGTTGGAGCTGTATGAACAATACCGGAAAGATTTTGCACCTGTCCTGCAGGCTGCGCACAACGCCAGATACGGTGGTGTAGTCACTATTGAGAGAATGGTCATGGAGACAAAGTCATGGAACCAAGTTGAACAATCGAAGCCGAACGCATGAGCCGTGATGTGACGCTCCAATCGCTCGATCCACGTGTGACGCGATTGGCAATACCGACAGAGCAGGAGCCGTTCGTAGGTGTCCCGGAAGGCTCGCATTTACAAACATTCGAGGTGTTCCATCAAGCAAAAAGTGGAGCACGGCATATCCACGTCGGGAGTATTCATGCACCGAATGCGGAGATGGCGATGGTCTTTGCCAAGGAACAGTATGCGCGTCGCTCACAATGTGTCAACTTGTGGGTCGTCAAAACCAGCGAGGTTATCGCTTTTTCGCCGGACGATGCGGATCTGTTCGCCACAACGCCGGAAAAAGACTATCGCGACGCCAGTGGCTATAAAGTAATGCAGAAAATCTTGGCGTGGAAGCAACGCATCCAGCAGGAACAATCGCAGCAGCAACAATCCGAGTAACAATGGAACACCGTGCAGCTTTAGAAGACTTGCTCGTCCGGATGGCTGACGATGCGCTTATTTATGGACACCGCAATAGCGAGTGGACAGGACTTGCGCCGATTCTCGAAGAAGATATCGCATTTTCTTCGATTGCACAGGACAAGATTGGTCATGCGTTGGCGCTCTATACCCTCTTACACCAGTTAGGGCATCCCAAGCCTGATCACATGGCATTCATGCGCCAGGAGCATCAGTATCGCTGCTGCCACTTGGTTGAATTACCAACGCAGGATTATGCCGTTGCACTGATGCGACATGCACTGTTCGACTATGCTGAGCGTGTACGCTATGAAGCTCTCCGCGAAAGTGCATACAAACCATTAGCGGAGCTTGCAAACAAAGTGCGAGGAGAGATCAAGTACCACGTGTTTCATGCCAATACATGGCTGCGATTACTCGGTAGTGAAGGTACCGATGAAAGTCGGGCACGGATGCAGGCAGCACTCGATCTTCTTATGCCATATGCTCTGGGCATGTTCGAACCAAGCCCCTACGATGATGAACTCTGGCGTAGTGGCATTTTTCCTGGCGAGAACGCTATTCGCTCCCGATGGCTCGACGATATCGTTCCTGTTCTCGAGTCGTCGGGTTACCGCGTGCCCTCAATTGAGGCGCTTGAGCCTACCGTGGGCGGACGTCGTGGCTACCACACAGAACATTTCCAGCCGTTGCTGGATGAAATGACCATTGTGTTTCGCCTCGATCCTGATGCCGAGTGGTAACATGAAGCCTGCAACGATGCTTACCCACGAAATGGTATATGCTGCACTGGAAGATGTCCATGATCCAGAAATTCCTGTGCTTTCGATCGTGGATATGGGGATTGTCACGGATGTCACCATTTCCGACAGTCGAGTTGCTGTTACGATTACACCCACATTTGTAGGGTGCCCAGCATTGGACGCGATACGCACGGCGATTGCCCATCGGCTGTCGGCACTTTCTATCGCCAATGTCGAGGTTATCGTGGACTACGCAACGCCGTGGTCGTCAAACCGGCTGAGTGAACGTGGACGCCAGGCTCTTGCTGAGATCGGGTTCGCACCACCACCGCGCTTCGAGGGAGAGTTCGAGCCAGACATTCTGCTCAATGCGCAGTGCCCATACTGTGGCAGCTCTCATACCGTGTTGCGATCCCCGTTTGGACCGGCACTCTGCCGCGCGATCTACTACTGCAATGATTGTCACCAAGCATTCGAGCAATTCAAAGCTATTGGATGAACGCGCAGTTCGGACCAACAATCGAGTTCGCCAATGGGCGACACGTGCCTCTCGGAACGATCTATTGCATTGGGCGTAATTATGCTGACCACGCGCGCGAGATGAATGCTGCTCCGCCACAAGAACCGATCGTGTTTCTCAAACCGCCGACGGCGTACATCTCCAACGGAGCAGCTATCAGACCACCAGAAGCTGGACACGTTCTCCACCACGAAGTAGAAGTTGTTGTGCTCATCGGTGAGCATCTCTATCGTGCAAACCTTGACGAGGCCCGAGCAGCAATTGCTGCCTATGCGGTTGGGATTGATGTCACGTTGCGGGATCTCCAATCGCGTGCAAAGCATCATGGTCTGCCGTGGGCGATTGCCAAAGGCTTTGCTACGAGTGCACCGATATCTCCGTTTGTGCCTGCTGACTCCATCGCAAGCATTGATGAGGTAGAGTTTGGCTTGTCGGTGAATAGTGTGATTCGGCAACGCGGTTGTCCTCGCTCGATGATATGGAGTATCCCCGAGTTGCTCGAGTATCTGTCTCGGTGGTTCGTGCTCCAACCGGGTGATGTGCTTTTTACTGGTACGCCATCTGGTGTGGGTCAATTGTCAGAAAATGATGTTGTTCATGCATGGCTGGGAGATTACGCCCAGCTTGATGTTGTGGTTGCTCCTGCGTAAGCGATGGTGTACTTTGTATCGGACGTTCATTTGGGTTATGGGGAGCGCACGCAGTGGCAGCCTCGTGAAGAGCTGTTCATTGCGCTATTGGATGCAATCGCACCACGAGCACAGACGCTTTTTGTTGTCGGTGATATCTTCGATTACTGGTTCGAGTATCGCAGGGCAATACCGCGGGAGTTCTTCCGTACCATTGCTGCGTTCGACCGCTTCCGTCGGCGTGGTGCTAACGTTGAATACATCGTTGGCAATCACGATTTCGGACACAGGGATTTTTTCGAACAAGACTTGGGCATTACCATTCATTGGTCGGACGTGGAGCGAACGATTGACGGCAAGCGATTCTACATCGCGCACGGCGATGGCAAGGTCGCCGGCGATCGAGGGTACCTGTTGCTCCGTGCTGTCTTACGCAGTAAACTTGCAAATGCTGCGTATCGATGGGTTCATCCGGATATCGGGATTGGTCTTGCTGCGCTCTCATCAAAAAAAAGTCGCCACTACTCGTCTGTACGCGAGTATGGAACAGGCGATAGCCTAGAAGAATTTGCCCGCAAAAAAATTTGCGACGATGGGTTCGACTATGTCGTGATGGGGCACAGTCACCGCAGCGCTTATGTCGAAGTCGCCCGAGGCTCTCGATACGGCTACTACGTCAATCTCGGTGATTGGATTGGTTCGACTCCATTGGTTGGGATTTTCGACGGTGAGAGGTTTCAGCTGACCGATGTTTGCGCGTTAGTTGTGTCGGCACGCTCTGAGCATGACAAGTAGTACGATGCCTTTACACGAGCGCATGCAGCACTAACGTCGTTTCAACCGAACGAGATACTAACGCTATGCGTGCCTTGCTGAGTTTGAGTGGTACTATGCCACCGCGACATGAGCTAGAAAAGCTTCGCTTTGATAGGGTTATCGCAGCCGATGGCTCTGCGTGGCAATTACTTGAACGTGGAGTCGTGCCGCACGTCATCGTCGGGGATCTTGATTCATTTCGCTGTCTGCCACAGCCAGAATCGGCATTCCCGGGTTCTCATATCGTGCACGTGCCTAATCAAGACTCGAATGATTTTGAGAAAGCGCTGCAGTTTGGTCTGGAATGGGGCGCCGATAGCTTTGTAATTGTCGGAATGAACGGTGGGGAGCTTGAACATACGCTAAATAATTGGAGCGTATTCCTGCGATATAGCGAGGTTATACCACTGGAGGTGTATGACGCTGGTCGCATCGGTCATCCTGTGCATACATCACTTGTGCTTCCCACTAAGCCTAATGAATTGATTTCGCTTGTACCGCAGCCGAGAGCACGCCTGACCACACGTGGCTTGCTCTGGGAACTCGATGATGAGTATTTGGAACTGGGCAGACGCGAAGGAGCACGCAATCGTTCTCGAAGCGAAGCGGTCGAGATTGTCGTCCACCAAGGGAGCGTTCTGGTGTTCTATGATGCGTTTGCCCCGTGGCGCGATAAAGCTGCCAATTCGCTACAATAGCAGAGGCAGGCTCTCGTTTTCGCACACCAGCACTATTTTCGCGCCCGTTTTTCGATACAGATACGCTGGTTTTACTCTCAATCGGAGGTGCTATGTTTTGGACTCCGGAACTGGCAAAGTACCTGGAAGATGCGCCGTGGCCGGCAACCAAAGAAGAACTGCTCGACTACGCAAATCGTACCGGGGCACCGCAACAAGTCCTCGACAATTTGATGGAACTGGAAGATAGTGATGTGCTCTACGAAAGCATCGAGGATATCTGGCCCGAGTACGACAGCGAGTCCTATTACTTTAGTGACGAGGACGAAGACGAAAGCCCTGACATCTTCACCTGAGCTGCATGCTATGCAGCATGTGAATAATTGTCGTCAGTACATTTTCTCTGTGCAGATGGCTAATTTCACTGGGCAGGTGACCGATAGGAGGGGGCGTGCCATTTGTCGTGTGGTGCCGTGGATAGTGTAATACTCGTTGGCTTTGTTGGGGCAGGTATTGCCTGGCGTGCAGTTGCTCGGCAGTGGTCGCCCGAGATTGTTAGGCGTTACATCACTACTGTTGTGTTCTATGTCTTATTGCCAGCGCTCACTTTCCGCTCGATGGTACGTGCTCCGTTTGGTGAGGTGCTCTGGCAAATTCCGCTTGTCGCAAGTACCGGTATCGCGGGGACAGTAGCACTTGCACATATTGTGTTACGTTGGAGTGTGCATCTTGATCCATCACGGTATGCGGCAGCACTACTGTCGGCGGCATGGGGAAACGTAACGTACCTTGGTATCCCGATTCTTGTGGCGACGCTCAGCGGAGAAACTGTGTTTGTCGCTGTGCTCTACGACTTTGCTGCTTCGACACCGTTGCTGTGGACACTCGGTGTATTCATTGCTGCATCAGGATCAGGCGGTACTGTACAGACTGGATCGGTAGTACGCAAACTGGCAGCAGTACCGCCACTGTGGACTGCTGTGCTCGGTATTGCAGCAGGTGCAAGTGGTATCACGGTGCCTCTGGCCGCCGAACGTGTTTTGATTGTCTTGTCGAGCGCTGTCATGCCACTGATGATGTTTGTATTGGGACTGTCGCTTCGGTGGGAGTATCTTCGCTACTGGCGTGAGCTTGTTCCGGTTGCAGGACTAAAGCTGTTGGTATCGCCGCTGCTGGTGTTGTGCATTGGATTGGCTATTGGTCTGCACGGGACAACATTTCGTGCAGCCCTACTCGAAGCAGCAATGCCGACAATGATGCTGACCCTTGTGGTTGCAGAGCGCTACCGACTCGATGTTGAATACGTCGCCGCAGCTATTGCGCTGACGACAGTTGCCAGTACTGCGACGCTGCCGTTGTGGTGGGGCATCGGTTCAATGCTCGGCTAAGTCCCGCGTCATTGCGTATGTTCACAACTGGTTTTCCCATGAAACGCATTGCGAGCTGCGTAGCTACCTTAGCGCTTTCCATCCTTCCCCTGCCGGCTGGGGAGGAATTTCGTTATGTGCCGAACGAGGCATTTGGGTATGGTGAGCGACTTGAATTTCGTGTTGGGTACAAGTTCATCACGGCTGGACGCGCCTATTTTCAAATCGCGCCGGAGCCAATCTATCATGAGGGACGTCCCTGCTACGATATCTGGTTTGAGGTGCGCTCGCTGGAATCACTTGACTGGCTCTACCGCGTGCGTGATCGCTACCGGACCGTGCTCGATGTGGCAGGTATTTTTCCATGGGAGTTCGAGCAACACATTCGCGAGGGCAATTTCCGTCGTGATTTCAGCGCTCGATTCGATCAACGTAACCGAAAAGCAATTACCACCGAGGGAACGTTCGATACTCCACCCTATGTGCACGACATCGTTTCGGCGTTTTATTACGTGCGTACGCTCGATTTGCGTTCGTACCAGAAGGGAGCGATTGTGCAATTGCAGAATTTTTTCGATCGGCAGACCTACGATCTTGGTGTGCGCATTCTGGGGCGACAGACCATCGAGGTTGCAGCAGGAACGTTTCGCTGTATTGTGGTTGAACCACTTATTCGTGAGGGTGGTTTGTTCAAGAGCGAAGGGCGCATTCTCATTTGGCTCAGTGACGACGATCGCAAAATCCCCGTCAAAGTAAGCACGAAAATTCCGATCGGCACGATCGATGCAGAGTTAACCGGTTACAGCGGTCTGCGGGGTCCGCTCTCCGCGCGCATTACATCACCTGATAGTCGCTAAAGGACTGGCGATGAATCGCTCAATATCGATTGTGGCGGTGTGGGTTTTGGCAGTAGGGCTGGCCACTGCACAAGTGCGCACGAACTTTTTGTTGCTTGATTCGATGGTTGCGTATGCAGTCCACGAGCTGGCGCCTTCCGTCCGCTGTGACACGATTGCTGTTGTGCCGTACCGATCGGTGGCTCGTTGGCTGGTGGTCGAAAAGTGGATGGCGATGGGGAAAACTGTTGCTGATGACGCGCGCTGTGTCGTCGCGATTGCTGATTGTGCTGTACGATATGCTCTTCATCCGACGCAGCGCGATATGCTGGTGCGAACCATCACCGTTGACTTGCGTGCCCTGGGTCCAGAGGAAACATACCGCACTACATATCAGCACACAGATACGCTGGCACGTGAGGAGATACTGCGTGTCGAGCTGCCGCGATCGGAGCTCACATCGAGCCCTGTTCCGTCGCCACCGCGCTCGCTGTGGGATGATGTGCTCGAACCCGTGATCGTTGTAGCGTCGGTGGCAACGACGCTGCTATTGCTCTTCACCGCGCGCTCGCGATAGCTTCTGCCTGCGTTTTGTATTCTTGCAGACATGTCGTACTTGAAAAACAAACTGAATGCATCTATGCGACGAGTTGTCATCACCGGTCTTGGTGCACTGACGCCAATCGGCAATTCCGTAGCTGAATACTGGGAAGGGCTGCGCGCCGGCAGAAGTGGCGCTGGTCCGATCACACGGTTCGATGCGTCGAAATTCCGCACGCAGTTTGCCTGCGAAGTCAAGGGATTTGATCCGCTGTCTGTGATGGATAAACGCGAAGTGTCACGCACCGATCCTTTTTGCCAATATGCCTTGGCTGCTGCCCACGAATGCATCACCGCCGCTCAACTCGATCTTAATCGTGTCGATCGTGACCGAATCGGTGTTATTTGGTCCTCCGGTATCGGCGGTTTGGTCACGCTCGAAGAGCAAATTGGTGGCTACTATTGCGGAGATGGCACTCCGCGTTTTAGTCCGCTATTTATCCCGAAGATGATCAGTGATATGGCTGCTGGTCTGATCTCGATCCGGTATGGATTTCGTGGACCAAACTTTTGTGCTGTTTCGGCGTGTGCGTCGTCATCACACAGCATCATCGAAGCGTTCAATTACATTCGACTCGGCAAAGCCGATGCAATTATTGCTGGTGGGTCGGAAGCATCGGTAACGCCATCGGCGATTGGCGGCTTTGGTGCGATGAAAGCACTGTCGGAACGAAACGATTCACCGCAGAGCGCATCACGACCATTCGATCGTAATCGCGATGGCTTCGTCCTTGGTGAAGGAGCAGGAGCATTACTACTCGAAGAACTCGAACATGCACGCCGACGCGGTGCTCGCATTTATGCTGAAGTTGTCGGTACGGGTGCAACCGCCGATGCCTACCACATCACGGCAGGACATCCCGAGGGTATCGGTATCAAACTTGCACTCACCGAGTGCTTGCGTGAAGCCGGCTTGCAACCATCGGATGTGGACTATATCAACTTGCACGCAACCTCGACCCCCGTCGGCGATCCAGCCGAAGCAAAGGCAATCGTGGACTTTTTTGGTGACTACGTCGAGCGACTCAGCACAAGTGCCACCAAATCCATGACCGGTCATCTACTCGGTGCTGCCGGTGCCATCGAAGCGATTGCAACGGTGTTGGCAATCCTTCACCAAACCGTACCACCGACAATCAATATCACCGAACGCGACCCAGACGTTGATCCACGGCTCGATGTGACCGATCACGGCGCGCGCGGGCGTCGAATTGAAGTAGCGCTCAGTAACACGTTTGGTTTCGGAGGACACAACGCCATCATTGCATTCTGTCGTTATGCCGAGTAGGCATGTTGCAAAAGCAGTTTGCATGCTTCTGGTAGTCAGCATCGTTGTGCATGCACAAAATGCCGACATGAGCAATGAACCAACCAGCGGGGATCTCCTCTTGTTGCAAATGCTCAATGGTGAACGTTCGATAGGTAGTGCGAGCGTGCTGCCGCCGCGGTTGGGCGAGTTGTTTTTTCATCCGACAGCGCTCGATACATTTTGCCGGTACGTGCGTGCATACTATGCACCACTGGGCGATACGACACGGTTGAGCTGGCAGATGCCCTCACACCTGAGCGGACGACGTGCACTTGCTACCGTGCGTGATAGTGTCATCGCCGTCCGAGTGGATGCATCTGGTTATGGGCGAGGTGGCTTGCTTCAGTGGAATGCCAGCGAAATGTTAGCTACTGGGCGGCTCAGTCTGCGCGCAATTGGACAGATAGCGAGCCATTGGAGCTTTGTGCTTGATCTTGCGAACGGTGCGCTTTTCCGAGGCGATCCCTACCGAGTCGCAATAACTGATCCCGACATGGCTCGTGCGCAGCGGCTTTTTCTTGATCAACGTTCGTTCTACGACCGCACAATTGGCGCTTTACAGCATGAAGGCTCTCTCGGACGGATACGAATCGGTCGTGATGTCGTCGGGTGGGGGTATTCACCGCTCGGTGGTTTGTTACTCTCAGTGAATCAACCGCTCCTGGATCATCTGCTGGTGGATGTGCGATATGGGAGTGTGCGTTTTAGCTACCTCCACGGTGCCGCTATTGGCAGCGATATCACTGGTCGAGATGTTCCGACAAAGTTCGTTGCTGCTCACCGCGTGCAATTCGATCCTGCCGATCGAGTATCGGTAGCAATTTCCGATGCTATAGTGTACTCCGGACGCGGCCTTGATATCAGCTACTTGAATCCGCTTGGTTTTTACGTGTCGTCAGGTTTGACGAGCACAGAACGCAACGAACGCGACAATTCCTTGCTCGCCGTCGAAACAGCATGGCGACCGCTTGACGGAATGCTGGTGTATGGCACTATCCTCGCCGATGACATCTCGTTCAGCACACTGACCGATACAAGTGCACACGGCAACAACAACAAGTATGCCTGGCAAATCGGATTAGCACAGCGGCTCGGCTCAGGTGCTACGCCTGTAATCGTCGTCGGCGAGTACGTTCGTATCAATCCTTTTGTGTACTCGCATCGAACGATTGTCAATTCGTGGACCTCGCAGGGGGAGATCCTCGGTGCATTGCAGCAACCCAATAGCGACCGCTGGACGCTTGCAGGAATTTTGTGGCTGGCGCCCCGACTGCGTTTTGCTGCACGATTTGATTACCTTCGGTGGGGCGAAAATTGGCTCGATAGTGCTGGGCGCATTCTCACAGCATTGGTGCCAGGCACAGCAGTCGCGGTACCGGTGGGAAATGTCGGAGGTGATGCCACACGTGGTGATGGTGATGCCTTGCCGGAACCCTTTGCAGTTGGCAATCGCTTTTTACGTGGCAATGTCAGTCATACACGGCATTTTCAAGCGTGGATTTCCCTCGAACCAATCGTCAATGTATTTGTTGACATCCGAGCCGAGTACGTGCTGCGCACAGGTGGTAATATGCCACTGGATCGCTGGTGGTGGTGGGTCCAACTTCGCTTGGGATATTGATGCGCTGGTTGGGACACCCGTTAGCGAACCGATTGCGTCACCCTGACACAGGCGAGCTATTGATGTGGGATGCCGATGGCACATTGCGCACATCCAGCGGGGAGATCATCGAAGTCGAAGGGAATGTTCCAATTTTTTTGCCGCGCCGCCTGAGCGAAGTCGAACGTCATTTCGCCGAACATTATCAGCGTGATGCAGAGCTATTTGACTACTTTGAAGAGCGGGATCGAGCAACTGCGCATGACGAACGCCGATTGCGCGAAGCGATTTTACGGCGTATCCCACGCTCTGCACAGGTTGTGCTCGATGTCGGTTGTGGAAATGGATGGCTTGCAAAAACTCTCGTCCCACGAGGTGTTGCGGTGTGTTCGCTTGATGCGAATCGGCGGAATCCCCAGCGTTCATTGGAGCAAACCCCCGATCAGCACCATGTCGCGGTTGTTGCACTTTCCGAACGCATTCCCTTTGCTGATGCAACGTTCGACTGTGTCGTTGCCTCTGAGGTCATTGAACACCTGCCGGAACCTGAACGCGCGCTCGAAGAAATGCTGCGCGTTGTTCGAGCTGGTGGGCGTGTTATCGTATCGACTCCCTACCGGGAACGCATTCGCTATGTGCTGTGCATCCACTGTAACCGCCCGACACCGATACACGCCCATCTGAACAGTTTCGATGAGCACCGGCTTGGGCAGTATTTGCCGGGTACGCAGTTTGGATACGAAATCTTCGGTAACAAAGCACTGACGCTTCTGCGCACCCATGTTGTGCTGGGGATTCTTCCACATTGGCTCTGGCGTGCTGTGGATGCGCTTGCCAATCGTATCATTCCGAAGCCGGCACATATCGTTGCTTGGTGGCAACCGCCTTCAGTTCTCCCTTAGCGCTGGTTGCAGTCGCAACGCCAACGAGTGTCCATGCACCAATAAAGGCTACAGCAAGAAGCATTGTCACTATAAGCAATACGATAACGCAGGTCGGACGGGTTGTTCGTGTGTAGATGCGGTTGTACACTGTACGGCGCGGATTGGTCAACCAGCTCCATCCACGGGGCACTTTCAACCCCATAGAGTGACGAACATAGCGTTTCCATGAGGTTCGAGCGGCAATACGTTTGCGAAGAGAGGGGCGGCGAAAGCCAAATCGCATCGTAGCCGCCTCCGTTTTTAGACAATCACAACGGGAATATCCAGCGAGTGACGCACGGGCGAAATTGTTGCACCGAACAACACGTCACTCAAGCCTCGATGGCGGTGCCCACCCATAATCAGAATGTCAGCACCACACTGACGAACCATCCGTACCAGCTCGCGGGGGACGTTCCCATAACCGATGAGGCTTGTGCATTCAACGCCACGATCGGCAATCGAGCGGCACAGGTCCGTTAGATATGCTTCGTCGGCCCGTGCTTCGGCGTCATATGCAGTTGGATACACGGTTCCGACCGCGCCTTCGACGACGTGCAGTAACACTACCCGTGCATTATGCTCCCGTGCTAATGCAACGGCATGTTGCATCACGAGGGGGTCTTTCTCGTCGTGTGCAATGGCGGCAGCGATCGTGCGGTATTGCGGGTGTGAGTTGAGAGCAGATTCAACAGCCGCCAAAACATGATGCCATGATGGAGTCGGTACATGTCGCCACCGCCGAAGAATTGGGATCAGCAGTGTTGCACCCAGCAGAATTGCTAACGCGATTGCACCGATGAGCACAACGATGTCGAGCAGTACCGAGTGGCTGGTGACAATCCACGCCGAAAGAGTTGTAAGTGCCAGTCGGATATTGAGCACCACCACAATCGATGCTGCAATCCAACCGAGTATCCGAACCCACAGGGGATTCGCTAATGCACCCATGAGGTGGCGGCTGGAAGTAAAATGCACCAGCGGTATGATTGCAAATGGCAGCTGGAGACTCAGTATGACTTGGCTCAAGATCAGCAGCTGGTACGTACCGTGTTCCCCAGTGGTTAGCAGAACAACGACGGCGGGGACGATTGCAATTGCTCGTGTAATAAGGCGGCGCACGATCGGGCGAAGACGGAGGCGAATAAACCCTTCCATGACGATTTGCCCAGCGAGTGTACCAGTCAGTGTGGAGCTCTGACCGGCGGCCAGGAGTGCGACGGCAAAGGCGGTACTGGCTAACGTGGTACCAAGTAATGGTGCAAGGAGGGCATGCGCCTGCTCTAATTCTGTTACCTCGATGCCACGGGCGTGAAAGACGGCTGCTGCTAAAATGAGGATTGCTGCATTCACAAAAAATGCAGCATTGAGTGCAATGGCAGTATCGGCGAAGTTGTAGCGGCATGCTTGGCGCTTTCCTGATTCTGTTTCGTCGTAGGCTCGTGTCTGAACCAGCGCAGAGTGGAGATACAGGTTGTGCGGCATCACCGTTGCACCAATCATGCCAAGCGCAACATAGAGTGCAGCATCGGGTAAGTTAGGGATGAAGCCTGCCGCAATATGCGCAGCAGATGGTTGGGCGAAGATCAACTCCGCTACAAAGCACATACCCACGATGAACACCAGCGATAGGATGAATGCCTCGAACTTTCGAATCCCAAGATTCTGAATCGCCAGCAGCAGCAGGGAATCGGCACCCGTGATCACGACACCAACAAGAGTCGGTATGCCGAACAGCAGATGCAATCCAATTGCGGTACCGAGAAGTTCTGCCAAGTCACACGCAGCAATCGCGATTTCTGCTAATACCCATAGGGCGAATGCAACTGGGCGTGGATATTGCTCTCGACATGCTTGCGCTAAATCTCGGCCGCTGGCAATGCCCAGCCGCGCTGCTAATGTCTGCACAAGCAATGCGATCAAATTTGCCAGCAGCAACACCCACAGGAGAGAATACCCGAAACGGGCTCCACCTTCCAGATCGGTTGCCCAGTTGCCGGGGTCCATATATCCGACGCTGACAAGGTATGCCGGACCCAGAAACGCGAGTAATCGTTTCCATCCGGTCACTGTCTGAGGTATTGTCACGCTTCGATGGACTTCAGGCAGCGATACGTGCTCGCTTGCCAAGTGGTCACGCCGGTAATATTCCATCAGTTATCGAGAAAACGGACTATACCGTGCGAAAATAGGGGCAGTATTGCTACTGGCTTGCGGCAGCTTACAGCTCGACGTACGTCCGCAGAAACTGGTAGTATAGCCCCTGTCGGTCGAGCAATTCACGGTGTGTTCCTTCTTCGACCAGTTCACCTCGATCAAGGACCAAAATTCGCTCGACATGTTGCAACGTAGTCATGCGGTGTGCAATTGAAATAATCGTTCGCCCGGTGAAATGCTCGTAAAGGTTTCGCATGATACGCTCTTCGCTGACGGCATCGAGGGCGCTGCTGGCTTCATCGAGTATCAAGATGGAGGCATTAGAAAGGAAGATGCGCGATAGCGCAAGCTTGAGACGCTGCCCCCCGGATAGCTGCGCACCAGAATTGCCAACGCGTTGATGGTAGCCCAAATAGAAGCGTTGTACATCCGCATGTAACTCTGCTTGCTGAGCAGCCCAGACGATTTCATCCATTGTCGCGTCGGGCTTGGCAATTGCGATGTTCTCGGCGATGGTGCCGTCGAAAATGTACGGTTCTTGAGGGAGCATCGCTACGTGCCTGCGAAGCGACGATGGGTGAATTGAGCGTAGCTCCATTCCACCGATAGTAATTGAGCCGGTGTATGTGTCGTAGAGTCGAACGAGCAATTTTGCCAGCGTCGTCTTGCCGGAACCGTTCCGTCCAACGATCCCGATACGTGACCCGTAGGGGATACATAGAGAAATACCGCGGAGAACCGGTGGCGATTGGGGTGTGTATGCAAAGCTGACATCGAGTAAAGAGATATCTGCCTGCGGTGGCATCGGTTGTAGCTGCTCGCTATCGGTGATTTCTGGCTCTTGGAGTAAGACGTCACCGAGCCGTGCAAAGGTGACCCCTAACTCAGTCAGCACGGTCCACAATTCACCAATTGAGTTCGAAGCGTTGAGAACAATCCCAAAAATGGCGATGAACGACACGTACTGCCCAACGCTGAGACTTCCATCGGCACTGATCCAAGCACCGATCCAGTAGATAGCAACTTGACCGAGCACAACCAGCGAGCGCAGTACGATGCTCATGCTCGCCTGCGTAAGCATCGTGCGATGCACTTTGTTGAGCGTGTACTTGTAAATTCCACGCCATTGCCAAAGACGGGGCAGCTCAGCCACCAACAGCTTGATGGTGGTCATCCCCAACAGTGTATCGAGGAATGCACCCATTGTGCGAGCATTTTCGGCAAAAACTTTGTTCTGCAGTGTCCGCAACCGTGGCGTAAACAGAGCGGTCGTCAGTGCAAACAATACCACAACTGCCGTTGCAATGGCACCAAGTCCTGCATGGTAAAACCATAGTATAGGGGTCAGCACAAGTACGAGCACAACATCGAGCAATGCTTGCACCGTACCGCTGGAAAGTAAGCTGCGAAGTTTGATATTTTCCTGAAAGCGTTGGATAAAATCCTCTCGCTTGTGCGCGTCGAAGTACCGCTGGCTCAAATTCAGCATCCGCTCAAAAAAGCGTGCAAAAAATTCGTACTCAAACTCGATACGTGTCTGCGCCAACAGCACCTGCCGCACATAGGTCAGTGCCAACTGCATGACGACAATAATGCTCATTCCCACAGCGAGAGCGACTAAGAGCGCATTATTGCCGACGACCAGTACGTTGTCGATGATGCTCTGGGTAAACAGCGGTAGTGCTAATCCCATCAGCGCTAAAAGGAAAGATGCCAGGAGAATTTCCAGAATCGGGCGGCGAAATCGTTCGCGAACAAGCCCCCAAATCAGTTGAGCGAATGTTCGCTGGTGCTGGCGATAGCGCTCGATGATGTCGAGAATGTCTGCATGCGGGTGCAATGCTGCAGATGGCTCGAGCAGTAGAGCGATGCCATTCCAGCGTGCGGTGAATTCCTCCTGCGTGAGTTTTTCCTTACCGATTGCAGGATCAGCAATCCACACATGGGTATTGTTTGCACGATAGACCACCACGAAGTGGTTGCCGCGATAGTGCGCGATAAGCGGCAGGGGCACCTGTAGCAAGTGCTCGTAGCGCATGCGCACACCCTCGGCACGAAAGCCGAAGCGTTCCGCGGTTCGTGCAAGCGTCAGCAGATCGGTACCGTATGTCCAAACGCCGGCAATTTCCCGCAGTGCTGCCTGGACGTCGTCAATACCATACCACTGCAGGATCATGGCAAGACACGTGGTACCGCACTCGCTGTCGTCGCGCTGTTTGAGGAACGGGAAACTTGCTTTGGTTAGTCGTCGCATGCGTTCAAACTGTTCTGCTCACGTTGGCAGCGAAACTACGGTCGCCAGATAGTTCGCTCACGGTTGGCACCGGTGGAGATTAGGCGAACGGGAACTTGGCAGTAATCCTCAATCAGTGTAATCAGCGAGCGGGCGTGGACCGGTAGATCATCGAAGCTGCGGACTAAGTCCAGAGATGTTTGCCAGCCAGGTAACTGGTAGTATTCTGGTTCGATGGCTTCCAATGTCGGTACATCGACGGGGAAGCTCTTGAGGCGTTGTTGACCAAGTCGGTAGCCAATGCAGACGTTGATGGTCGGCAGACTGCCGAGCACGTCAAGTTTGGTCAGTGCCAGTTCGGTGATACCGTTGATCATCACCGAATACCGAAGCGCTACTAAGTCGAGCCAGCCGCAGCGACGCGCACGTCCAGTTGTTGCCCCAAATTCGCTTCCCACAGTGCGAAGAATCTCGCCTGTTTCATCGTGCAGCTCGGTAGGAAAGGGGCCGTTGCCAACGCGCGTTGAGTATGCTTTTGTCAAGCCAACGATGCGATCAATCGCTGTTGGCGGAATGCCCAAACCCGTACAGGCACCACCGCTGGTCGGATTGGAGCTTGTAACGAATGGATATGTGCCATGATCAACATCGAGCAACGCACCTTGTGCGCCTTCTGCAAGGATCTGCTTGCCCTCGCGCAGAGCGTTGTAAAGCATTGCAGAGGTATCAGTGACGAACTCATCAATGAAACGATCGAACTCGAGATACTCGGCGACAATTTGCTCGACATCGAGGCGTTCGGTGCCATAGATCTTTTCGAGCAGTGCGTTTTTTTCTGCTAAATTGATACGGAGTTTTTCTTCGAGCGCATTGCGATCGAGCAAGTCCACTACACGAATCCCGACTCGGGAATATTTGTCAATGTATGCAGGCCCAATCCCGCGTCCAGTTGTGCCGATGCCCTGATGTTGTTCGCGAGCCTGATCGAGCAGTTTATGATAGGGCATGATAACGTGAGCTTTATGGCTGATGAACAGCCGTCCCCGCACTGAAATCCCCATCGCATCAAGCATGGCGATCTCTTGCCGGAGAGCAATAGGATCAACGACGACACCATTGCCAATAACACATCGGACATGCGGATGGAGAATGCCAGACGGGATCAGATGTAGTATGATTGTTTTGCCGTCGCAAACCAAAGTATGACCAGCATTGGCGCCACCTTGATAGCGCGCGACAATATCAGCGCTCTGAGCCAGAACGTCCACAATCTTGCCCTTGCCTTCATCGCCCCACTGAGCGCCGACAACGACGGTAACCATTTTATGCGAGTGCGTCGGAGACCGAATCACTGAGTGCGAAAATGCTGTCAAGATGTGTAATTGACAGCAGCGTCCGCATTTTTTCTGGTACGGCAGCCAGAGTGCAGCGCCCGTGATGAGAGCGGAGCGTCGTCAGTGCTGCGACAAGCATTCCAATACCGCTACTGTTTATCAGTTCGACATTGCTGCAGTCAAAGACAACATGCTCGACACCCTCGGAAACGAGCCGACGAAGTTGGTCTGCCAGTTCGACGCTCAATTGCCCGCCAAGGACACGAGCTTCGAGTACGACAACGGCAGCATTCCCGATGCGTTGTACGTTCATTACTCAGGCTTCTTTGAGTGCACGGAGAATCTTCGGCTGCCGACTTTCAACACTTTCGACTGGCTCTTTCTTGATGCGTTCGGTGTACCACACAACAAATGCACTTGCAATGTAAATAGACGAGTATGTACCAGTGATGATCCCGATCAACATGGTAAACGAAAAACCGTGCAACACTTCGCCACCGAGGGCAAGCAATGTCGCAAGTACAAGCACGACCGTGAGCACCGTATTGATCGTGCGACTCAGCGTCTCGTTGATCGAAAGGTTCATCATTGGTACCAGTGCCATGCCTTTATGTTTCTCTCGATTCTCCCGGATGCGATCGAAAATGATCACTGTATCATTGATCGAAAAGCCAACGACCGTCAGCAGCGCTGCAAGTACGCCTTGATTGAATTCGAGATTGAGAAATTCCAGCTTCTGCCCGATGAGTACAAAGGTCAGCGCAACAAATACATCGTGCACCAGCGCGACAACAGCGCCCAAGCCGTATATGAACTCGAAGCGAAACGCGATGTAGAGCAGGATACCCACAATTGCCAGTAATACAGCGATTACTGCTTTTGTGCGAAGCTCGCTGCCAATTTTTGGTCCGATGCGGTCTTCCTTGAGCACCGTCACCGCTTGATTCGGGAAAGCCGCTCGCAATCCGCTGGTGATGCGGGAGGAAGATGATTGTTCGCCTTGACCGCCGATCTCAGGGACACGAATGAGAAACTCGTTGGCTTTACCGTAAGATTTGATTTCTGCATTCTGGAAACCGGCTTTCGCAACAGCAGCCCGTACCGCATCGGTATGTTGCTCAGCGCTGAAACGAATGGCAACCTCGGTGCCACCTTGGAAATCGATGCCCAGGCGCAAACCACCAAAGAGGAGGAGCACCAAGCCGATCACATTGATAGCAAGCGAGACGACCAAAAAGATACGTCGTTTACCAAGAAAGTCAATGTTGGTTTTACCGAACAATTCCATTGCTGACTCAATGCACAGTGGTTGTTGTTAACTTTGGGTTGCAGGGAGTACTTCGCCAAAGCTGATACGTGCCTGGGGGCTACGCGATAGCCAGAGATCAATAATGGCACGCGAGACCAGGATGCTCGTAAAGAGCGTTGTCAGAATACCAATCATTAGCGTTGTAGCAAATCCTTGAATCGGTCCGTAGCCGAGTACAAACAGAATCAAACCGGTCAAGAAGGTCGTCACATGCGAATCTATGATGGGTGGCAGTGCGTGGCGGAAACCTTCGTCTATGCTCGCGCGCAGGCTTCGCCCGCGGTGAAGCTCTTCTCGAATACGCTCGAAAATGATGATGTTGGCATCAACAGCGATCGCGAGCGTAAGAATAATCCCAGCAATGCCAGGAAGGGAAAGTGTTCCACCAAAGCCTGCCAGAATTCCGAGGTTAAGCATTACGTTGATGAGCATTGCTATGACTGCTACCATACCGCCGAGGCTGTAGTAGGTCACCATGAAAAGTACCACGAGTGCAAAGGCGATTAGACTTGCCGAGATACCAGATCGAATCGAGTCCTCACCCAGTGACGGACCAACAACCCGTTCTTCAATAATCTTGACTGGAGCTTTGAGTGCACCTGCTTTCAGAACAATTTGCAGCAGTTTAGCTTCTTCGACGTTTGCCATTCCTTCGATCTGTGAGCTGCCGCCTGTGATTTTGCTTCGCACAACAGGAGCACTGTACACTTCACCGTCGAGCACGATTGCAATGCGTTTACCGATGTTCGCCCCGGTTATTTTCGCCCAGCGTTCGGATCCCTCGCTGTTCATGTACATGAGTACCATCGGGCGATTGCTCATCTGATCGAACGTGGCATAGGCATCGGTAACGACATCGCCCGTCAATTCTGGATCACGCTTGAGAACATACATCCCATAGGTTCGGTTGGGAGTGTTTTCGGTGCCGCGTTCAGGCTTTGCACCGAAAGCAATTTCAGCATCGGCTGGGAGCATACGGCGAATGTCTGGGCGCGCCAGCAGTGACTGCAATTGGCGCTTGCCGTCCTCAGTGGTCACAAAAGTGAACTCAGCATCCGACGGAAGCTTTGGGATCACTTCCTCGGCAATATCGAATGGTTGGTACCGTTCACCGATAAGGACCTGACCTGCAAACAACGAAATGAATGGATGCTCCCGACGAAACTTGGCGACTTTTTCTTCGTCGGACAAGCCCGCATAGGGATCAGACTTGGCAGCAGTATCTGTTTTTTTCGCGACAGCGGTGTCGGGAGTGGCAGATGATGCTTTTGCAGCTGTGGTGTCGGCTACACGCGCAGAGTCGCTCGATGTCTTGCCAGCAAGATAACGATCTATGTTCAAAAACGCGTGGAGAATATCCGTGCCGTGTCGGAGCAACTTAAACTCCAGCCGGGCAGTTGTCTGAAGCAGTTGCCGCATTTCACGCTCATCTTGCACGCCGGGCAGTTCTAGAAGAATGCGCCGAGTGCCTTGCTTCTGAATAGTTGGTTCGGTGACGCCGAACTTGTCGATCCGCTGGCGGATGACTTCCAATGCCTGGTCGATTGCTTCGCTGATGTCGCGTTTGAGCCGTTCGATGATACGCTCTTCGCTAATGTCGCGTACATCCACAAGCTCATAGTAGGTCACAAGCGACTTGCCTTGGGGGCGTGCGATGCGATCGAAGGTACGCAGGAAGATGTCAAGTACATCTTCGTCGCTGTGTTCGGCTTGTCGCCGTGTTTCCTCGATAACTCGCTCGAAGGTTTCATCGACCGCAGCACGGTCAGCAGCTTCTTCGAGTAAGCGCACAACATCCACTTCGAGCGTGACGTACATCCCGCCGCGTAGGTCAAGACCGAGCTTGAGGGCGCGAAGTTTTTCCTTACGGAAATCCTCACCGTTGACTTGGTCCCATTGCACCTGCGCCGCTGAATCGAGAGTGGCACGTTCAGCTGCCATCTGGTACGAACGCCACGTCGGGTAGAGCAGAAAGACAGCTAAAACGACCGGTACGATGATCGTCAGCAGTTTACCTACTTTCCCTTTCAAGGGTAAGCCTCCGAAATAATGACACGTTTTAGGATACAAACATGCAATTTACAGTGCCGAATGCCTAACTACCCGTTTCGGACTGCTCGATAGCAATCTCCGATCGGGTACGAGAAGAAATGAAACGCTCAATGGCGCTGGTAAGTGCCGACGCCGTGATTGGTACTACTCCAGGCTCTCCGCAGACGACGCCGGCCGCAATGCTTGCGACCGTCGCAGCTTCCCAAACACGTGCGCCCGCGACCATCATTGCAGCCAAGGTCGCAACGACAGTATCACCTGCCCCGGACACATCTGCCACATGTCGTGCCACCGAGGGAATGTGCCGATGGAAGCTGTTCCGTTCGACAAGCATCATGCCGCGTGCTCCGAGTGTGATGAGCACAGTTTCTGCTTCCAAACGCTGGAGCAACTCCACTGCCGCCCGGACGATGCTTTCGTCGGCATCGAGCCTTGTACCGAGCGCCTGCTGCGCTTCTTTTTGGTTCGGCTTGAAGACCGTTGCGCCACGATAGGCAAAAAAGTTGTCTATCTTCGGGTCAACAAGAACAGGCAGTGCCCGTTGACGTGCCCATTCAATCACCTGCTCGATGATCGCCGGGGTGAGAACGCCTTTATTGTAGTCTTCCAAAATCACCGCAGCAATTCCTTGGGTATGATCGAGCGCGCTCATGATGTGCTCAACTATCCGAGCACCGATCGGTGCGCGCGCTTCGCGGTCTAAGCGCAAGAGTTGCTGCGAATTGCCAATGACGCGGGTTTTGACTGTCGTTGGTCGTTCTGCATCGGTTATAACGCCCTTTGTCTCGATGCCCAGTTCATCTGCCAGTCGGAGTAATTCCGCGCCGTTGCTATCATTGCCAACGACACCACACAGGAGCACTTGCGCCCCAAGCGTGCGAAGATTGTGTGCAACGTTAGCAGCACCACCCAGCCGACACGTCTCGCGTTCGAGTTCGACAACAGGCACCGGTGCTTCCGGCGAGATTCTTGTTACCGAACCAAGGTAGTAATGGTCCAGCATTAGATCGCCGATGACCGCGATGTGTTTGTCTGGCAATTGGGCAAGCCACTGCCGGTAGCGCTCAATTGAAAGTTCGTCCATATATGTGACGGGCTGAAGATTCACACTGCCACATCCGCCTTGATGTGCGGATGCGCGCGGTAATTGACAAATGCAATGCTGTCGTGACGAAAATCGTCGAGCGAGTGCACCGAGGAATCAATCCACAGCGTGGGTGGTTCAAATGGGGTTCGCTCAAGTTGCACGCGTGCCTGCTCCACATGATTCCGGTAGAGGTGCGCATCACCAAGTGTGTGGATAAATTCCGCAGGACGAAGCCCACACACGTGCGCTACCATCGAAAGCAGCAGTGCATAGGAGGCGATATTGAACGGCACACCCAAGAAAACATCCGCTGAGCGCTGATATAGCTGCAATGAGAGGCGATCACCGGCGACATAGAACTGAAAGAGCACGTGGCACGGTGCAAGTCGCATCTGATCGAGTTCGCCGACATTCCATGCACTAACCACTAAACGCCTGCTGTACGGATTGCGACGAATTTCTTCGACAACCGCTGCCAACTGATCTATACTGCGGCCGTCTGGCGATTGCCAGCGACGCCACTGCTTACCATAAATCGGACCCAAGTTGCCATCTTCGTCGGCCCACTCATCCCAGATTGTGACACCGTGCTCGTGCAAATAGCCAACATTAGTGTCACCACGCAGAAACCAGAGAAGTTCGGTTATGATGGAGCGAATGTGCAGTTTCTTGGTCGTTAGGAGGGGGAATCCTTTCTGGAGGTCAAAGCGCATTTGGTACCCGAAAAGGGAAAATGTTCCGACGCCAGTGCGGTCAGGCCGGGAGCTCCCGTGTTCGAGAATTGTTCGCAACAAGCCGAGGTACTGTTCCTCGTTTGGGTTGCAATGACTCGTGCTGGTTGTCTGATCGATCGGCTCGACCATCCGGAGTAAAGAAGCGGTTCAACACGCAGATATTGTTGCGGGCGAAATTACGACCGATATAACTGTCTCGGCATGCTGATTCTGTTGAAAAGGCAGCTATTTTTGCTCGCATTCTATCGAAGGTGGCGACTCAATGCTCAACGAGCTGGCAACGCTCTGTGTGCCGCATACACGACCGACCTTTCACCGGATCGAAGCAGACGACCGCCGTTTCGCCGACCATCTGATTCCTCTCGAGCAATGGGACGATAGAGGTGCTCCCTTCCTTGCGGTGCTCGGCGTTCCGCAGGACGAGGGCGTTCGTCGCAATGGTGGTCGGCCTGGAGCAGCCGATGCACCTGCAGCGATCTACAACGCGCTCGTGAAATTGACAACGAGTATCGGCGATCAATCGTTGCCTCCATACTGTCCCATTCTCGATTGCGGGCTTCTGCGAACCGATGCAGCAACACTTGAAGACATCCATGTGCGACAGCAGCGCGCAGTCGGTTTGTTGCTCGATTGGGGCGCCTCCGTTGTCGTCTTCGGTGGGGGACATGATACGGCTCTGCCGAACGGACGTGCGCTTGGTGCACGGTCGGAGCGACTCGGCATTGTCAACGTGGATGCCCATCTGGACGTTCGTCCGCGCACCGATGAGGGAAGCCATTCAGGTTCTCCGTTTCGGGAATTGTTAGAGGACCCTGCCTGCCATCTGCATACATTCGTTGAATTCGGCATTCAGCCGTTCGCTGCATCGGCACATCATGTGGCCTACGTCCTCAAGCACGGACACACCGTCTGGATGCTTGATGCGATTCGTCGCTTAGGGATTGAAACTGCAATCGCCGCGGTCAAAGACCAGCTTCAGCGGTGCGATGCTGTTCATTTGTCACTCGATGTGGATGCGCTGGCATCTGCGTATGCACCAGGTGTGAGTGCTCCTGTTAGCGATGGATTTTGTCCGGAGCAAATGGCACGTATCATCACACAGATTGCAGCTTTATCGACATGTCGAGTTGTTGATATCGTCGAAGTCAATCCTCGTTACGATACCGATGGTCGTACTGCGCGTCTTGCTGCCTATTTTGCGGCTCACGTATTGTGGACATTTGCGCATCGAGTCTGAATGCCCCTGATTCGCTCAGTTTCCGGATTGCGCGGGACGACCCCCGATGGCATACTATCAGCAGAGCTTGTCGCTCGTCATGTACGAGCATTCGCGGAGATGCAACCACATGGTCCGATCGCGATTGGCTTCGACGGACGACTTGGTGGTCGTGTGCTTGCTGATGCAGCTATCGAGGAACTCTGCTGCTGCGGTCGTGATGTTCTTGATCTCGGCTGTGTCCCCACACCGACAGTGCAGATCATCGTTGAGCGTAATCATCTGGCGGGTGGCGTCATCGTGACTGCATCCCATAACAGTGCTGAGTGGAATGGTCTCAAGTTTCTTGATTCTGATGGTGTGTTCCTGTTGCCCGAACGTGCACGACATCTGTGGCAACGAAGCGACTATCCACAAGTAGCACGGTCTCACCAGCGGGGACATGCTACTCTGCACAGCGATCCAATCGAAGAACATCTGGCAGCACTTGGCGCCGTGGAGCTAATCGCGCGGTTGCGTGCGCAAGGAGCGTTCGTTGATATGCGCGTTGTGATAGACGCGGTCAATGCTGGTGGCTCATCAGCACTTCCGCGTTTGATCGAGTGGCTCGGAGGTGAGCCATTGCCCCTCTACTGCGATGGTAGCGGCATTTTTCCTCATTTGCCAGAGCCGCTGCCGGAGCATCTCTACGATCTGTGTCGAGCTACTGCAGAGCACAATGCTACACTCGGTATTGCAGTTGACCCCGACGCTGATCGCCTTGTGCTCGTCCATCGCTCTGGGATGCCCATCAACGAAGAAAAAACTATCGTGCTCGCCGTCGAATCTGTGCTCCGAGAGATGCCAAACGCAACAGTTGTCGTCAATGCTTCGACGACAAGTCAGGTCGAGCGTGTTGCCACACGCTATGGCGGGATGGTGTTGCGTTCTGCGGTCGGCGAAATCAATGTCATTGAGCTTATGCGGTCAAGTGCAGCAGTGATCGGTGGTGAGGGTAGCGGTGGTGTCATTTTTCCAGCGTGTCACTACGGTCGTGACTCATTGGTAGGAACAGCGCTTGTACTGGCTCTTCGCACTGCTCTATCCAACGACGAGTGGGACGAACGCACACTTTATCAGCCGTTAGAGATGCGTAAACGAAAAGTCCCTTGGAACGGCAACTTTTCGGTGCTCCGTGCCGCGCTTGTGGCAACTATGGGCGATGGTGCTCGGTTGTGGGAAGGCGATGGCATTCGTTTCGAGTGGAATGATCACTGGCTCCATGTCCGACCGTCGAACACTGAGCCAATACTTCGCATGATTGCTGAATCACCGGCACTCGAGCAAGTAGAGGAGCTTCTCGATCGAGTGGAACAAATAATTGCCACCGTCGAAGCGTAACGCCATGTCGTGCCGCGTTGCAGTGCTCGCCTTTGCCGATGCTACACGCGACGGGCGTACACTTAATATCTGTCGCACGCTTGCTCCCTATGCCCACGTGGTGCTGTGGAATCTTGCACTGCCACCGGCTGATAGGGAATGGGTATGGCGCACTGTTGCTATCCCCAGCCATGGACGCGTGTTGTGGCGTTGGGCTTTGTTTGTTGTTAGGTTTCTGTGGCAAACCAGATCAGAACGGTATAAGGTTGTTTGGGCAGCAGATGTTTATTGCTTGCTTCCAGCCGTTATTCTTCGATGGTGCACTGGTGCGCGAGTTGTGTATGATTCGCGGGAGTTGTACAGTAGCCTTGCATCGCTTGCGAAGCGACCAATCGCACAACGATTGCAGTCTTTGTACGAACGAGTATTGGTGCGATGGGTACATCGTGTCGTCGTCAGTGGTGAGCGCGATGCTGATGAGTTAGTGCGTTCCCTTGGATTGGTGATTCGTCCGCTTGTTGTGATGAATGTGCCGTTCTATGCTGAACCGCAGCGTAACAACCGGTTGCGCCAGAGTTGTTGTACTCAGTCTGACGAAGTGATCTTACTCTACCAAGGAGTTCTTACGGCTGGTCGAGGTTTGTTCCGTGCCGTGGAAGCCATAGCGCTGCTTCCCCAGATGCATTTGTGCATTCTTGGCGACGGCTCCTTCGGCAGTGCAATTACGGAGTATGCCAAACGGTTTGGTGTAGCCAACCGCGTACATCTACTCGGATCAGTGCCATACAATGAGCTGCTTCAGTGGACTGCATCGGCTGATGTCGGGTGGTGTTGGATTGAACCGCTATCGCACAGCTACCAACTGGCATTGCCGAATAAGCTCTTCGAGTATGCAATGGCACGTTTGCCTGTTATTGCCAGCGATTTACCTGCCATTGCGGAAGTACTCGAGCGCTTTCCGTTCGGTGAGTGTATGAGTACGACCGCGACTGCAATAGAATTAGCTGCAACACTCGAACGTATCTTGGCTGCAGCACCGCAGTATCGTCAGTGGGCAGACCGTGCTGCACGACAGTATTGTTACGAACGTCAGCAACCTGCGATCCGTCAGCTTGTCGAGGAGTTATGCCGACGATGAGCGAAACGCTTATCATCAAAAACATGGTCTGCCGTCGGTGCATCATGGCAGTTGAACAGGTGTTTACCGCGATGGGGATTGTGCCGACGGTTGTTCGGCTGGGTGAAGCAGTGCTGCAGCGACGCTTGGACGACAGCGAGCGTCAGCAACTTGCGAAAAAACTTGCTGAGCTCGGTTTCGAATTGCTCGACGATCGCCGTCGCATACTTGTCGAGCGTGTTAAAGCAGCGATCATAGATCTACTACGCAATGGCGATGAAGAACTGCTCGAACGGATTGTCTGGTCGCAATATCTTGAACAGCACCTTGGCATTGGCTACACGGCGCTATCGAGACTGTTCTCACAGATAGTGGGTAAAACGCTCGAGCGTTACATCATTGAGCAAAAAATCGAGTTGGTCAAGGAGCTTATCACTTATGGCGAACTGAGTCTGACGGAGATTGCTTATCGTCTTGGTTACAGTAGTGTGCATCACTTGTCCAGTCAGTTCAAGCAAGTAACCGGCGTGACGGCGAGCCAATTTCGTGCACTGCATCACAAAGTACGTCGTCCGCTTGACGAAGTTTGAACCGATGCATTTTTGTTGACGGTTCGTTTCACGGATTCACATGAGGCAATGGTGGCGAAAATCGTGCTGATTATCGGAGCAGCTATAGGGATCGTTGTGGTGATCATCGTTGTTGGATGGGTAGTTGCACGCGTGCGCCGTCGCTTCCTACTGCGACGACTTCACGATGCGGTGATGCGCCGGCGACAGCAAACGCTTGTGCCGCAACCGCTGGAGTCATTGCCCGACGCAGTGCAGCGGTATTTGCGGCGTGCAATTTCACGAGATGCAGCTCCAGCGGAGTGGATTGAAATTTATGAGGAAGGGCAATTCCGTTCCTTTGCCTATCCGAAGTGGGGAAAGCTCCGCGCTCGCGGAACATATACCGGCACTGTGCCTGGAATGGTGTGGAATGCACGCGTGTGGTATTCACCACTGCGGTGGTACACCATCGAGCTACTCTATGCAGCAGGAATTGGTCGTGGCAGTATGAGGCTGTGGAATGCGTTGATCTTGTTTGATCCTGATGGCCCGGAAGCTAATGAAGCACTCCTTGTTCGAGTTCTCATGGAAACGGTCTGGTTCCCAACATCATTGCTGCCTGGCGGATTGCTTCGGTGGGAGTCGCTCGATCGCCCGGATGCAGCACGAGCAGTGCTGCGCGACGACGGTATCACTATTCGTGCTGACTTCTACTTTACACCTGAAGGTGACATCGAGCGTATCGTTACGCTCGACAAATACCGCGATGCTGATACCGGCTACGAGCGCGAACAATGTACAATGCACTGCACCGATTGGAGCACAGTCGGCGGTGTACGTATCCCGATGGAAGTGCGACTGGAGTGGAATCTTGACCGCGACAATTTCGAGTACATGCGCCGGCGTGTTGTTGCGGTGCGTTACCGCTAAAGTGTTTCGATCGAAAGCATATTTGTCCGTGAGCGTGCTATCAGTGGGCGTCCAATGGTGAAAAGTACTGCAGCACCCTTACTGAAAAAACCTTTGCCGACAAGTAGCTTTTTGATGTGTTCAATTGTTTCGTCAGTGGTCGTAATCTCGTCGAGCTTCATGCCATAGACACCCCAGTAGAGTCCGACTCGCCGCAAGGTGGAAGGGACGGTGCTCACTGCCAAGACGATGCTGCGTGGACGGCGTGAGGCGACCAGCCGTGCGGTTTCGCCCGAATAACTCAATGTTGCGATACAGTCAATTCGACGATTTTCGGCAATAAGTGCCGCTGCAGCGGCAATTGCATCGGTGTTCTCGGTGCTTGCTGATGGAATGCGCTGATAGGTCTCTGCAGGTCGGCGATGGCTGAGCAGTTCACGTTCTGCTTCGGTACAGATGGTGCGCATCATTGCAATTGCTTCGAGTGGATAGGCACCGACGCTTGTTTCGGCACTGAGCATGACCACATCGGTGCCATCGAGAACAGCATTAGCAACGTCACTGGCTTCTGCACGTGTTGGACGAGGGTTGGTCACCATTGATTCGAGCATTTGCGTAGCTGTGATGACCGGTTTGCCGTAAATGTTGCACCGTGTGATGATGCGCTTTTGCACCAGTGGTACGTGGGCAGCGGGTATCTCAACCCCCAAGTCGCCGCGTGCAACCATGATTGCATCGCTGGCGGCGACGATGTTCTCGATGTCGGCGACTGCTTCGGGTCTTTCAATCTTGGCAATGACCCCGATTTCGGCATTCCGCTGTGCCAGGTATCGCCGCACATGCTCGATGTCCTTGGCCGATCGAACAAACGAGATTGCTACATAGTCGGCACCTTCAGCAATCGCAAAATCAAGATCACGACGGTCCTTTGCTGTCAGGCTGGGTGCCGATACAGCCACACCGGGTAGGTTGATACCCTTGCGCGAGCGGAGTAAACCGCCGTTGACTACGACAGCCTTGACGAACGGATCGCGCACGTCGATTACTTTCACTGAAAGCAAACCATCGTCAAACAAGATGGTGTCTCCACGGCGAATGTCTTTTACCAGTGTAGGATAATCAATGGGAACAGCGCCGTCGGGCATTGTCAGGCGTTTCCGACGCACAACTGCAGGGTCAGCCAACACGATTTCTCGTCCTGCGATCAGCGAGATGCCCTCACCAAGGTCGCCGACTCGAAGTTTGGGACCCTGTAAATCAACAATGATGGGAATGTGTGTGCCCGTGATTTTTTCGGCGGCACGAATTGCAGCAGTGTACTGCCGATGTACGGTATGTGTGCTGTGACTCATGTTCAGTCGGAATGCTGACGCGCCAGCAGTGATGGCGGCAACGAGTTTTTCTTCTGTTCCGATTGCCGGACCAACAGTGCACAAAATTTTCGTCTTGGCTGTGAGATTACGCGGTGCTTTCATTGCGTGCCATTGATTATTGCGTTAGAAGCGAAGTTACCGCTCTGTGGACAGCATGTCCGGAGAAACTCGAGCGTAGCATTAAGTGCCTGCATCAGAGGAGGAGTGGGCATCGGCGAGCCGTGAGAGATCCCGAACGTGTGGCCAGCACCAGGGATAATACGCAAGCAACGGTTGGACATTTGGAGTACTGCGAACAACTCTTCTGCTTGACGTGGTGGTGCCACCATGTCCTGCTGACCGACAATAACGCACGTGGGTGTATTGCTCTCTACAAGAGCGCGATCGAGCTGAGCATTGTAATCGTTTTGCTCTAGGTCGTCAAGGTAGCTGATGTTCAGAAGGAGCGGTTTGCCTGTTTCAAGGTGTGAACCAGCATTGAACATACCACGCAAGCGCCATTCCGCACGTTGACGATCGGACCAGCGTCCGAAGTAGCGAGGAGGTGACCACATTGTCAGGCAATCGAGCTGCCAATGACACAGTGCCAGAAGCAATGCGCCACGAGAATGTCCGATACCAATTACGTGCTCGCTATCTCGCCGAACGTTATCGAGTGCATATCTGAGCGCTTCCAAATCGGTAGAAATTGTTCCTGTTGCAAACAGTTCATATTGAAACCCCGCGGGTCCGTACCCACTTGATGGTAGCGCAATGACGGATGTAGCAATGTTGAAGCTGCTGAGTGTTCGAGCAATGTATGGAAAAAATCCCCACCGATGCCAGGCGCGGAAGCCATGGACGAGAATAGCAGTGGAGTTGCTTTGGTTGGATGCAGGGTAGTGCTCTATACCCAGCCATGCCGTGCCGATGGGATACCAGTGGAGAATCGTATCCACTTACACAGCGATGATGTGATTAGCGATGTTGCGTGCGTGTTCCTCTCCAGCTAACGTAGCGACAATTGCCAGCGCGAACTCAACCGCAGTGCCCGCACCACGACTGGTTACGATGCGTCCTGATTGCACGACTCGGTCGTGGCGATAGTTGTACTGACGTAAATGATCCGCCACAGAGGGATGGCTAGTCAGTACGCACGAGTGTGGTAAAACGCCAAAGTGATGTAATGCAAGCGGTGCAGCGCAGATGGCGCCAATCAGCGCTCCAACGGCTGCATGTCGGCGAACCACGTGGCGGAGATCGTCGCTTCGCATGAAACATTCGACGCCGCTGGTACCGCCAGGAAGCACAACAGCGTCGTAATTCTCGCTGTCATCAAGGTCGCTCCAGAGAATATCCGGAGCAATTCGCACACCACGCGAGCATATGACGTTCTCGCTTTCTCCCGCGATGCGAACACGGAAACTCGCCCGCCGAGCAATATCCACGATGGCAACCGCTTCGAGTTCTTCAGTTCCATGTGCGATCGGAACAAGCAGAGAAATATCCACTGTCAGCTGTGGTGAAGCATTACACAATACACCAAAATACGGTCATATTTGATGCAAACATGTTGTGTAATTTGCGTTTGAAACGTATTGCTTGTTCGACCCACAGCAGCATGGAACACACGTTTACTGTCGGTGATGTCGAGATCGCCGCAGAAATTTTCACCGAACCTTTTGCTTGCGACCTCACGCAATGCAAGGGTGCATGCTGCACGATCCCGGGTTGCTATGGTGCACCGCTGAGTACAGATGAGCGTGCGCGCATTGAACGCCTGCTTCCAACGATCGTAGAGTTGCTTTCTCCGCAGGCACAGCAAGTTATCGCCAGCGTCGGCGTTGCCGAGCGTGGACCAAATGGTCAATGGTTCACCGCAACTGTCGGCGATAGAGAATGCATCTTCACGATCATTCGCGACGGTATGGCACAGTGCGCGTTTCATCGGGCGTGGCTCGAGGGAAAGAGCGACTTTCTCAAGCCGCTGTCGTGTCAGCTTTTCCCGGTTCGTCTCGATGATGCTGGACGCCTTCGCTACGAGCGGTATCCCGAATGCCGTCCTGCTATCAAACATGGACAGTGCATCGGACAAACAGTTTACGATACTGTTCGCCCCGCGCTTGTCCGTGCATTCGGGCACCAGTGGGTTGGATACGCAGATGCACTGAGTCTGTCCACTACCGAAGCGGAGGAGAAATGTCAAAACTGAAACTCGAATTATCTCCGAAGCTGCAACAAACGCTGACACCACAGCAGATTCAGTACCTGAAGCTTCTTCAGTTACCAACGTTACAATTGGAGCAGTATATCCAACAGGAACTCGAAGAAAATCCTATTCTTGAGGTTGTTCGTGATGAGGAAGTACCACTGAGCGAGGAAATACTTGCGCCTGCTGACGAGGCTGTGGATATAGCTGCAACTACAGAGCGTGCATTTGAGGAGGCGGGAGCGGAGATTGGAACCGAGAGTGCTTTCGAAGAACGGTTACTTGGCTACGAACCAGACACTCAAGAGTCGTTCGATTACTTCGCTGACTTGTGGAAAGAGGCGGAACCGGGGGCGTCTGATAGTGATGACGAAAACGAACCGTTCTTCCAGCGTATTCGCGACGTCCCGAGTTTCGAGGAAGAATTGCTCGAGCAAGTGCAGTTTCTCGATCTCGACCAGCCCGAACAAATACTGGCAGAACAAATTATCGGTAGCCTTGATGGTGACGGGTACTTGCGACGTCCCCTCAAAGAGGTGCTCGATGAAGCTAATGACCGGATCACTGAGCTGATGTACGAACGAGCACGTGCCGGCAAACCAAACGACGATCTTCGCCTGTTGACCCTCGTGCAAGCGGAGCACGTGCTCCAACAAATTCAGGAGCTTGACCCACCTGGCTGTGGTAGCCGAAACTTGCAGGAGTGTTTGATCGCTCAATTGCGTGCCAAACCCGATCGCACCGAGTATGAAAATTTGGCGTTGCGCGTGCTCAAAGAAGCTTTCGATGATTTAGCGCGCAAGCACTATGCTGATATTGCCGCTAAACTCGGTACAGACGAGGAGAACCTGCGTCATGCCGTCGAGATTATTCGTCGTCTCAACCCAAAACCAGGTGGCGGTAGTGGATCGCTCGGCGAGGCAGCACTGACGATCATCCCAGACTTCATTGTTGAGCGCGACGAAGAAACGGGCGAGCTTCTCATTTCACTTAACGAAGAAACACTGCCGCGACTACGGCTGAGTCAGGCATATCATCAGCTTCGACATCAAGTCCAACGTGAGCGCAATCAGGAAGCGCGGCGGTGGCTACACCGCAAACGGGAAGATGCAAAGTTTTTGCTGACAGCGCTCCAGCAACGCAAAGCGACCATGCTCAAAGTCATGACTGCAATCGTCCATTTGCAGCGCCGATTCTTTGAGGAAGGTCCTTCGGGACTGCGTCCTCTCATCTACAAAGATGTTGCTGATGAGACTGGGCTGGATATTTCCACGGTCTGCCGTGTGGTCAATGGCAAATATGTCCAGACAGACTATGGCATTTTCGAGCTACGATACTTTTTCAGCGAAGCACTCACAACCGACGATGGGGAAGAGGTCTCCACTCGCATCATCAAAGACGCAATTCGAAAACTTATTGCTCAGGAACCAAAGGACGCACCGCTCAGCGATGACAAAATCAGCAAAGAGCTGAAAAAGCTCGGCTACAATGTTGCGCGTCGGACAGTCGCCAAGTACCGCGAACAAATGAAAATTCCTGTAGCTCGCCTGCGCCGGCAGTTATAACCATCCGGTTGTGTTTCTGTGTATGTACCGCCTTCAGCACTGACAGCCGATCAACGCCGCGCGGTGTGCCAGCATGGCCCGCTCATCGTCCGCGCGAGTGCGGGATCAGGCAAAACCCGGGTATTAGTCGAGCGGTACGTTCGGCTGCTGCTTGATGGGTACGACGTGCGGCGTATCGTCGCGATGACTTTCACGCGCAAAGCGGCCGCAGAAATGCTCGACCGCACAGCGCGGCGGCTTGACCAGCTTTTTGAAGCAGCCCAGCAGCCCGATCAGTTGTTGTACCTGCGGACCTTGCGCGAGCGCTTGATTGGAGCGCACATTTCGACGTTCCACAGTTACTGCAGCAGTCTGCTCCGCCGGTTCCCAATCGAAGCAGGAATCGAACCAACCTTCGGTGAACTCAGTGCTGCCGATACTGTACGTTTGATGCGGGATGCGATCCGCATCACTGTCGAGCAATGGCTTGCTGATCACCGCCGCAACGATGTGGCGGATCTGCTGATGGTGTTTGGTTCCTACCAAACTCTCGAGAATGCGCTCAACCAGGTGCTTAGTGATGCACAACACATCGAGTCGCTCGCTGATAGTTCCGAGCCAGATGAGATCGTCCTCCGCGTTGGCTCTGCGCTGCGCGCAATTGCTGATGACCAGTTGTCATTGTGGCGGCGGCTGTTGTGGCAAGCGAATGAGCAGTCACTTCCACCGAAAATCAAAAAGTCGCCGCCTTTGGAAGAGGTTGAACGTATCCTCGACCAGCTTCAGCAGAGCGTGCATACCATCGGGCGCTTCGATGCAGATGCGCCATGGCGTTCTATCCTACGTGAAGCGTTGGGGATATTCCACGAGCGTTCATCAGATTCGCTCCGTTCGCCGTGGAAGTATCTGGCAAACGCGACAGAATTGCTACGTTCTACTCAGCGCTGCCGTGTACTCCAACATGCAATAGACACAACACAGGAAATCGAAATCCAAGCATGGAACGCTGTAGTCCTCCTCCAGCGACTTGCTCGCGAAGCACTGCTGTGGATGGATCGAGAAAAGAACCTCTTGGCAGCCTTCGGGCCGGATGATCTCCAACGGCGGGCTGTGAAGTTACTCGATGTGTCTACGGTCCGTGAGCGTCTTGTTCGTGAGATTCAGCACGTGCTCGTTGACGAATTTCAAGATACCGACCCCATCGAGTACGACTTGCTTCAGAAGCTCATACCGCTTCCGCATGTGGTCGAAGGTGTGCCGGAATTGTTCATCGTTGGCGATCCGAAGCAAAGCATCTATGGGTTCCGCGGTGCCGATGTACGCGTCTTCGAGCGTGCGCGGAACGACATCGTTGCTGCAGGCGGTGCTGGTGCAGACGTGCGACTGCAAACGTCGTTTCGTATGACGCCGGCGCTTGTTGCAGTGGTCAATACTGTTATGCGTTCGATAATGCCCGAGAGTACTCGTGGCTATGATGTTGGCTACGAAGAACTCTGTACGGCGCGACCAGAGGAGAGATGTCCTACCAGTGCAGTTGCACTGCTGATCTCCGCGAGTGATGATGAGCAGACAGACGAAGCAACGTTGGTCGCGCGGCACATTGTGCACTGTACGGCAGCCGAGCCACTTCAGGTTTGGGATGAACATATCGTCGGGGATGACGGAGTCCGTGGTGGCTTTCGACCGGTGCAGTATCGAGACATTGTTCTACTGGCGCGAAAGTTTAGTACGTTCGAGCCATATGTGCGCGCATTGCGCCAAGCCGGTCTTCCATTCCGCATCGAAAGCGGTCGTGGATTCTACCGAACGCAGGAAATTCTCGACGTGACAGCATTCCTGCGGTTAGTGCACAACCGTCACGATGACATCGCTCTTGCGACATTTCTTCGATCGCCGTTTGTCGGTCTCGACGATAGCCAACTGACCCTCATTGCAACAACTCCGCCGACGCATGGCTCCCTCTATGAGCGGATGGTCAGTTTTGTCGAACATGATGGCAACAGTGCTATCGCCGATGCACGTGCGTTGCTCGACGAGCTTCTTGCGATTGCGATCCGAATGCCGCCGACTGCACTGATGCGAATGCTGCTGCGGCGAACGCCGTGGTATAGCCGTGTGGCGGTCTCGCCCCGCAGGCAGCAAATCGAAGCGAACATCGAAAAACTTCTCGAT